>NZ_KE384200.1:0-310856 GCF_000424485.1 Butyrivibrio sp. WCD2001 | reverse complement strand
TCTACTGCAGGAATCTCGATCTCAGGCGCAGGTGCTTCCTCTACCACTGGTGCCGCAGCTTCTGCTGCCATTGCCGCCGCAGCTGCCTCAGCTTCCGCCTTTGCTGCTTCCTGCGCTTCAAAAGCAGCAACCTCTTCTGCAAATGCAATTTTCTCGAGGTTTTTATCCGCCTCCTCAGCAGGAGCCTCAGGCGCAGGAGCCGCTACTTCAGGAGTAGCTACAGCCTCTGGAGCTGGCGCTGCTTCAGGAACCGCTGCCTCAGGTGCAACTTCAACCTCAGGAACCGGTGCTGCCTCAGGTGGTGCCGCAACTTCCGGAGCTGGTGCTGCTTCAGGAACCACTGCCTCAGGTGCAACTTCCGGAGCCGGTGCTGGCGCAGGAGCTTCTACAACTTCAGGCGCTGCCGCTGCTTCAGGTGCTGCTACTGCTTCCGGAACTGTTGCCGCCTCAGGAGCTGTCGGAGCTTCAAGTGCTTCTACTGCTTCTGGAGCTGCTGCTGCGGGAGCCGCTTTCTTTCTGGTTGCTCTTGGCTTCTTTTCCGGTGCCGGTGCTGGTGCTGTTTCAGGTGCCGCTGCTTTTGTATTTGCCATAATTAATCTCCTTTTTAAAAGAGAACTACGTACAATCCTACATATATATTATCTTTTATAATTGTCAAAATGAGAAATTAACTTCTTATAAAAAGACTAAACATTTTGTTACAAAAAAGTTTCTCATTTTAAAATTAATATTCACTTGCGATTTTCTATAAAATAAAAAAAGAGAGCACTTTGCCGGTACTCTCCTCATCAAACATCATTTATTCAGCATAATAAACATAGTTCTCTTTTCTCGGAGCTGCATCCTTAGGAGGCTCAGCCGCATATCCAAGTGCGCAGTGGCCGATTCCTTCATAATCACCACTAATTCCAAGCTTACTCAGAAGATTTTTTCCAAACTCTGACTCAAACTCTTCCTTCGCTCTGTGAATCCAAATGCTGGCAACCCCAAGGCTCTCTGCGGCATTCATAAGGTTTCCCATAACGAGCGAGCCATCGTACACATGCGTGGGAACACTTTTATCTGCAAGAACTATCAGAATAGCCGGTGCCCCGTAAAAAGGATCAAACCCTTCATCCCATCCACCGATTTTCCTGTTTTCCTCTGAAATCGCATCGCGCAGCTCCTTCCCGGTAACCGCGATGATGATAGGACTCTGCTTGCCCATCCCTGTTGCCGCATAAGTTCCCGCTTTAATGATGGCATCAAGCTCTTCTTTCTCAACCATGTCCGGCTTGAATTTTCTGCAGCTACGCCTTGTCTCCAAAACCTTCAGTGTTTCGTTCATGATCATACCTCCTGAATCCTTTTATATGGCCTAAAGATATGTGCTTTTCCTTAATATATATTCGCATACCTTTATAGACATTTTTTGTTTTGTGTGCTTTTACGCAAAATAATGCTCGTAAAATAGTTTATTTTCTTTATAGATATTACGTCAAACATTATGACTTTTCGTCCACCATTTCATCAAGCTAGACACAAACCAAAGTATTTTCATCAAGCTAGGCACAAACTAAATTATTTTCATCAGACTGAGCCACAAACTCAAACCAGCCAAGCTCCTCTATCCTTAAAAGACTAAAAAGGAGCCCGACAAACGTCAGACGCCTCCAATTCAACAAAAATAATATCAGCCAACATACAACAAGTAATAATTCCTCAAACCAGTTCAATATCTACCAAACAATTGATCTTCTACTCCGGTCAATATCTTCAAAATCATCCCTTACAGCACATCCAAATACTTAATCTCATAAGTCAGCTCGCCTTCATCATCAATAGTAAGCACGAGATATGAAGGTTTTCTGCCCTCCTGTCTGGGGTAGGAGAGGCTTCCGGGGTTAAACACGTACATGCCGTCTATCTCCGCCGCCACAGGCTTGTGGGTGTGGCCGTAGATCACGACATCTGCGCCTCTTGAGAATGCCTCGCGCATGATCTCATCGCTGCCCATATTCACAAGATATCTATGTCCATGAGTAAGGAAAAATGTGTGCGGCCAAACTTCAAAAACCTGCTCATCGGGAAGACTACAAAAGAAGTCGTTATTGCCTCTCACAATCCGCATGGGAGCGCCTGCAAGCTGCTGCATCTGCGTTTCACTTCCCTCCGTGTCGCCGCAATGAATGATAAGGCTGACAGGGCTTTCCGCCTCTACAGCCTTATAAAAATTCTCATCTTTTCTATGTGTGTCACTAACAACCAAAATTTTATGCATACAAAAATATTACCTTACTAAGTGATTACTTAAGCTTCTCAGCCATCATTCTGAGCGCTTTGCCTCTGTGGCTTATTGCGTTCTTCTCCTCAGGGCTAATCTCTGCGGAAGTCTTGCCGTATTCGGGCAGGAAGAAGATCGGATCATAGCCAAAGCCGTTTTCACCTGCAATCTCATGGCCGATTATTCCTTCCATTGTAGCCCTGACTACAAGCTCCTCGCCATTTGAACGAACTGCTCCTATGGCACATACGAATCTGGCAGTGCGCTTTTCATCCGGAACGCCTTCAAGTTTCTCGAGGATCTGCTTGTTCTTCTCGGAATATGGTGTGTCATGTCCAAGGAATCTGGCGGAATATATGCCGGGCGCCTTGTCCAGGTAATCAATCTCAAGTCCTGAGTCATCAGCCATGATGCAAAAATCGGTCATCCCCTTCTCTTTGCAGTAATCAGCGACAGCTCTTGCCTTGATCATGGAGTTTTCCTCAAAAGTGGTGCCGTCCTCAACTATATCAAGGTCGATTCCCTCATCCTTCATGGAATTGATCTCGGATGCAACTCCGCCCAGAATCTCTCTGATTTCTCTCATCTTGTTTTCATTACCGGTAGCAAAAATTATTTTCATAATATATCTCCATTACAAATAAATTGTATCGATTAGCCGTTTATAATTCCCTGCAGCGCATCATCCTCAGATGAGGAATCTGTGGGATTTACCGCCTCAAAAGCATTGCGAATTCCCTCTGCAACACCCTTAGCGCACTTCTCTATATAGCTGTCCTTGGAAAGCTTGTCGTGATCGACTCTGTTATTGAGATTGCCGATTGTCACGAAGGCAGACGGAATCTTTGAAGTGGTCAGCTTTTCATTCTCCTTATAGGAAGAAGATAGCCCGAGAGCCTTGTTACCTGAGTTCTCCGCAACGCTCATCTCAAGCTTGTCGGCGAGTTCCACATTTCCGAAGCCTCTTATGAAAAATCTGTCGTTGAAATAAGTCCTTACACCTGCGTCGCTCTCGACTGTCTCGTCGATTCCAAGCTGCACATAGAAATCCGCACCGGAATCATTTATAAGTGATGCAAGCGCCTCCGCTCCAACCTCGGTGTCATCGAGCGTGGTAAAATACAGCTTCACGCTCTCATCTCCCTGAAAAGCGTTCTTAATATATGGGATCATCTTAAGCCCGAGCTCATCCACAGGATCGATTACTACTACATTTTCATAGTCACCCGAAGGTGCGTTAAAATTCACCACAATCTCGCCGTCTCCGAGCGAAGTTGAATTCTCGTATAGGCCGTCAAGCCAGAATTTAAGGCACACAAGACCGCTATCTCCAAGAGGGCTGAAGGTAGCCTTCTGGATGCAGATGAGGTCTGTCACCACACCGTTTTTCGCATAAAATTCAGGGTCTTTGCCCTTTACATAGAGCACAAACTGGTGAAGTCCGTGCCTCTCCTCAAAGGTGATGCTGTCTGAAGATACCCCGCTCTCAAGCGGTATCACCAGGCTTCCGTTTCCTTTAGAAGTCGTGGGAGCCTGAATTTTCAATTCATATTCACGGGCATCTTCGATTTTTGTTACAACCTCCTCACCCGCTTCAGCGATTATGACATCCTTGGTGGCAGCTCTAAAGAACATGACTCCGAGCGACAGCACCACAAATATACCGGTCATGATCGCGGTTTTCCGTAGTCTGTTTTCAATCATTACTTATATTCCTTCTGGGAGGTTTAGGTCCCATGTATTGGTAAAAATAGGTCTTTATCATACCGTTGTAAATCTTACGGTTTTTGTCGGCCTTTTTGCCGATATCGCGCTCCGCCTTGTCATATGCGGTTATAAGGTACATAGACCAGGAATCCAGCGCCTTATATCTCTCGCCAAGCGTCTTGTAAAGCTCAGGAAGCTCCTTCTGCTCACCGATTCTCTCGCCGTAGGGCGGATTGGTGATAATGAAGCCGTATTTCTTCCTGTGACTTAAGTCAGCGACAGGTCTCGCCTGAAAATGTATCATTTTATCGACGCCGGCCTTCTCGGCATTTATCCTGGCAATATCAATAACCTCAGGATCGATGTCGTAGCCCTGAATATCGGTATCGACGCCAAAGTGAATCTCATCAGCGCACTCCTCGCGCACATCCTTCCAGTTCTGGGAAGTAATGATATGTGTCCATTTCTCCGCTGTGAAATGTCTGTGCATTCCGGGTGCCACGTTCGCCGCGATCATCGCCGCCTCAATGGGGAAGGTTCCGCTTCCGCAGAAGGGATCCACAAGTATCCTGTCGGGTTTCCAGGGTGTCAGCATCAAAAGAGCGGCCGCCAGGTTCTCGGCAATCGGAGCCTTGGCCTCAAGCTTTCTGTAGCCTCTCTTGTGGAGTGACTCGCCTGTCGTATCAAGGGCCACGGTAACCTCATCCTTCATAAGGAAAACCCTCACCGGGAAGCTCTCGCCGCTTTCCTCAAAACGCATGATTCCGTAGATATCGGAAAGTCTGTCAACCATCGCTTTTTTCATAATGGACTGTATGTCAGACGGGCTAAAAAGCTTACTTTTAACACTGCTGGCCTTCTTAACCCAGAACTTGCCGTCCTTCGGAATGTATTGTTCCCAGGGAAGCGCTCTGGTTCCCTGATACAGCTCCTCGAAGGTTATCGCATGAAAAGAACCAACCTTGATGAGTACTCTCTCGGCCGTCCTCAGTCCGATATTAGCACGGACAACGGCGTCCGCGTCACCGATGAAGGTCACTCTTCCGTCCGCAACCTCGCGTATCTCATAACCAAGGTTAATTATTTCTTTTTTCAAAACCGCTTCCAGACCGAAATGGCATGGCGCAATCAAATCAAATCTCTGCATAGTTATCCTTTTATAATAATCTGCGGGTGACTAATTAAATCCGTTTTATTTTATCACAGTTTGTAGTTTTAAAAAATTTTTTATTTCACTATAAAGTTCCGGGAACTTTTGTCGATATACTTATTGCAGAACAAAAAGGACAATCTCCTTTTCTTAATGACCGGTATGGAGTCCCCACCCATGCCGGTCTCCTCCCATTAATGGGGGATTTTTTGTGTCTCGAACCTGGGAAACAGAAAATAAGAAAAAGAAATTTAAAAACAGTATTGACAATTACTTATTCGATGTTATAATAATTTTTGCTGCACAAGTTGTGCAGGCATGTGTGTGTAGCTCAGCTGGATAGAGCGTCTGGCTACGGACCAGAAGGTCGAGGGTTCGAATCCTTTCACACACGTCGATTAAAATAAGAGCCATAGCAATTAGCTATGGCTCTTATTTTGTTCGAGTCCGGTGGACTCTAACGGGTTCGATCTCCGCTCGGCGTCACTTTTTCTGTCGTATCAGTCGTACTACCATAATCACCACGGCGATGATAGTTATTATTACGTCGAAGATCGGCATTGCCATCTTCAGCACTAAAGTAATAACCGGAAATGGAGTTCCTATCATATCGGGATCCCATGGGATCAGATACACATCCATTAAGGGTGTTATCTTAAAAACAAACAAATTCATAACCAGCGTTGCCGGTATTAAAATCAGTGATTCATACGGATTCTTTTCCATCTGTTCAAGTTTCCTTTTTTCATATAATAAAAGGATGAATTTTTATAAATTAAAATTCATCCCATACTTTATCTTTATAGACTTATATTATAGTACAGTACTATCACTGGCTAAGCAAGCCTCCGCCACCGGCGGCCAGATTTGCTTCCTCCTCTGCCTTGGTTCTTGCAACCATGGCCTCCATCTCGGGTCTTGCAATATCGAAGCAGGCTAGCATCTTTGTGGAGAAGATTCCGCTCTCACCATTTTTGATCATCTCATAGGCCTTGCTGGGCGAATAAGCTGATTTATATACACGGTCACTTACAAGCGCATCATAGACATCCGCAAGGGAGGTTAGCTGCGCAGCGATGGAGATTTCCTCTCCCTTTAAGCCGTCGGGATAACCCTTGCCGTCGTATTTTTCATGATGGTGTCTGCATATATCGTAGCTGACCTCAAGATACTCCTTATCCTGCAGGTCTGCCAGCATCTTAACGATCTCGCAACCTCTTGTGGTATGCGACTTCATGATGTCGAATTCATCGGGCGTAAGACGTCCGGGCTTTAGCAAAATAGCATCGGGAACGGTGATCTTTCCGATGTCGTGCATGGCACTGGCATTTGTAATAACCTCTATCTTGTGCGGTGTAAGTCCGAATTCGGGATAGTTTCTCATCGCCACATTTGCCAGAATCTGAACAAAGCCCTTGATCCTCTTTAAGTGATATCCTGACTCAAGATTACGGAACTCAACTATCGTACAGATTGTATCGATAATTCTGCTGTTGGTCTCCCTTAAGCGTTCCTCCTGCTTTTTAAGAACCAGGTACTGCTTTTTAAGAACCTTGGTCTGATCGTTAACCTTCTGTTCAAGAACCTTGCGGTTCATATTGAGCTCGATAGCCCTCTTAACCCTGTGTTGGACTATAAATGAATCAAAGGGTTTATGAATAACGTCGGTAGCGCCTGTCTGGTAGCACTTTCTCTCGGTCTCTGCTGAAGTGTCCGCAGTAATCATCAAAACCGGAATCTTGTCGGGAATCTTGTGCTTGAAAAGTTCCTCCAAAAGTCTGAATCCATCCATCTCAGGCATGACAATATCAAGCAGAATCGCGGCGATCTCGTCCTTTTTCTGCGCAATAATTCCAAGAGCCTTCTTTCCGTTTTCAGCCTCCAGAATATCATACTTATCCTTGAAAATTTCAGCCAGGATACCTCTATTTATTTCTGTGTCATCTACAATTAGAATACTCTTGTCAGCCACTTTTAGCTCCTTGCTATCGGTTTCTCACCGTCAAGCATTACCAGTCCGCCATCTTTCCCTGTAAATGTTATTCCCCTGGATGTTTCTACTATTTCATGAACTCTCAGTACTCTGTTGCCAAGTTTCACGGTAGTTCCGCTAAATACAAGTCTTGAGACTATGACTTTGGCATCCCTAACCGATTCCATCTCTTTTTCTATATCTTTCTTTCTCTCGTTAAGCGTTTCAAGCTCTGCTTCCTTTATTGCAGATTCCGCATTTACCTTGATTTTTATCTGCAGCGCCTGTTTATTGGTATTATCATTAAACGACTGAAGTTTTACCCGCTGCTGTTCATACGTTTTGAGCTCCGCATATAAACGACTGACATTCTTAAGAAGCATTTGGTACTCGTAATCAAGTTCCTCCGTAATGCCCGTTCTTACAACTGTTTCCTTAACTGTTTTGCTTCCAAGAACCGCTGTTTCAACGCCCCTTAGTGAGGTAACGACACCTCCGCTCACAAGTCCTTTTTCGCCAAGCATAACGACTTTTCCGTCAGCTGATACATCGCAGTTCAGGCAGTCGTTGGAAATAAGATCACCCTTGCACTTGATGTTTGCCGTATCAAGATGAGCTGCTGCCACCATGCCTCCGGCCGTTATCGAAACACGGTCGTTTACATTTCCGACAATACTTTTTTTGACAAACACGCGGCCGCCGGCATGTATATCGGAACACGAAACGCTTCCGTCCACCACAACATCACCTTTTGCCTGGATGTAAACATTGTCTACATCTCCTTTTACCCAGATGGTTCCGTCGTAGACTATCTTATCTTTGACATTGATAAGTGATTCGTAGGTCTTAGCCTTATCAATCCTTATCTCACCGTTTAGGATTCTTCCGACACCCGCAAGCGAGGACACATACGTCTGCTTATCGGCCAGCATCATGAATCCCTGTCCTTTTAGTATCGGTTTTCCTTTTCCAGGCTTTGCCTTTAACAGTTTTCCGTTGACATCGAAGCCGTCCTCACCGACAGTTGCGGGATGATAGATTGCAAGCTTATCTCCGAGCTTGACCTCCTGGAACACTTTTACCCTGGAAAAATCCGCCACGTCTCCGCTGCTTAAATCCGGCTGAATGTCCTCGTTTAAATTCATAAGGAATTCATAATATCCATCAGCCCCGTTCACAGGCGGTTTTCCCTGAGCTACCAGGGTCTTAACCCCGAACTTCTTATTCAGTATCATCTCTTCGATGGCCTTCCTGCTGACGCCCCTTCGTACACGGGCGCTGTACAGCAGCTTAATCACCTTCTCAAGAGTATATGTTGTTCCCTTGGCTCCGAGAGGAAGAGTAAAATAGCACTTCATTTTATCTTCCGAAATATCGATAAGGCGTCCTTCCTCAGTCTGAAGGAACTGCCACGCCTTAACCTCTTCATCCGCAGGTTTATCCAGTTCTTCCTGGAGCTGTCCCGTAAATAGCTTGCTCAAATTGCTGGGAAGAGTTTTACCCTCCTCAAGCCATTTACGCATGATTCGCATCTCCTGCGCGGGATGAACCATGCTCTTATACAAATCTACATCTACATTGTTCTCAAGTCCCCTTCTTATCTCGTACATCTGATCTGCGCGATAAAGGGACTTTGCATAGGGCGTAACATCAATCTGATGTTCAAGTCCAAGGCGCAGCTCTCTCATCTGCTTCCAACCGTATTTCTCATCGGCATAAATGGAAACATCGAGGTTCTGCTCCAGCCCTTTTCTGACCTCATGCATACATTCGCCGCGCATGCCAAAAAGGAAGTAACGGTCTATATCCTCGATTCCTTCCTGTTTTGCCTTTCTGATCTGTTCCAGCTGCTCGGCATCAAAATTTCTTTTTACATATTCGGAGATATCTATCTTCTCCTTAAAAGCAATGTGGATCTGCTCCAATGTGGATGCATCCTTATTGCGAATCAATCTCTCGTCAAGCTCGAGGCCATCCTCGAGGCTCTCTCTTATCACCCTCATTTTCATGTAGGGCATATCTATTCGCGCATACTGAGATATGTCTGTGCCGTGCTCGAGACCAATCCGGATCTCTTGCATCTGCAGCCAGTTGAATCTCTCATCCTGATAGAAGATAACAGGCACACCCGCCATAAGTCCGAGTCTGATCTGTTTCATCTGGTCTGAAAAAAACTCCGGCCTTGCATACTCGGAAACATCAAGATTTTCCGAGAGCCCTTCTCTGATCTCGGCAAGCTGCATTATATCAAAGCCCGCCTCACGATAAGAAGACATATCTATTCCGCTCTGAAGCTCAAGCCGTATCTCTTCCATCTCATTCCAGGGCACATCAGGCTTGGCATAGGTGTCTACATTAACCCCGGTGGAAAGTCCCTTTCGGATTTCCGCAAGCTGATAAATGTTGAAATTCTGTTCCTTGTACTTTTCAACATCTCCGCCCTGTTTCTTTATGAGTAACAGCTCGTTAGCTATTAAATCGGGCTGATATAAACTTTTATCCTCATCGGCAGTAATTACAGCCATTATCAGTGCCCTCGCGTATTATTTCGGCATATACTCTTCCAAAAATATTCTATCACCGAAAAAAATAACGCTCAATGAAATTGCACGAATTTATGAATATTTAATACTATTTTTCCGTTCTCTTCAAACACGATTACATTCTGTCAAATAGTTCAGCAATGCTAACATCGTACGGCGCACGAAGCACTCCAAATTCAGTAACTATGCCTGTTATAAGCTCGTTATCCGTAACATCAAAAGCAGGATTATAAACCTTCACTCCCTCCGGAGCCATTCGCTCCTTATACCACATCTCGGTAACCTCTTCGGGTTTTCTCTGTTCGATTTTTATGTCGTCGCCGGTCTTCGTGTTTATGTCAATTGTTGAGGTTGGCGCGCATACGTAAAAAGGGATTCCGTAGCGTTTTGCCACAGTCGCCACCACACTGGTTCCGATCTTATTGGCGGCATCTCCGTTAGCGGCAACTCTGTCGCACCCCACGAAAATAGCGTCTATCGCACCGGTTTTCATAAGAGATGCTGACATGTTATCGCACAAAAGAGTTGTATCTATTCCGGCTGACTGCAGCTCAAATGCGGTGAGTCTTGCCCCCTGAAGGAGAGGTCTTGTCTCATCGCAGTAAACGCGTATATTCATGCCCTTTTCATGAGCAAGATACATAGGCGCTGTGGCTGTGCCGTACTTGCAGGTCGCAAGCTGTCCCGCGTTGCAGTGTGTCAGAAGGCCGTAGCCGTCCTTTATAAGAGTGAGGCCGTTCTCTCCGATCCTTCTGCAAACATCGATGTCCTCCGCCTTAATGCGCTCGGATTCCTCTCTCATTTCGGTTATAAGAGCGTCCCTGTCAAAAGAGCCTGCCCCACCTTCCTCTGTCATTCCGCGCTCCTTAGCCACGCTCATCACATGTGCTTCCATGCGCTTAAGTGCCCAGGAAAGGTTCACCGCTGTGGGTCTTGAAGAATTGAGGTAGTCACTCTTTTCCTTGAGTTCTGTCATGAACTCCGAAAAAGTCTCTGCCTTCGAATGTTTCATAAGAATATAAAGACCAAAGCCCGCAGCTACTCCGATAGCCGGTGCACCGCGAACCTGAAGAAGATAAATCGCATTCCAGATTTCCTCCCCCGTGCGCAGCCTTATCATCTCCGTTTTTCCGGGAAGAAGCGTCTGATCTATTATCTCGATCGCATCATCCTCATCGACAAGCGCTACTGTCTCATAGTCCAAAATACTTTTCATTACCAAAAATCTCCTCTTACATTTTTTATCTGCTATTTTCTCTCAGCAAAGAATCTCTGCAGATCTGCCATAAGCTCTTCCCGCTTAATGGACTTTAAAAGATAGCCTTCGGGCTTTAAGTTTACAACCTTCATAACACTTTCCTTGTCACTTTTGCCCGTAAGGAAAATAACCGGAATATCCCTGGTTGAGGGGTCGTTTCTGAGCATCTCAAGAACCTGCGGTCCGCTTGTAATCGGCATCTCATAGTCCAGAAGTATGAGGTCCACCTGTGTCCTTCCAAGAATCCTGATCGCCTGAAGCCCGGACACAGCCATGGAAACCGTATATTTCTCGCGAAGCCAGTCCCTGATCAGACCTATGTAGGTGGCATCGTCGTCCACTATCATGATGCTTTTTTTCGAAGGATTCAGAAGTTCCGAAAACTGGTTCTTGACCGTTTCGATGAAGTCCTCAACATCCAGTGGCCGAAGGAACGTCTTCAGAATCATTCCACTGGGCAGCTGTCCCTTGGCGATATCGGTGTCTACCTTTTCGCCGATGATAATAATCTGCTTATCATCCTCTGTCAGGTGCTCGTTCAGATAGTGAAGAAACGATTTCTCAATCTTCTCAGACTGATCAAGATAGTATGCAATTGCTGATGCGTTATCCCATTTTTTGCTCACCACATCGATATCGGGCGTAACAAAGAAGAAGTCTATACCTGCCTCCCTGAGTTTATTCTCAAGAGCACGTATGACGAAAGTCTCCTTAATTCCTATAAGCATCAATTCCTGATTTCCCATACTCATCGCTTAAACCTCTTCCAAAACCTTTGTGATTTCATCCCAGTTCAGTTCCTTGAGTAATCTGAAAAGCCGCTCGAATCTGTCATTGTTTTCGCTTCCGCAATCATACTCCTTCATGTCGAGAAGTACCATTTCGAAGGAATCATAGTCCATCACCGGAGCGAATTCCTTAAGTGCCCCATAGGCCTCTTCAATGGTGGCTTCGTCGCATTTCTCCTTCTCTTCATTGTCCTCTTTTTCGGACAGCTTTGAAAGGCTGTTTTTGTACTCTCTGTACATTTCAAGAAGCGAAGTCGTGTTTTCTTTTATTTCTTCAATATTTCCGGTCTTTCCTGCTTCTTCCATTTTAGCAGAAAGTTCGGACAATTTCGACGCTCCGATAATTCTGGCGGAGCTCTTAAGGGCATGTACCTTTATGGTGTAAAAATCGTAATCCCCTTCATCATAGGCCTTTTCAATCTCATCCGCCTTTTGTTCCACAGTGAAATAGAAGGTATGAAGTGCATCAAGAAAAGCCTTGCCGTTTCCGCAGTTTCTAATGCCCTCAGTCACATCAATTCCGTTAACGGAGAACAGCCACTCCATGCCCTCCATGGGATTTTCGTTCTCTCCTGAATTTTCTTCGGATGCAAAATCAGTGGGATCCGGCTCCTGCAATAATTCCTCGGGGATATTGCTCTTAAGTGTTTCCTCAAGCTTTTTAACATTCACGGGCTTCTCAAGATATCCGTTAAATCCCTTCTTTACATAGTAGTGCTCGCCGCTGTGAGCTGCATTTGCAGTCAACGCAAATACAGGAAGCTCGTACCCTTCTTCCCTTATCCTTTTAAGTGTTTCGATTCCGTCCATCTCAGGCATCATGTGATCAAGAAGTACCAGTTCATAGTGCTCCTTTGCCAGCTTTTTAAGGCATTCTTTTCCGCTTAGCGCTGTGTCCACATTGAGCTTCGTTGCCTTAAGAAGCCCCTTTAATACCTGCAGATTCATCTCGTTGTCATCAACAACAAGGATTCTCGCGTCAGGTGCGATGAAGCCGGGAACGTAGTTCTCCTCGTCATCTGCAGCAGTTTCATCTTCCTTGAACTCACCTATAGGTTCATCCTTTTCCACCTTCTGTACCAGTGTAAAGAAGAACTTCGATCCCTCGCCATAGGTACTCTCACACTTAAGCTCATCTCCCATAAGTTCAACAAACTGCCTGGAAATATCAAGTCCCAGACCGGTTCCCTGGATGCCGCTGTTTTTCTGCTCCTCAAGTCTCTCAAAGGCTGAGAACAGCTTGTCCATATCCTCGGGTCTTATTCCGATTCCGGTGTCGGATACGCTGTAATTTATGGTACAGGTATCGCCTTCCTTCTTCACAAGCTCAAGAACCAGTTTGAAGGATCCCTCCCTCGTGTACTTGACAGCGTTTGTCAGAAGGTTCATGAGAACCTGTTTTATTTTGCCGTCATCGCCGTAGAGATAGCGCGGTATCTCCGGATCTATTTCCGTTTCAAAAAGAAGATCCTTTTCGTTACTCCTCACTCGGATCATGGTTGTTATGGTCTTCAGGAATTCCCAGAGGTCATAACTTTTCTCCACAAGATTCATCTTCCCCGACTCTATCTTGGAGAGGTCAAGGATATCGTTTACAAGTGACAAAAGCGTCTCTGAAGCCCTTTTTATCGATACGGCATAACCTGTTACCTGTCCTGAGTACTGCGGCATGGAGAGGCTCTTATCCTCTCTAAGGATCATCTCATCCATACCGATTATAGTATTGATAGGCGTTCTGATTTCATGCGACATATTTGCAAGGAAACGTGATTTAGCGCTGTTAGCCCTGTCGGCCTCCTCTTTTGCAACACGAATTTCCTCGTACTGTCTTCTGATAATTGTCGATCTGAGGAACCACCAAACCAGGAATCCGACTGAGCCTGCTACAAGGACAACCATACCTATTCTGAATATCGGAAGCTCTGTAAAATGAGCCTTTTTGTATATAGGATAGACTTCGTCCCTCAGGACTTTTCTTGTATTCTTATCGAGCACCTGAATGTGCATCGTATAATCTCCGTAGGGCAAATTGGTGTACGATAAAGAAGACAGTTCATCCTGATATACACTGACACCGTCGTCCTTTGCACCATCAAGGTAGAATTTGATGAGAGGATTCGACAGCAGGTAATTCAATATCGATATTTCAAACTGTATACGCCTTGCGCCTGCAGGAATTTCATAGACTCCGTTCTCACCTTGCACAACCGGCTCGTCGTCTGCAGTAACCTTGTCCAGATCAATGAGATAGCCATTGTCAAAGGCATCATAGGATGTGGTCGAGACTTTTCTTACACCGTCAGTACAGCATAGGAGAAGGTCACCCTCCTCACCTGTAATGCTGTTCCACGCATTAGCTGTAAGTGATGTGTTAAAACCTCTGGAGTAATCCAGCAAATCCAGTGTATATTCTTCGTTTTCAATCACGTCATCTGCTTTAGCAATGAAAATTCCGGCGCTGGAGCTTATCCAGGCCACCTTATCGGGCGTGATATAAACGTCATAGCAGTTGGTATAGGGAAATGCATCCAGCTTTCTTATAGTGCTTCTGTCGTCATAGTACATCGCATTACTTGTGACATAGATGAAGCCGTCATTATAGGGCACGATGCGAAGGACCACCTGTGTTCCCAAGCCTTCCTCGGGACCCTTATGGCCGATTATTTTGTGATCCTTTATAATATATATTCCTTCGCCGTCCGAACCGGCGAGTATGCTTCCGTCCTTATCCTCCACAATTGTAAGCATCTGCGGGGATTCCATGCCCTCCTCTTCTCCGATAGTACAGACTATCTCATCTCCGTCTATGAAGTTAATACCCATATTGCTGGCTGCTACAACTTCTCCGTTAGACAGTTCAAGGCAATACCTGAATCTTCCGCCAAGCGTTCCGCTCGTCTCATTAAAAGACTTAACCTCTCCGTCTGCGCTTACTCTTATAAGTCCGTCCTTGCCATAAGTTGACAGCCATATATTATGCTTGCTGTCGACCATCTGATGCCTTATACGGACTCCTTCGAAGTACTTAATATAGTCGTAATCCTTCGCTGTACAAGTCTCTTCATCAAGAATTGCAAGGCCCTTGTCCATGCCGATGTATATCTCTCCATGATCAACGAGGACGCTGTTTACGACCGCTTCATCAAGTCCGGCTTTCACAAAGACGTTGTAGAAGGGATTCTTGGAAAACTCCAGCATTCCCTGTTTATTTGACGAAAACCACACATTGCCCTGGTAATCATAGATACAGTCTGAAACAGAGCTTCCAAAGCCGTTTTTCATAAGTCTCGTGACATTACCGTTTTCATCAATGATACCTAGTCCGTTCTCTGCGCAGAAAAAGCAGCCTGTTCCATTCTGCTCCGGTACAAGCTTGTTGTAGTAATTTATGTTTTCTGTTTCGACCTGTCCTGTTATCTCAATGTTTCCGCCATTGTAACTGCAGCGCTGAAGTATGTTGTCCGAGGTTCCGAGATGGAGTGTATCTCCGTCTGTACAGGCCACTGTCGTATAGGTAATGCCTGTCTCCTCAAATTCCAATTCCTGAAGAAGGTCACTACCTTTCAGGAAAAACAGCGTTCCACCGTTAGTGACTCCGGCAATGATGCCGTCTGTCACATAACTCATAGATCTTACTGAGGTGATACCCGTCAAATCATCCAGTTTTTCCAGCGTCATATCCTCATGTATAACTGTTATGCTTGAAACTGTCCCGACATAAATGTTTCCGCTGTCATCCTCACATATTGATCTTATGGAATCAGCACTCAGTCCGTCCTCAGAGGTAAACCTGCTCTTCTCCTCAGTTTCAGGGTTATAGCACACAAGCCCCGTATCGTTTGTGCCTATCCATAGCCTTCTCTTCGAATCAACGTACATGACCATTACGTTGCAGATATTGTCATCTATATCAGCAGCTTCGAATTTTATTCCGTTATATCTGTACAGTCCCGAATACGTCCCAACCCAGATATATCCATCAGAAGACTGTGCCAGCGCATTTATCTCATTGGATACAAGCCCTTTACTGGTGTCATAGCTTATGGATGAATATTCAGCCAGATAGTCTCTTTGCCTGTTATACCCGGCAGCCGCCTGAGTTGATGTTTTACCGCCGTTATCTGCCATTATTGCGCTTTTGGCCTTCGCTACTATTGTATTATTGATCTTAGCTGTTATCGCATGATTCCCTATGTCCCCGGATTTATAATCCGATGATACCCCCTGCAAAATATAGCCAACCCCCAGAGCAATAAAAAGCGCCGCAAGTATCAAGGCGACAGATTTTCTGTGATGGATCTGCCGCTTTCTTTGCGACGTATTGCTTAATTTGTTTAACGGTATCATGCTATTACCTATTATTCTATTATTACCTATTATTCTATTGTTTTCAGCCATTCAGCTTTTCCTGAGATTTTATTAATTGCGTGGCTTTTGTTTTTTCCTATGATTCTTTGTCTTACATAGGTTCAGAAAACATCATTCTTACTTAAATTCTATTCTATCATATAGCTTTTTTCAGATTATAAAGGGAGAATTTATAATATATAAAAATTCGATAACATTTTCCCTTTATTTAGCTGTTTGACACATCTTCATCCATTTATACCACTTCCCATCTGTGATTTTTGCATTTTCACACGCTTCACAGATGGACTTTTGTCTGTCAGCTGTGTTTTTTCCATTTCTTCTTATTTCACAGATTCTTTCTAAAACCATTGTCTGTGTTTTTACCCTTATTTTCCAAAACACAGATTACCTCATATAAAGACATCTGTGTTTTGCTATGTCCTTTCTATTCCACAGATTCATGTGATAATTGCTTCTGTGTTTTTATACTTTTCTTTTATTTCACAGAGATCATCGACATCTGGTATCTGTGTTGTATACATATCACTGTGTTCCACATATAGCTTGAAGAAGAATCCTACTATCTCAACCTATATATCTTTCATTTTGTTTACATCTTGGTAGTAAAAACCTCTCAATAGACCAAGATATCTCTTATTTCCCATCTTTCTTGGTAATAAATCTCAACTACAATACCCAGATATCTCCCATTTTACTTCCATCTTGGTAACATAAACTTTCCCTTAAGCCAATATATCTCTTATTTCATATATATTTTGGTATTATATTTTTACAACCATACCCAGATTTCTGCCATTTAGTTTCTATCCTGGTAATTACCGCCACCACGCCAAAAGACATCCCAATATACCCACACATAAATCCAGACAAAATGATAAAGGGCTGTGGATAATGATATCCACAGCCCTCTTAAAGTCATATAATATGAAAGTTCTGCCCTCGGGCTAAAGCCCTCGCCAAGTGATTACTTTTCAGCGAGTGCAGCCTCAAGCTTCTTTGTAAGTGCAGGAACGATCTTGTTAAGGTCGCCTACTACTCCGTAATCTGCTACATCGAAGATAGGAGCGTTCTCATCCTTGTTGATAGCGATGATGAGATCTGACTCTTCCATACCTGCAACGTGCTGGATAGCTCCGCTGATACCGATTGCGAAGTAAACCTTAGGACGAACAGTCTTACCTGTCTGACCTACCTGAAGATCCTTCGGCTTCCAGCCTGAATCTACAACTGCACGTGAGCAAGATACTGTTCCGTGAAGAACCTTTGCAAGGTCCTCAAGGATCTTGAAGTTCTCAGGGCTTCCAACTCCACGTCCGCCAGATACAAGGATCTTAGCTTCCTGGATATCCTCAACCTCTGAAACTGCCTTAACGATCTCAAGGATCTTTGTATAGCATGCATTCTCTGTAAATCCGGGATTGTACTCAACAACCTCAGCCTTAGCGCCCTTTACAGGAGCAATCTTCTGCATAACGCCGGGACGTACTGTAGCCATCTGAGGACGGAAGTCAGGGCAAGCGATAGTAGCGATTGTGTTACCACCGAATGCAGGACGAGTCATGAGGAGCTGCTTATGCTTCTGCTCCTGACCCTCTACAGGGTTAAGCGGGAAATCACCGATATCAAGCTGTGTACAGTCAGCTGTAAGACCTGTGTGAACACGTGAAGATACGCGAGGACCAAGGTCACGACCGATTGCTGTAGCACCAACAAGAAGGATCTCAGGCTTGTACTCGTTAATTACAGATGCAAGTGCGTGTGTGTAAGGCTCTGTACGATAATCCTTAAGTTCAGGATCGTCAACAACGATTACACGGTCAGCGCCGTACTCTGCAAGAGTATCTACAAGATTGCCTACCTTGTCACCAAGAAGGACTGCTGTTACTTTTTTCTCATCAAGATCATTAGCAAGATCTTTTGCTTTGCCCAGAAGCTCTAATGCAATGCCTGAAAGCTCATTGTCTACCTGCTGAGCAAATATAAATACACCCTTATATTCTTCTAAAGACATGTTTTGTTCTCCTTTTTATAACTAATTTGCTGCTATTACGCAGGTATTATATAACGTGCTTCTCTTCGAGTTTTCCGAACAGATAATCAACTGCTTCATCAGCTGAATCAGCAACGATCTTCTCGCCGGCACCCTTCTTAACCTTATCGGAAGCCTTAGCGATCTGAGTAGGTGATCCCTTAAGACCGAGGTTAGAATCCTCAACATCCTTAAGATCTGCTCTTCCCCAAACAGTTACTTCCTTCTCGAAAGCATCGAAGATTCCGCCGGGAGTCATGTATCTGGGCTCGCCAAGCTCTGCAAGAGCTGTAATAAGGCAAGGCATCTTAGCCTCTACCATGTGATAACGATCCTCGAACTGACGCTTAACAACAACAGTCTTTGCCTTCTCGTCAACCTTGATCTCCTCAGCGTAAGAGATTACAGGAAGTCCAAGGTGCTCAGAAATCTGAGGTCCAACCTGAGCTGTATCTCCATCGATAGCCTGACGGCCTGTGATTACGAGATCATACTCAAGGTTTCTGAGTGCGCCTGCGATTGTTGAAGATGTTGCCCATGTGTCAGCACCACCAAGTACGCGGTCTGTAACAAGAACTGCCTTGTCAGCACCCATTGCCATAGCCTCACGAAGAACTGCCTCAGCCTTGGGAAGACCCATGGTTACAACAGTAACTTCTGCGCCATATTCATCCTTAAGACGAAGAGCTGCCTCAAGACCTGCTTTGTCATCAGGGTTCATGATTGCAAGCATTGCTCCTCTGTCGAGTGTTCCATCGGGTTTAAACTTAACCCCGCCCTTTGTATCGGGCACCTGCTTTATGCAAACTACAACTTTCATTTGTTTTCTCCTTATTAAAAATTGTAAATAGTCCTTTGTGAATGGTTCCGGATATTAGGAAAGTAATGCTCCACTGATAACCATTCTCTGAACCTCAGATGTACCCTCGTAGATCTCTGTGATCTTAGCATCACGCATCATTCTCTCTACTTCGTACTCTCTGATGTAACCATAACCACCGTGAAGCTGAACAGCCTTGGTTGTAACATCCATAGCAACCTCTGCAGCGAAAAGCTTAGCCTTAGCAGCTTCTACAGAGTAACGATCCTTGTTCTTCTTAGCATCTGCTGCTGCGTAAACAAGCATCTTAGCTGCTTCACACTGTGTAGCCATGTTAGCAAGCTGGAACTGTGTATTCTGGAACTGACCGATTGAACGACCAAACTGCTTTCTCTCCTTAACGTACTCAATTGTACGATCAAGAGCGCCCTCAGCAATACCAAGAGCCTGTGCAGCGATACCGATACGTCCACCGTCAAGTGTGTGCATAGCGATCGGGAAGCCCTTTCCTCTAGCGCCAAGAAGGTTCTCAGCAGGAATGTGGCAATCCTGGAAAATGAGCTCGTATGTGGATGATCCACGGATACCCATCTTGTTTTCCTTAGTACCGAATGTAAACCCGGGTGTTCCCTTCTCAACGATAAATGCTGAGAATTTCTTTGTCTTTCTGCCTCTCTTATCCTCAACGATATCTGTGTAAGCGATGATGATATAAACGTCAGCAACCTCACCGTTTGTGATGAAGCACTTAGAACCATCAAGGATCCACTCTTTACCGTCTTCTGAAAGAACAGCCTTGGTCTGAACGCCCTGAGCATCTGTACCAGCCATGGGCTCTGTAAGACCGAAAGCACCGAGCTTCTCACCCTTTGCAAGGGGAACAAGGTACTTCTGCTTCTGCTCTTCTGTACCGTATGTCATGATAGGATCGCAGCAAAGTGATGTGTGTGCGGAAACGATAACTGCTGTTGTACCGCAAACCTTTGCAAGCTCCTCTACGCACATAGCGTATGTAAGAGGATCACATCCCTGTCCGCCGTATTCCTTCGGAATCGGGATACCCATGAAACCGTACTTCTGCATCTTCTTAACGGTCTCCATAGGGAATACCTCTGTCTCATCCACATCTATAGCGTGTGGCTTAACTTCTTTTTCTGCAAACTCTTTGAAAAGAGCTCTCGCCATTTCATGTTGCTGATCTAACTGAAAATCCATGAAAATATCCTCCTAAATGAATTGTTGTCTAAGGAAGTTCTGCTCTCAGGGCAAAGCCCTTCGCCAGAACAAAGTATTACACTAGGCGCCAAAGGACGGCGCCTAGTGATTACTTTTACTTTTTATCAGTGGGAACCTTACCGCCGTCGCTGTAATCGTAGAAACCGATACCAGTCTTAACACCAAGCTTCTTACCACGAACCATCTTACGAAGAAGAGGGCAAGCACGATACTTGGAATCACCTGTCTCCTTGTAGAGAACGTCCATGATTGCAAGAACTATATCAAGTCCGATGTAGTCACCGAGTTCAAGGGGTCCCATAGGATGGTTGCAGCCAAGCTTCATAGCTGTGTCTACGCCCTGGATATCGGAAACGCCTTCTGAATATACGAAGATACCTTCGTTGATCATAGGAACAAGGATACGGTTTACTACGAAACCAGCTGCCTCGTTAACCTGAACGGGAGTCTTGCCAAGATCCTCAGAGATTTTCTTGATCTTCTCAACGTCAGACTCAGGTGTGTTAGCACCCTGGATAACCTCAACCAGCTTCATAACAGGAGCGGGATTGAAGAAGTGCATGCCGATAACGGGCTTCGGAAGTCCTGCACCGATCTCTGTGATTGAAAGAGATGATGTGTTAGATGCAAAAATGCAATCAGGATTCTTTACGATGTTCTCCTCAAGTTCCTTGAAGAGGTTCTTCTTGATATCCATAACCTCAAGAGCTGCCTCAACTACGAGATCAGCGTCTGTGCAGATGTCGTTAAGACCTGTCTGGATCTTGCCGATGATAGCATCAGCCTTAGCCTGATCGATCTTTCCCTTAGATACCATCTTGTCGATGCTCTTCTTAATCTTAGCAAAGCCGCCCTCAGCGAACTCTGTCTTAATGTCACAAAGATAAACCTTATCTACTGTGTCTGCCTGTGCAAATGTCTGAGCAATACCTGCTCCCATTGTACCTGCGCCAATTACTGCTACTTTCATTTATATATCCTCCTAAAAGTTATTTATTCTGGAAATCAACCACTTTAACCTTCTTCGGGTCGTCCTTCTTGCGAAGGAAGTTAGCCATACCTTCACGCTGATCTTCTGTCTCGAAGCAATCGCCGAAGATCTTCTCCTCGAGCTCAATTGCCTTATCGATATCAAGCTGAAGTCCATCGTTGATAGCCTTCTTGCATGCACGAACTGCGATAGGAGCCTGTGCTGCAATTGTGTTTGCCATCTTCTCAGCTGCAGGAAGAAGCTCTTCCTGTGTATAAACTGCATTTACAAGACCGATTCTGTATGCCTCGTCAGCCTTGATGTTGCGTGCTGTATAGATAAGCTGCTTAGCCATACCTGCACCGATGAGACGAGCAAGTCTCTGTGTGCCGCCGAATCCGGGAGTGATTCCAAGACCAACCTCGGGCTGACCAAACATAGCGTTGTCTGAGCAGATACGAATATCACAGCTCATTGAAATCTCGCAGCCGCCACCAAGAGCAAAGCCGTTAACTGCTGCGATTGTAGGAATGGGGAATGTCTCCAGCTTTCTGAAAACATCATTTCCTTTCTTACCGAATGCTTCACCTTCTGCCTTTGTAAGAGTGCTCATCTCGCCGATGTCAGCACCTGCTACAAATGACTTTTCGCCTGCACCTGTAAGAACGAGAGCTCTTACTGTGTTCACATCAATGCTATCAAGAGCAGCATTAAGGTCATCAAGAACCTGGCTGTTAAGAGCATTGAGTGCTTCAGGACGGTTGATTGTAAGAACAGCGATTTTGTCCTTAACTTCAACATTTACAAATCCCATTTTCTTTGCCTCCTTGTTCGTTTCTATAATTTAGGTATATCAGCAGAACCTTAAGCCTGCCTAAATACCGTAAATTCTTTTTTCGTATAAAAAGGAAACGGAAAAATCCGTTTCCTTTTAGCATTTAATTAGTCTCTCTCAACGATAGTTGCACAACCCATGCCGCCACCGATGCAAAGAGTAGCAAGACCACGCTTCTTGTCAGATCTCTGCATCTCATGAAGAAGAGTAACAAGAATACGGCATCCTGATGCTCCAACAGGGTGTCCGAGTGCAATTGCACCACCGTTGACGTTAAGCTTTGAAAGGTCAAAATTAAGATCCTTTCCAACAGCTACAGACTGAGCTGCGAAAGCCTCGTTTGCCTCATAAATATCGATATCATCAATTGTAAGACCTGTGCGAGCAAGAACCTTCTTTGTAGCTGCTACAGGGCCAACACCCATGATAGAAGGATCAACACCGCCAAGAGCTCCTGCTACCCAAGTAGCCATAGGCTTAACGCCGAGCTCCTTAGCCTTCTCTTCGCTCATAACAACGATAGCTGCTGCGCCGTCGTTGATACCTGAAGCATTACCTGCTGTTGTAACGCCATCCTTGTTGATAGGACGAAGCTTTGCAAGACCTTCCATTGTAGATCCCGGACGAGGGCCTTCATCTGTATCAAATACAACTGTGTCCTTCTTAACCTTAACTTCTACAGGAACGATCTCATCCTTGAACTTGCCTGCCTTCTGAGCTGCCTCAGTCTTCTGCTGGCTGTTAAGTGCGAACTCATCGAGCTCTTCTCTTGTAAGCTTCCACTGCTCTGCTACGTTATCAGCAGTCTGGATCATGTGGTAATCATTGAATGCATCCCAAAGAGCATCATTTACCATGCAATCCTTTAATACGCCGTTATTCATACGATAACCGAAACGAGCCTTGTCAAGTGCGAAAGGAGCCATTGACATGTTCTCCATACCACCTGCAACAACGATATCAGCATCACCTGATAAAATCTTCTCAGCTGCCATGTTTACGCAGTTAAGACCTGAACCGCAAACAACATTGATAGTAACAGCCGGTACCTCAACAGGAAGACCTGCCTTGATTGAAGCCTGGCGAGCTACGTTCTGGCCAAGACCAGCCTGGATAACACATCCCATAAGTACCTCGTCAACCTGCTCCGGTTTAACTCCTGCTCTGTTAAGAGCTTCCTTAATAACAATTGAACCAAGATCTGCAGCCGGTGTGTTTGAAAGGGCGCCGCCCATTTTACCGATTGCAGTTCTGCAAGCACCTGCTAATACTACCTTCTGTGCCATAGATGATACCTCCGTTTCGGGACTATTTTGTCCGCATTTAATTGTATTTTTTGTTGCTTGTTATTTTTTTGTCACAACGAATATATTATAGCATGCATGCGATTTTCTATGCAAGGAAAAGGACAGACAATACACTCTTTTTTTGTAAATTTTTTGTTAAGATGTTCTATTTGCCCATAAATCTAAAAGTCAATATAAAATATTGGATTAAATTTAAGAAAGTCTTAAAAAGTTATCCACAATTTTTGAAATAGAAATGCCTATTTTTCGACTTATACACGGAGTTATCCACACCATCCACATTTATCCACATTAAAAATCAGGTTTACACAATTTTGAAGCGAACATATTTTTTGTGCGACATCCACAAAAATTAAAGATTTGTAAACTATCTTTTATTAAATTGCACATTCGATTGTAAGAATGCTATAATTTGTTTATAAAATTTAGGATTTTGTCTGACAGAATTCTAACCCATAATACACTGCAAAGGGGATGATCGCATGAAATTCACTATTATTGGAAAAAACATCGATGTAACACCCGGACTGAGATCCGCCGTGGAGGAAAAAATCGGAAAGCTTGAAAAGTACTTCACCCCGGAAACCAACATCAATGTAACATTAACCGCTGACAAGGATCGCCATAAGATCGAAGTTACCATTCCCGTTAAGGGTAAGATCATCAGATCCGAGCAAGTCAGTAACGACATGTACGTTTCAATAGATCTTGTGGAGGAGATCATAGAACGTCAGCTAAAAAAATACAGAAGCAAACTCGTTAACAAGCATCAGACTGAGATCAGTAATTTCAAGAAGGAATACATTGAAAATGATGATTTCGATGATGAGGAAATCAGAATCGAGCGTGTAAAGAAGTTTGATCTTAAGCCCATGTACGTTGAGGACGCAGCTATTCAGATGGAGCTTCTCGGACACAGCTTCTTCGTATTCATAAACGCTGAGACAGACCAGCCGAATGTAGTCTATAAGAGAAAAGGAAATACATATGGCTTAATCGAGCCAGAAGTTTGAGAAAACTTATAAATCCCCCGGCAAAGCCGGGGGATTTTTGATTTTAGTATATTTTTCTTCCCTTCTCATCAGGGATTCCGCATCTGCGGAAGAAGTAACTGTTCACGATGTCGCACCATTCACGTGCATTTCTGACCTGTCTCTCAAATCTCTCGGATACATTATCAAAAACGCGTGCAGGCACTTTACCTTCAAGACTCTGCCACTTTTTCTGCATTGCAAGAGCTTCTTCGTAGCCCTCAAAGTGTGTATCGTAGATATGCTGAATAACCGTTTTTCCTGACTTTAAGACGTGTTTATAGGGTGTCTTATGGAAAAACAGCAAGAGTTCTTCGGGGGTAGTCTCCGGCTTAGAGAAATTCTCCTTGTTGGGAGATCTGTACTGAAGTGCATAGCCGGTACCCTCAGGTCCACGCTCTACGCCTATTCCCTGCCAGTCTGCACGGTGATAGGTTCCCCATCTGTCATATTCATAACCTTCGACACTGGGACCGTAATGGTCATGAGGTGTTACCATCCAGCCGATGCCAAGAGGCGATGTATAATTCTCATAAGTTCTCCAGGAGCCAAGTTCAAGCTCGCAGATAACCTTCTTGTCTTCATCCTTAAGCATAGGATAAGTAAGGGCTGTCCACTCTGCCACAATCTCCTCAGCTGAAAGCTCCGTATTCCATGCAAGGCGTCCGAAGCCGTACAAGTTTGCTGCTGCAAGATCATTTCCTGTCCAGTTCTCATCATTACCCGTATTTGTTACGGCTACCATTCCGCCGCGAAGCGCCTTATCCGCTCTTCCGCTTATTATGCCCGCAACAGTGGAGTCTTTCACATCAGGAAGGTATGTATCAAAAGAGAGTATCTCCTTGAACCAGGGCATAAGATAACACAGATCTATCTGATGGCCGGTGTACTCCTGTGCAATCTGAACCTCCAGCATCTGGCGTGTCTTTGATAACCCGCCGAAAAGTGGAGATACAGGTTCTCTTACCTGGAAATCCATCGGTCCGTTTTTTATCTGCAAAATGACGTTATCAGCGAAACCGCCATCCAATTGACTAAAGTAGTCATACCCTGCCTTGGCACGATCTACAGTCAGATCTCTCCAGTCCTGCTGGCAGTTGTAAACAAAGCATCTCCAGATGACCGTAGCACCAAAGGGAGCCAAAGCCTTCGCGAGCATGTTAGCACCGTCGGCCTGAGTTCTTCCATAGGTCATGGGACCGGGTCTGCCCTCAGAATCAGCTTTAACAAGGAATCCACCAAGCGTAGGAGCCTTCTCATACACTTCCTTAGCCTTCTTGTTCCACCACTCCTGAACCTCGGGCTTTAAGGGATCAGCTGAGCCTATAGGAGTATCTATAGGGCTTGCAAAATTGATACACACATACATCTTTACGCCGTAAGAATTAAAGAGATCCGAAAGCTCCTTAACCTTCGCAATATATCTGTCTCCGATGAGCTCAGTAGCAGCATCCTTAACATTAACGTTATTGATCGCAACGGCATTTATACCCATTGATGCAAGAAGACGGGCATAGTCTCTTGTCCTGTCATCTATTATGATCTCATTTTTTTCATAGAAAAATGAATTGCCTGAGTATCCTCTCTCAATGGAGCCATCCATATTATCCCAGTGATCAAGCATTCGGATGGGGTTGGACGGGACCTCTGTAACGCGCCTTCCTTCATCTATCTTCCCAAGTCTAATAAGCTCCAGCAGACGAAAAGCACCAAAGATAAGTCCTTCTCTCGCTGTAGCCTCTATGACGAGTTTATCCTCACTTCTTGATATTCTATAAGAATCTCTTAAAATATCAGAATCTTCCGCACTCTTTTTCTGAAGTTCTGTGCCCTCGTTTTCCACATAACCAAGGAATTCATCTGCGGAAATAATCTTAAGAACAATACCCGCAGACTCTTCTTCTGAAGTTTTTACTGCTTTTCCAAACCAGATATCCGCAGCTCTTTTTATCTCTTCAAAAGCAGCTGCCGCATCAGTCTCAGATGGCAGATACACTCCTTCGAAATATTTATCAAAACCGGCCACCCGGTCTTTATCTTCTTTATAATCAAGCCAGCATTGTGCCCACATAGAAACCACATTCCTTTCCAAACTCAAAAGATATTGCGATACAAAAGGTACTATCCTTTCATCGCTCACTATAGTATATAACAATAGCTCGTATATCCTTCAACTCATTTATTGCTTTGTCGGTATCTATTTTTGCGGAGCCGTTACTGCCAAAGCTTTTTCCTTTGTGTCGTGTGCCCCAAAGGAAAGGGAAGGCAAAAAAATACCGGTGGATGATTCCACCGGTATTTGAAATTCTGTTTTTATGTTTTAGAAGATTCTTCTTACTGAAAGAACCTGTCTGTAGCTTGCGTTTGAAATCTTGATACCTGTCTTAGCTGATGAAGCATGTACGATCTGTCCGCCACCAATGTAGATACCTACGTGACCTGAGTAACATACAATATCACCGGGCTGTGCATTTCCAAGACCATCAACTGCTGCGCCGACACTTCTGTCCGCACCACTTGAGTGAGGAAGGCTAACGCCGAAGTTAGCATATACACTCATAACGAAACCTGAGCAGTCTGCACCGTTTGTAAGACTGGTTCCACCATATACATACGGATTACCAACGAACTGCTGTGCATAAGATGCAACTGCAGATCCGATTGAACTTGACTGTGTTGTGTAGCTTGCAGCTGAATTGTAGCTCTTAGAGCTTCCGCCATCATTGGATGAAGAACTCTTAGTATTCTTCTTAGCCTGAGCAAGAGCAGCCTTACGAGCCTCCTCTTCCTTCTTAAGACGAGCTTCCTCTTCTTCCTTGGACTCAGCCTCAACGAACTCTGTAGAAAGCTCTACATAATCCATTGATACATAACCTTCACCTTCCTCGATGCTGACCTTAACCCAGCCATCAAGCTCTTCGGTTACAACAAGTTCGTCCTCGATAGGAACAAGACCAAGCACTTCATCATCAGTGCTGGGGCCACTTCTAACTTTAAGAGTAGTAGTTGTAACTGTAGCGATTCGCTTACCAACTTCCTTAGCAAGTTCAACAGCGTCTTCACCTGTTACACAGTACTCAGCTTTAACATATCCTTCAACACGACCGGACTTAATCTTGTACCAGCCGTCTACTTCTTCAATAAAAGTACCAACGGAATCATCGTAAAGTTTACCAATGATCTCGCCATCTTCTTCGCTCGGGTTATCACGAACATTAACATAATCATTAACGTTAGCAATTACGAGGGACTTAAAACGCTCCTCTTCCTTCTCCTCAGCTGTCATCTCTTCCTCAGAGTTGTCCTCTGTACCTGTTCCGGGCTCCTCTGCGGGAATTGTGGCACCTGTAGCCTTCTGAATATCATTAAGGATATTCTCCTGCAAAGTTGATGCAAGAGGAGTAGTTTCTGTTATAGTAACAGCAGATTCCTGAATATCGGGCTCTGCTGCTTCATCCGAATTCTCATCAGCGAGATTAGAGAGAGATACTGAATCTCCTGTAAGCGCATAGCTTATTCCTGCGGAAGGCAGTACATTTGTCACCTTAGATGACGAAGCGCTAGCATTCATACCAGTTCCTCCAACTGTTACGGCTGCAGCGACCCCCATCGCTATAAGCTGCATTCTAGTCTTTCGCAAAACAAACCTCCAAAATTTGTTACAAATTTGTTACATCTTTTAACAATATACTCTGTCTCGTTCGATTTGTCAACCTTTCTTAAACATTTTCGCGTAAAATTGCAAGGCTTAAATAAGCCATTTTTCAAATTGACGAATCTATTAACTCAATTTAAAACGCCCGCAAGCCCAGTATCCATGCGGCTTGCGGGAATTTCAATATATTGTGGATAATTTTTTTCCAGATACAAGAAATTGTAAATTGACCGAATCAGTTTCCTTTTTAGGTAATAAACTAGCGGCTTGGAAAACTTTTCCCAAATAATATTTTCCTCACTTTTTACCCACAAAGAAATCCTGAACCGATGTAACGGCATTTGCACCGTCTGCAACAGCGGTAACAATCTGGCGAAGGCGCTTCTTCCTGGAGTCGCCTGCCACAAAAATACCGGGTGTTGAAGTAGCACCGCTCTCATCGGCAATTATATATCCGCTCTCATCCATATCGCAGAGGCCGCTGAAGCTCTCTGTAAGCGGATGGATACCGATTGCAACAAATAATGCATCAGTGGCAACATCCTGTGTTTCACCTGTCTTAACATTCTTAACGGAAACCGCAGTAACTTTGTTGTCTCCCTTAACTTCTTCGATAACGCTGTCCCAAATAACTTCAACATTGGGAAGTGCCAGAAGCTCATCCTGAAGGATCTTGGCAGCCCTAAGCTCATCTCTTCTGTGCACCAGATAAACCTTGCTGCAGCCTCTTGCCAGGAAAATAGCATCCTCAACCGCAACATCTCCGCCGCCATTAACAACAGCTACCTTATTTCTGAAAAATGCGCCATCGCAGGTTGCGCAATAAGATACGCCTCTTCCGGTGAACTCCTCTTCTCCCTTGATACCAAGCTTATTATGAGAAGCTCCTGTTGCAAGAATTACAGACTTTGTTTCATATTCACCGAGATCCGTAACAACTTTGAAAACAGGTGCCTGGGTATCGGTGCCTTCTTTTTCCATTAATATAGAAGAAACACATCCTTCAGCGAACTCAACTCCGAGCTTATCGGCATGCTCGCGGAACTTCATTCCCATATCAAAACCGTTGATTCCGGGAAGTCCCAGGTAATTATCTACTTCATATGTAATTAAAATCTGTCCGCCCGATACGGGATCTTTTTCAATAACAAGAGTATCAAGTCCTGCTCTCTTTGCATAAACTGCTGCTGAAAGGCCTGCCGGGCCCGAACCTATGATAATAAGATCTTTCATGTTAAAAGCCTCCTATAAATATTTTGCAATTACATTGTGTACAATCTTTTGTTTATCCAAATAATAATACCATCTCCTAAATTTGTAAATACCTTTTTGTGTTATTATATAAAAAAATGATTTTAGGAGACTGCCATGCATTCAAATAAAGGTACTGTGCTTATCACAGGTGCTTCAAGAGGAATAGGAAAAGCCATAGCCGAAGCTTTCGCAAAAGAGGGCTATAATCTCTTCCTTTGCTGTAAAAACAATATAGATTCACTTACCGCTTTCGCCGATTCTCTTGCTTCGACATGCGGGATCATCGCGGAAACATTTTGCTGTGATGTCTCGGATGAAAAAAGCGTAAGCTTAATGTTTGAAAAAATGAATACCATGAAGATCGGCTTCCCTCAGATTGTTGTTAACAATGCAGGGATTGCCTGGTATGGTCTTCTGACCGATATGACCTCGGATGAGTGGCACGATATCATAGGTACCAATCTTGATTCTGTATTTTATATATGTAAAAACGCCGTTCCGCACATGCTGCAGAGCGGCGAAGGTCGCATAATAAATATTTCTTCCGTATGGGGAAATGTCGGTGCTTCCTGCGAAGTTGCGTATTCAGCCTCTAAGGGAGGCGTCAATTCCTTCACAAAAGCACTTGCCAAGGAGCTTGCTCCCAGCAATATTCCGGTAAATGCAATCTCCTGCGGAGTAATTGATACCGAGATGAATTCCTCCCATCTGTCAGAGGAGGAGCTTATGGATCTTGCCTCGGAGATACCTGCGGACAGGCTCGGGAAACCGGAAGAAGTCGCTGAACTTGCGGTTAACCTTGCTACTGCGCCAAAGTATATGACGGGACAAGTTATTACTATTGATGGGGGATGGATTTAATTTAAAACCGCATCTCCAGTTTGGGAGCGAGGGCGTACATGCCTGCTCCAATCGCAACGATTACGAAGGAGATAATCTGGGAGGTTGAAAATACTCCAAGACTTCCTCTGTAATCTGCGCGGAAAAATTCGATGATAAATCTTCCGACACCGTAAAGGATAAGGTACATCGATGCCGTTCTTCCCTTTACATCAGTCTTGCCGGAATACCATATAAGGAAAAGACCTATAAGGAAATCGCCGGCGGAGGACATAAGCTGTGTAGGAATCAGCTGTACTCCGTTGGGTGCAAAGTCCGAGTGTGTAAACACTACATGAAACGGACTTGTGGTCTCTGCGCCATAGCAGCAGCCAGCGCAGAAGCATCCGATTCTTCCAAAGCCCTGTGCAATCGCAACAGCCGGCATTACCACATCAAAGTATCTTAAGAATTCCTCGTGCCTTGTTTTCACATAGATAAGGCTGGTTAGGATTCCTCCGATTATTCCTCCGTATACGACATAGCCGTTTGCAAAATCCCATAGTATAGAAGGATTTTTGAGTATATTCGGGAATTCCACAATATAAAACAGAAGCCTGCATCCAAGCAGGCCTCCGATAATTGCGCAGTAGAAAATACCATAAATTGTATCTTCAGACAGGCCCTTCTTTTTTCCCCTTTTCAGTACTATCATGAGCGCTGCAAGAAATCCTACAGCTATCATAAGGCCGTACATGTGTAATGTAACAGGACCTATCTTAATATCATTAAACATAATTCCTCATTTCCGGTATTGATCTAAAGCAATTATTTTTTCATCACTTTATCAATCGCTGCTATCACCTTATCCTCATCAAGAGGTTTGGTGATAAACTCAATCGCGCCATTCTCCAGCGACTCTTTGACCTTTTCATTCTGCCCTGCGGCAGTAATCATAACAACCTTTGCATCCGGGTATGACTTGTGGATCAGCTTCAAGCCCTCAATACCATCCATAACCGGCATGGTAATATCCATCGTAACAATGTCGGGATTGTATTTGCCGTAGTCGTTAAACCCTTCCTGCCCATTCGTAGCTTCAGCAACAACAACATGCCCGTTTCTCTCAAGCATATCCTTTAAAACACGTCTGGATGTTCTGGAATCATCAACTATAAGAATGTTTGCCATAGCCCCTCTCCTCTATAAAACATTACTTAACAGTAACATTACCGCCTAACGCAACAACAAGAAGTCCCTGTGCACCGCAGCAGTAAACCGGCATAACTCTGAACTGGTCTCCCGCAATCTCACCAAACTTTGTTATAAAGTAAGGCGGATCAAGATCAATCTTCTTGCCCTTTTTACTTCTGTCGGTAGCATACAAACCATTTATACAATTGATCAGCTCACACATTGCATCAAGCGCATCTTCCTCGGTCTCAATGAATTCCTCCTTGGTATAGCCCTTCGCCATTTTCTGAAGTTCCTCATTTTTCCCGATAAGCGCCACCGTAGCACTGATATCGCCGGAGAATACCTGGTAAGCAATGCACTCACCCTTAACATTCCCGGCAGTATATGCATTATCTATTGCAAGATGAGCATCCACAAGCCTGTAGATATTCTTTATTCCATATCTGAAAATATCATTATATTCGGCATCATCCGTACCTGTGAAAATCGGTACAATGAAATCGACATCACAATTCTTAAGCGCTGTCATCTGTTCATCCGACATCTGCTTTTCCTGCTGATACTCTTTCAAAATAGCATCAACATCCTCAAGCGTCATATGTCCTTTCTCCACAAGCGCCGACGTGAAGGTAAGAAACTCGTTGCCCTGAAGAGAAAGAAGATATCCAAGCTGCATCTCGGTCAGATAACCTCTCTCCACCGCAAGATCGCCGAAACGTTTATCCATTGTCGCCTGAAGAGCGTTAATCTCCTCAGCCTGAGCAACAGTCATAAGCTTCTCACTTACTGCTATAACCCCGAGCTTTGCTCGCTTTGACTCATGAATCTGGTAAACTGCAGACAACTGCTCTTTGGTAAGTCTGCCCTTCTCAAGCAGATATTTTCCCATGATTCGATCAAACATAACACCCCTCCATGTTCTGTAAAGAATCAAGCAAAATTAAGTTATATACATGATACCACAATTCGTACCTTCAAGGTACATATTAGTCTTGCTCTTCGTCAGTGTTTTTCGAAGCTATTCCCTTTCCGCTCATAGCAGACTGGATAGCTGCCTCTGTCTCGGAAAGCTTTTTCTTTGCGGGCTTACTGCCGCCCTTCTTAGCTTCTGCAGCCTGGCCCACAAGGTGAAGCGCAAGCATTCTCTCTCTCGGGATCATTATCTTCTCGCCGGCGGGATTGATAATAACTCCGGCCTTATCTCCTACAAACTTGAGAATATCTGCAAACCCAAATACAGCTCCTCTGTATTCGGTGTTTCTGAACATCTTTGAAAACTCGATTCCGTCAGTGAAAACCGGAAGGAAGTGCTTTTCATCAGTACTCTTGATCTCAGGGAAACGAATCTTAGTATCTGCTGTAAACTTGAATCTTCCGTCATCAAGCACCTCGACAGGTCCCTCATGCTGCATGGGAACAATGTACTTAGCAGCCTGCGCTGCTGTAGCCATGCGCATCTCCTTGGCCTTAAGTACTTCTTCTCTCTTTTCATACTTAACGGGCCATCTCGCCTCTCCGAGGAAATCAAGGATCGCAAATACAAGCGCAGGGTTCTTGGGTGATTTGTCACCGTTTCCGCCCCAGTCATCGGGTGCTGCAACAATCTCGTTTCTCTTAAAGTGTGCTCTGTAATAGCCGTTATCCACGATAAAATTCTCGATTCCGAGATAGTACAGATAATCGAAGAAGGTTCTTCTCTCGCTGGCTGACTCGGCTTCATTGTCTGCCTTGCAGGGACGAACGGCTAGCTGTCTGAACTGCTTTGCGAATACTTTTACAGCTTCCTCAGCGTACTCTTCACTTGAATAGATGTTTATGTAACCGTGATCAATGAAGGGATAGCCTGTAGTCTTATCAAAAAGAACATACAGAGTTCTCGCATCGCGGACTCTTCCGAGTATCTCGTTGTAAACTTTCCTGTGATTTGCCTCGTAGCCCGGAAGAGGAGCAACCTTATTGAATTTCTCCTGCACAGTCAGAAGGAATAAAAGCTCCTGAAGAGAGAAGAACTTTATGGTCTCGGGGTTTAAATTCTCTTCATATACAAGCTCTCCGATCTCATCCTTTCGCTCATCGGTAAGAGGATCCTCGAAGGAAACCTCTTCCATTCCCTCTGTCTTTACGGGATTGAGCTTTCCGGGAGTAGGCCATCCGAGCTCCTTATGCTTTTCCTTAAGCTCTGAAATCGCCTGCTCTTTTCTCTCAGCTTCCTGCTGCTCTAAGAGTGCCTCTTCCTCTTCTTTATTCTTCTTACCACCTAAAAAATTAAAAATGCCCATTAAAAATCTCCGTTCTCAAAAAATGTCCTTGAAAATCCAATGAGGTAATCCACATCAAGTACGCCTGCCGTCTCATAGGGAGAATGCATAGCTAGCTGCGCCATACCTATGTCCACTGTTCTGACCGCAACCTGTGTACCCGAAATATTGCCGAGAGTTGAACCTCCTGCCACATCGGATCTGTTGGTAAAGGTCTGATAAGGAACCTTTGCCTTTTCGCAAACCATCTTGCAGATAGCTCCGGATACCGCATCCGTTGTATACTTCTGATTTGCATTGTACTTAATTACGATGCCCTTGTTCATCTGAGGTCTGTTGACCGGATCCGCTTTCTCCGCATAATTGGGATGAACCGCATGCGCGTTGTCCGCAGATACCATGAAGCTGTTTGCTATAGAAACAAGATAATCCTCTCTTGTCTTTGAAAAGCTGTCATTTATCCTTTCAAGAGTATCCTTAAGGAATGTGGAAGCTGCACCTTGTCTTGTGGTGCTTCCAACCTCCTCGTTATCAAATACAACATGCATTATAACATTCTTTTTGTTCTCAGCGCTCATAAATCCTTCAAAAGAACCATAACAGCACTCAAGATCATCAAGTCTTCCGGCTGATACATACTCTTCGGAAGCTCCCCAGACACTGGGTTCTACCCTGTTATAGAGGAAAAGGTCGTGCGATACGATATCCTTCTCCTTAACGCCTGCTGCCTTTGCAATAACAGACATGAACTTATCCTTACTCTTTTCATCTCCGAAAATCGGGAGCATATCCTTTTGAGCGTTGAATTTGTGACCATCGTTCGCTTCTCTGTCCATGTGAATTGCAAGTGAAGGAAGCATCACAAGATCCTTATCAACATTCACAAGCTTTGATTCCACGCCTATGGAACCTGCTGATTTTCTTACCATAACTCGTCCCGCAACGGAGAGCGGTCTGTCAAACCAGGGTGCACAGAGCATTCCGCCATACTTTTCAACATTGAGAGTGACATAAGCTCCGACTGCATCGATCTCGGGATTCTCCTTGATTTTGAAGGAGGGTGAATCGCTGTGACTTGCGATCATGTAAAAGCCCTTGTAATCGCTCTTTGGAAGTTTGAATGAAATAATGGAAGATTCGCTTCTTGTCACAAAATATTTTCCGCCTTTTTTAAGCTTCCACTTTTCATTCTCGGACAGCTCAGTAAAACCGTCTGAGAGAAGTCTCTCCTTAAGCTCTGCTACCGCATGAAAAGCGGTGGGACTTTTCTTAATAAAATCCGTCAATCCTTTTACTGTTTTTTTCATAACTTACTACCTTCTTATTTTCCTGTTCTTATTCTATCCTGAAGTCCTTTATAGAACTCTGACATTTTTTCTGTATTGAGGCTCTTTCCGCCGCGAAGTACCGGTCTCTTGAACCTGAAATTCTTAATATTGTTAAGCAGATACTTTTGTCTGAAGTCCAACGATTCTGCCGCTGTGGAAATAGCTTCCATCGCTCTTTGCGGAACCGTAGATATTGCTTCCTTGGCCTTGGCAGGAGTTGATGCCGCAGTCATATAGACACCCTCCATCTTATCATCAAACTGAGCCATAGCGCCTTCTACGATATCCAAAAGATGTATCAAACTCGAAACTGTAAGCACAAGGTCCGCCGCGAGATAAGCCATAAGTAAAAGCGCCACAATCTCTGCAACAAATGGATGAATCATAGCCTTTATGTTTTCCGAAAACGGAAGAACAAATCTTGTAACAAGTATTCCTGCTACTCCAAAGCCCAAGGTCGCCGGAACGCATACACGTCCGTTGATGTTGAGCGGAATATCATTGTATTCCCACCAGACTGCGTGGAATCTCTTCTCGAGAAAATATGAGGTGCTGTATTCAAGCACGACACTTCCAAGTGCACAGATCACGAATATTTTCCAGAGAGGAATCATGTTGTAGGGTATTCCTCTGAAAAAGGGAAGATACCCGAATACCACTTCACACGCCACAGCACCTGTACCATAAATCGGACACAAGGGTCCAAAGAGAAACCCTCTGTTTCTCCAGTGTCCTTCCTTGACTGTGCAGTAGATACACTCATATATCCATCCAACGAAGCTGTATATCATAAACTCAATAAATAGCTTACTTATCAGCATAAATCATGCTCCTAAATCTTTTTTCCGTATTTACAGATATCCTTAAGACAACAGGATGTACACTGCGGTCTTCTGGCAATGCAGACTGCCCTTCCGTGCCAAACAAATCTGTGGCAAAGGCTGTTGCCCTCTTCGGGAGGTACGATTTTCCACAGTTCTTTCTCAACCTTGGCAGGATCCTTTATGTCATTCACGAGGCCTATCATATTGGAAAGCCTTATGCAATGAGTATCCGTGACAATCGCCGGTTTTCCAAAAACATCCCCGAGCACAAGGTTAGCACTCTTTCTGCCTACTCCGGGAAGTGCAAGAAGCTCCTCCATATTGTCCGGCACGTTGTCGTTATACTTCTCGTGCAGAACCTTCATACACGCACTGATATCCCTTGCCTTGGACTTGCCGAGTCCGCAGGGACGAACTATCTCTTCTATCTCCTCCGGCTGTGCAGCTGCAAGAGCCTCCACTGTCGGGAATTTTGCATATAAAAGAGGTGTAGTCTGATCGACTCTGGCATCTGTACACTGCGCAGCAAGCCTTACGCTCACAAGAAGCTGCCAGGCTTCGCTGTAATCAAGGGTGCAGTCCGCATCGGGATATTCTTTTTTCAGTCTCTCTATGACCTCAAGTGCCAACTGTTTTTTATTCATATCAAACCTGCTAAAAGGGTATGCATAAGAAAGTCCGAAAAGCAACAGCCTCCCGGACTTTTTTCATTACTCTTCTGATAAATTGCCCTGCTCAAGTGCGCTGTTCATAAGTTTAAGCAGCTCGAGCGTACTTCTGAAATGTACAGTCTTTTTCTTCTCAGACCAAAGTACCTGCCCCTGCCAGGAACTGTTCTGTCTGAATTTCACCTGTACAAGGAATGTTGCCTTCTCACCTCTGTAGGTCTTAAGGCTTCTTATCGGCTCTCTCTTCCTTATAGAATTGGGATTGTGATAATCCCTCGTCTTATCCTTCTGTCCGAAGGTTCTGTAGGAGGTCGTGCGCTGAGGGAAATCCCAGTTATCATAGAGCCTGTCCATCAGCATGATCATCTCATAGCCGCTGTTAAAGGTGAGCGGTTCCTCCTCGTAGGGTGTCCATAGAACTCCGTTTATATCTCTCTCGGATGCCTCATTGACACATACACAGATTAAATTTTTTCCATAAATACGTGATTCTGAATCAGTCATTTTTTAAGTCTCTTGTCCCTTTTTATTTTTAGAGCTGCCATCAGTACAACCGCAGCTGCAAATACTATTATATGACTTTCCATACCGGTGCTGTCGTCCGTGGCACCTCTTCTTGCTCCAAGAACGTTCTTCTTATTCCCGGTATTTGTGGGATTGGCGATATCGACAGTTACCGAGCCTCTCTTAGCTCCGAGAACATTCGGGTCGTTCACACCCGCATTAGCGGTATCCGCGGGAGCAGCTTCAGCAGGATTTATATTTGCCCCGGCCTGCTCGCCTGATGCACTCTGTCCACTTGCAGAAGCGCTCTGTGCATTACTTGCAGTATTCTGCGCCTCCCCCGAACTACTTGTATCTTCGGAAGAAGTACTGTCGTTATCATCGTCATCGTAATAATTAGGTTCCTCGTTTATAGCCACATCATCGGGCTTTTTAACCTTCAGAACTCCGGGAACCTTTTCTATGTCATAATTCTCGGCAAGTGTGCCGTCATTAAGCTTATAAGTAAAGTAGTTGTAACTCTCGCCTATTTCCTTCTGCTTACCGGTAAACTCATAGGTTGCGCCTTCGCCCTCTGCAAAACCGTCACCCGATACAGTAACCTTGTGCTTCTTTAACGTCTTATTATTGTACTTTTTCTTTGCACTTGCAGAAGTAAGTACCACATACCTTTTCTCTATGGTGAGCTTTCCGGGCTTAAACTCGAATCGGAACTGGCTTGTTACATCACTGCCTTCCGCATCCCTTACAACAGGTGAACCGGTGATATCCACTGAATACTCTCCGGCGTTCTTGCCTGCAGCGGATGCTGCAATTCCTGTTACATTAAAAGTCGAATCACCTATAGTAACAGTAAGAACCTGGGACGGATCTCCTGTCCCGTTTACCTGAAAATCGGAACTGCTTCTGCCTTCAAGGACATACCCTGATACGCTCTGCTGACTGCCGTTGTACTTCACAGTGCTGCTGCCGGCCTCAACGGTAATTATGTACTTCTGATCTTCAGTCCTCTCTACAACTGAAATATCTCCGAATACTCTGGTGATATTGTAGTTATCAAAATCAGTTCCGTCTTTTGGAGTTATGGTGAACTCATTTATTCCGGTTCCTATTGCAGTCCTGCTGCCTGTAAAGGAGTAATAAGCACCTTCTCCGTCAGCCCATCCGGTCTCCTCAGCAAGAGGTGTTTCGCCGTTTTCCAAAGGCTTTCCGTCATAGGTTTTCAAAAGATTCATGGACCTTAGCGTGACGTCCTTCTTAGTAATGACAGCGGCATTAACCGTAAGTGATGAAGGAGTGACCACTGTGGCCCCGTTCGTAGTAACGGTAATTCCTGTGAGGTCAGTAATTGCAAAGCTATTGTCCTTCACATTTTTAGCTGTAACCGTAACGGTTGCTGCTCCGCCCGCGCCTTCTATGGTGTAGGTATTGCCCTGATCGTCACTCGCCGATCCGGCAAGGCTCACAGTAACGGTATGCTCCGCTCCGTCATAAACAAACGTAGCATCAGGTGTACCCTGCACCGTAAGAGAAGACACATTCTCACCTGTCTCGGAAAGCGGTGTGGGCTCGGGAACTATAAATAATTCCGCAGCCTCTTCACCGGTGTCTTCGGATGCTCCGTCAGGCTTCTCGGACAGTGTCGCAAAATTATCGGATATCTCAAAGGAATCCCCTGATGACACCTCCTGTGCACATACGGATAAAGAATCCGCCATGTTCACATTTATGGCAGCCGCCATAACGCTGACAGCAACTACCGTGTTACAAATCTTTTTGAAAAAAATCCCCTTCAAAACGTAACCCTCTGCATAAAGAAAAAAACAAATACTAAAACACTTTAATTTTAAAGGTTTTTAGCCCTAAAAGCAACCTCAAGGGCTTCTTTCATTCTTTTTTCTCGCGATTTTTCTCAATAGCCTCCAGGCGCATTTCCTCGGTCATCTTAACACTCTCATCCCAGGACTCATAGCGCTTGTCACCTCTGTGATCAGCTATCTTGTCGCCATATCTGCCAAGCAGTTCTCTGGCAAAATATTCCGTAAACTTACAACTGCCCTCATAGTTAAGATGCGAATAGTCGTTGAAATCCTTATCAAAATCAAGTCCTATCTCGTCATAGGAATAATTCATGTCAAGAAACTCGATTCCGTTTTGCTCTGCGATCTCACCGATTTCCTCATAGGTCTGCAAATCCTTTTCATCGATGATATACGGAGCAACTATGAAAAGCATGGTAATATCGTTTTTCTTTGCAAGGCTTATTATTTTCTCCAGATATTTTTTCTGCTTATCCGTAAGTCCCGGCGCCTCTACCTCTTCAAGAACAGGTCGAACCTGCGGCTTTACCGCGCAGTAGGGAGTGTAGCCCTTAAAGCTTGCAAGGTTTTCTTTTCCGAGCAGGTAGTCAAAATCCTGCTTTGTCAGATCCTCGTACCGTCCATGATAGGTGAAAAAGTCCGGATAATAATCGTCCATTCTCCCCACCGCGCAGCTACTCACAAAGAGAGCGAGCTTATTTATCGAAGGCTTTAATCCCTGGAGATTTTCATATAAAAAATCGTACTGATAGTCATCCTTATAGCGGCTGACTGAGTAAAAATCCATCACAGCTACCTTGGGCTTCTGAGTTTTCAAAGCTTCCTTAAAGTAGTAATAGGTCTGCCACATAGTCTGCTCTGCTGCGCTGTAATCGTAAGCGGCCATCCCATATTTTTCCCACAAAAGCGCTGTGTTGACGTCGCAGTGAATATGGCTTGAGCCAAGCATCAGCACATCTATGGAATCCTTTGGCTGAGCATAAAAACTCCTCGCCTGATCTATTCCGTGTATGGATTTTTCGGAAAGCAGCCTGTCCAGTCCTATCATGGTTATGATAAAAAGGATGCAGAATGCTGCATAGGTTATTATTTTTTTCATAAAAACTCCTTAAGGAAGTTCTGCTTAGAAATCCATGTACATAAAGCCGATTACCTGTTCCTTCGGGCCGTAAACTCCGTAGACAAGAAGAAGCACCAGAAGAACATAGAACACTAAAAGTCTTACAGGAAGTGCCTTCTCGGTTATCAGCTCCGGAAGGTCTTTTTCCTTAACACTTGAATATACATCCATCACAATCAGGACAACTATTGCAATGAGCATTATCCAAAGCTGGTAACTGCTCATCTCAAGGAGTTCCATCTCCTTTGCCCACGAATAATCTATCTCTGTTCCGAGGAACATGTACTTTATGTAGCGAAGCGCACTGCTAAGGCTTCCCGAGCCAAACAGCACCCACGCAAGTGATACACTGCAGAAGGTCAGCACTCTTCTAACGATCTGCATAAGCTTTGCATCCCACACATGGAGTCTTGCAAGTATATCATCAACAACTGAAAGGAAGCCGTGCGCAAGTCCCCAGGCCACAAAGTTCAGACCGTTCCCGTGCCAGAGGCCGCATACCAGAAATACTATGACTGTATTTAAGTGCTTTCTGAAAACGCCCTTCCTATTTCCGCCAAGCGGAATATAGATGTAATCCTTAAGCCAGTTACTGAGCGAGATATGCCATCTTCGCCAAAAATCCGACATGCTCTTTGCCGTGTAAGGCGCCTTGAAATTCTGTGTCAGCTTAATTCCAAAGAGTTTCGCAAAGCCGATTGCGATTGAGGAATACCCTGCAAAATCTGTATATATCTGCAAAGTGTACATGAGGCTTCCCGCAATCAGCGCGCCTCTGGAATGAAAATCGGGATTTCCGATAAGTATATCTGTATATTTTGCAAATCTGTTTGCAAGAAGCAGCTTTAAACAAAAGCCGTAAAGAATGTATGAAAAAGCCCCGGTAATGTTCATCTCATTTAAAAATTTACCGGTCACAGCCTTCTCTTTTTGCGCAAAGAAGTCCTCAGCCCTCTCTATGGGACCGCTGATAAACTTCATGTAAAGCGACTGATAAACTATAAAATCTATGGGATTCGGAAAATGTTCCACCTTTCCCTTATTTACATCAACTATGAAACTGATAGATTGGAAAATATAATAAGAAAATCCAAGAGGCAGCAGCATCCACGAAAGACTTCCGGGGAGCTTTTCTCTTGAACTAAGCAGATCGCCAAGCTTAAAAGCAGACAGAGAAAGCACGCAAACAAGCGCTCCCACTACTGTGAGCGCCTTTGCAAGCCTTCTGTTTTCTTCTCTTTTTTTATGGATTATAGCGCCTAAAACATAGACAAATGCTGAAGTTACAAGCAGCACCATCGCAGCAAATCTGCTGAGGTGTGCCACATAAAAAAGACTTACCAGTGCAAGCACCGGCGGCCTTAGTTTCGGAGGCGCCAGATAAAAGAGCACCAGCGTGCCCACCAAAAACACAAGTGTTGTAAACTCGAATGTCATTCAGTCCCCCTACTGTTTTTTCTTCTTCGATTTCTTTTGGGAAGGCTTCTTGCCGGAAGTTTTCTTATTATAAGGCTTTTTAGCTACGCTGTAGCCAAACTTTCCAAGCTTTTTCCCAAGATCAAAATACTCGCCATGAGAATAGGTTATCAGGTCAGCTTTACCAAGGTCAAAGCGTCCCTTGTCGTCCATGTACTTATCGTCCACGTCGACACACATAACCTCTGCAACAAACATGTCATGGCTTCCGAGCTCAAGAATCTGCTTAACCTTACACTCGATGTTTACAGGGCTCTCGGCAATACCGGGCGCACTTATCTTATTGGATTTTTGCGGAGTAAGTTTCATCTCCTTAAATTTATCGTAGTCTCTTCCCGATCTGACACCACACCAGTCGGTGGCTTTAAGGAGTTCCTTGTTTGTCAGATTAACCACAAATTCACCGGTCTCCTTGATTATATCGTAAGAGTATCTCTCTTTTCTAACAGAAATTGAAAGCATGGCCGGAGAGCTGCATACATTCCCAACCCACGCGGCAGTTATGATATTCGGGACTTCTCCTTCTCTCCCGCAGCTCACCATCACTGCAGGAATGGGATAGAGCATATTTCCCGGCTGCCATACTACTTTTGCCATACAAACTCCATTCTATCTAAGCGTCAATTTGACGTTTTTACCTATGATCTCATCTATATTACTGATCGTTGCAAAGCAGTTAAAATCCGAGAGAATATCGCGGATCTGCCTAAGCTCATACTGACTGACAACAACATACAGGGCCTTGTTCTCACCGCCGATATAGCCTTCGGTATTCCACTCGGTACAGGTTCTTCCAAGCTCCTGATATATACGATTTTTTATCGCATCGACATCATCATGTGTGAAAATAAGGCATGCTCTCTGTGCATCGAAGCCTTCCTCAACCCTCGTCATAACGACTGATACAAGCACGTAAGTGAGGATCGAGTAAAGCCCTCTGTTCCATCCGTAAATGAAACCTACGATCAGGTACAAAACTATATTAAAGCATAGAACCTGTTTTCCGATAGACATATGAATCTTGGGACTTAGTATCGAAGCCACAATCTCCGTGCCGTCCAGGCAGCCGCCATGCCGAAGTATGATACCGACTCCCACACCGAGGATAAGTCCACCGAACGTCACCGCAAGAAGATAGTCCTCTGTAACCGCAGGTGTCGTCTCAAAGAAGGCCACAGCTATCGCAAATACCGTCATCGCATAGATGGACCTTATTACAAAATGGTACCCCTTTTTCTTCCAGCCGAATATCAAAAACGGAACGTTTAACACCCAGGTCAGAATACTCAGCTTAAAGCCCGTGAAATTTGCTGTGATCATGGATACGCCGACTATTCCGCCATCGAAGATCCTGTTTGGTGCAAGGAAATCCTCGATGGAAAAAGCCGCAATGGTCGCACCTATCGCGATCAGAATATAGCTTATTATTTTCTCTGAAAGCGTTGCATTGTATAACCTGTTAGCTCGTGTCATACGCACCTCAAATCAAAGTCCACTCGTTTTTACAATGAAGCAATATCCTTAAGATTTAAAATCTTCAACCTTCTTTATTATATCAGTATTTTTCTTCTCTATGTCAGAGAGCATATCATTTCCGAACTTATCGAACTCATCGGGATCGAAACGTCCCACATACCAGGCTTTGCTATCAAAATAACTCTGGAGCTCGGGATCCTGGAAGCGTCTTCCATATCTTGCATAAATTTCGTTTCTGGCAATTCGAAGTTCCTCGGCTGTAAAGCCCATAAGCTCGCTCTCGGTATAAAGCCTTGTGCTGCTTTCCGGAAGAATATAATCATTATTCGGCATCTGGTCAGCGCCGTCCATTCCGGAGTCCGCAGCTGCGTTTATATCTGTCTGCAAACCGGTATCTGCAGGCTGAGCCGTCGCATCACCTGAACCGGAACCTTTAAGGAAATCGTCGACATTTCCTGATCCTGCAGCCTCGCCTTCAGCCTGAGCTGTCTGTTCCTGGCCGTCTGCCTGAACCGCCTCGTCACCGGCTTCTCCGGAATCATTTCCTCCCAAAGGAAGCGCTGACAAAAGACCGTCATCCGCTTCCTCTCCGTTTACTTCTGCCGCTATCTCCTCAGTCTGCGCAGCATCCTTACTCTTTGTAAAATGAAGAACCGCCAGCACACCTGCTCCTATTCCAAGAACCAGGCAAAGCGTCACAACTGCAGCAAACAAGGGCAGGTTTGACTTTTTCTTCAGCAGACCATCTCCCATATAAAAGTCATTAGATGCCTCTGCCAGTTTTTTCCCACACTTGGGACAAAATGCTGCCGAATCATCAATCTGTGCTCCGCAATATTTACAAAACATACTTTTTCCCTCTACATATAAAATAAAATCAAATTATTCAGCTACAGTGCTCTCATATGAATAGTTTTCAACATACTGTGTTACGAGCTTGTTGAACATGGTATCTGTATTATCATAACCTCGGAATGAGTAGCTGTAGGTTCCCCACCATCCGTCGTTTATGCCTGTATCGAATGAAAAGCTGTCGGAAGGTGTATCATAATTATTCAGATCAAAAGAGAGTGTTCCGTCATCAAGCTTCATCACATTCTTAAATCTGGTGAAATAGTAAAAGCTGATTTCATTATAGTATCCCTCTTCGGGTATTGAAACACTGGCATTAACCTTATACACAAGGTTGACATAGTTCTTGTCATACATCTCTGTACCGGGCTTTTCCGCAAGGAAATATGCTCCGATATAATCCGCACTAAGAAGCTTAACTACCTCGTTGTTCCAGCTCTGGGCAGCGTAGGCCTTGAGTGCATCCTGTGCCTGCGCATTCATCTTGGCAAGTGTATCCTGATCAAGCTCACTCATCGCTGTTATATAGGAACTCAGACCTTCTACAGTGTAGGTCTTCTCTGTAGGGCTCGGAATTTTCCCATAGTTCTCCACAAAGTAGTCCATGTTATCACTGCCATAGGATGAGCTTACGGAAAGAGTTACCTCGTCGCCGTTACTAAGCCCGTCTCTCTTGTCAAAATTATATGAGAGTGCGCTATACTCACCACCTGAAGAATTGAGAGTATATTCAGCGCGGCCATCGGGTGCTATACCTGTGAAGGACACGGTAATGCCTTCAAATGGATCAAAGGTTGTGGCATCCTCAAGTCCCTTAACCTTTCCATCAATATCGCTGTACTTAAGCTTGATATTCAGGTATTTTTCCATCTGCTCTTTGTCGCTATCAGAGATGTTCCATGTAAAGGTGACCTTGTCTCCGTTGGAGAGGCCTCTGTTATTATCAACAGATCCGTAAAGGCTTTCAGAAACCATCTGCGCCGGAGTATATCCGAACTGCTCGAGAAGCTTATCCAGATTTCCGGCATACTTTTTTGCCTGATCAAGCTCGCTATCGGAAAGTACTCCTTCAAGGTCCTTCATAAGAGACTTTTTGCCGCTCTTCGTAAACTTGATCTTGCTGCCGAAATCCTTGTTGAACTTATCCTTATCTATAGTATAGGAAGCGGTTCCACAAGTGTTGTATCCTGAGTAGGTGATCTCTACATACTTATTCAGATTTATAGTATGTTTTCTTACCGAAAAGAAGAAAACCACTGCGATAACAGCCAGTACCGCTACTACTCCGATACCTATTATGGTGTTTCTCTGCTTCGCTGACTCTTTTTCTATTTTGTCCATAAAGTCAGGCTGCGCGGGCTGAGCCTGGTTCCATGGCTGCCCGGAAGCCGCATTCGCATAGTCGCTGCCTGAAATTTTCGCACCGCACTTGGGGCAAAAAGCAGCACCGTCCTCAATTTGATTTCCACACTTTGCGCAAAACATAATTACTCTTCTCCCTCTATACGTGTTCCGCATGAAGTACAGAAAACCGCATCATCGCTAAGTTGTTTGCCGCAGTTCGGACATACCTTTCCTGCAGGTACAGACGCCTGCGCGGGTTCAGGCATAGGAAGTTTTTCGCCGCAGGCAGTACAAAAGGCAGCTTCCCGAGGAAGAAGCTTACCGCACTTAGGGCAGAGTCTCTCCCCCTTGAGGTCTCTGATTTTTTCATTGTTATCGAGCTTTGTCTGCTCATTCTTTTTTATCTCAGTTGCCATTTGGCAAAGGTTTGACCACAGCTCTGCAGGAAGCTGCACGGGACTTTCCGTATTAGCAGTGTCTTCGAAACTCATCTTTTCAAAAATTGCATCATAAAGGCTGATGCCCATCTGATTCTTAATTGTCACATTTTTCTTATCGAGGCTGTTGTTCTCGTTTGTGAGGTTAACAACACTCGCCATATCCTTTGTCTTCTGAACCGCGTCCTGACTCCCCTTGGAAATCTTTGATCCTAACTCTTCAAAAAATGCCATTTTTAAATATCCTCCCAAAATTATTCCGTAACTTCCGTTCCACACTTTGAACAGAATCTTGAATCGCCATCCATCTCAGCCCCGCAAGTCGGGCATGTCTTTTTAAGCTTGGTTCCGCACTTCAAACAGAACATGTCACCGCCCTTAACATCCGCACCACAGGTCGGACATTTTGATTTTGATCCAAAGCCGTTATACTGCATCTGCGCAGGATTTCCGCCTGTTGCTGCAAGCTCAATCTGCTGCTGAAGTGAAGCGTTTGACTGGAACAGACACATGAATGTGATCACACAGTGTATCACCATGAACAGCATCAGAAGAATCATCCATCCTGTCATCTCTGACTCGCAGTAATTTTCCTTTGCCTCTTTATCTACTCCATTGAAATAGCTTACCCATGCAATAAAATTGATAAAATTTAAAACCTTGATTACTATGATTGTCTTCTTATTTGCTCTTGTCTGAGCAAGGCACAGCAGTACCAGACATGCAATGGGAAGAATCAGCATAAGGATTCCCGCTATATGTCCATCGATTTTTTGCCCCAAAACCTCAAAACCGAAGGTGATCTTGCTTGCACTGATTTTAACTGTTTCACCGCTGCAGGATACCAACATGGTTGGCATGAAAAACAGCAAAATAAAACATGCATTCAGAAATCTTAAAATGTTGCTCTTTGTGAGTTTTAACTCGATTTTTTCGTCCATTATTTTGTCCCCTTTTCTTATGTAATAATTTTTATTGTATCACTTAGAGTTTCCAGTTCATATAGTTAATACACGGCTATTTCGGGAAGGAAGGCCGCCCCCTTGCGCAGTAGCCCCTGCACCTTTGTGATCCGAGAAAGTGATCGCATAACAGTCAGCATCATCGGCATCAAGTTTTATCTTATCGCCGTCTTCTACAACTATTGTCGGCCAGTGCCCAAGGGTTTCGCATGACTCCCAATTGCTGAAATCGTCATGGAAGCTGTATTTTTCGCTGCCATCAGCACCGGTAACAGTTATTGATCCGGCGCCGAATGTACCATAGATAGAATAGCTTCCGGCGAGCAGATCTGTGCCTACGGTTAACTCTTTAACACCTGAAGGGCTACCCTCAAGCCAGTCCGGCGCATGGTGCTCATACCAATAACTTCCGTCGCTCTTTTCACAGGTTGTATCTGCAACCGAAAAACTGATATAGCGTGGTTCTACATTAGGATCAATGTACGCAGACTCAGCAATTTTGTCAGCGTATGACTCCCTGAATGAAAGTGCAGCACTTGTAGGTTCGGGATCTTCATATTCGGAAATAAATCCCAGTTCATATATCCTGCCACCGGCGTCAGAAACGAGCCTGTAATCCGCCACTGCCGCATCACCGCCGGCAGCCGCTTCTCTTGTTGCATAGGTTGTGGCAAATAAATACTCATTATTCATTCCCATACCGGTGACATAAACCAACACTCCGGCATCTGCCCAGTACTCGGGATTTTCAAGGGATACACTAAGCTCGGAGGGAAGGTAGAAATGAACGCCGAGATTGCTGTCAAAGTACTCTGTTATCTCAGTATCTCCCCATATTTCATGAGGATCGGGAATCTGATTTTCTTCCGGCTTTTCATTCTCTTCTGTCTTTTTATTTTCAGCCTCTGCCCCATCTGCGCTGTCAGAAGGATTCTCGGTATCATCAACTTGCACCGGATCCTCTTCCAGCTGAATAATCTTTTTCGCATCATCCATTGGATTCTTCGAAAAATCGGATTGTTCAGACTGTTCTGCCTTGCGCTTATTATCGACATATTTATAGGTAGCAAATGCTCCTACGCTTCCGCCAACTAAAGCGGCGATAAGTCCGCAGGTAGCTATTTTTATTCCAAGACCTACGGACATAGCACCTGCTGCTCCTGCGCCATTTGCTGCGCATTTCCACAACATCGGTCTAAGCTTATTCCATAAAACGCTGCCTGTGCCTGCGAGCAGTTCGCAAGCACTTGCATGCTCGCCAAAGAGCATAGCCATAAACGGAACAACTGCAAAAGGAACGAGCTTGAGTCCGTTTGCATCCGCATAGGATTTCATGGAATCGTTCATGCTTTTCCTGGCCCTGTTAAGGTAGGTCTTGACTGTATTCTCAGGAGCACCCATGGACTCCGCAATCTCTTTTATGGATCTGTCCTCGAAGTAAAAAGCGATAAGCGCCATTCTCTGCTTCTCAGGAAGCATATTTATATTTTTCAGAAGGAGCTTCTTGAGGTTAGCGTCCTCTGCTGCTTTCTCAGGCATCTCCATCTTATCGTCCCGGATGGTATCGAAAACATCCACATCCTCATCCGCGCTCTGCGTATTTGCAAGGAGTGTAACCCTGTCATCATAGCTGTGCGCCAGCTCGTGATAGCAGATATTCTTCATCCATGACATGAACTTAGTGGGATCACTAAGCTGATCAATTTTCCTGTAACAAATGAGATAGCCGTTTTGCAGAACATCCTCTGTCTTTTCCTTGTCCTTGGACATCATCTGGATGTACGCAAAAAGCTTCTTGTACGTCAGTTTATAAAGCTTCTCAAATGAAACTTCATCCCTGCCGGCCGCAAAACCTTTCACCGCCCGGACCAGCGCTTCCTGACTTTCTGTCATCATTTCTGCCATTTCATTCCCTCTCTTCATTTTTATTCCCTCAAACAAACTATGTGGCATATTTTAAGCCACCCTTACATGCAAATTCAGCCAAGATTTAACCAAATCGCACTTCTCAATTTTACCATCCATATCAGTAGTTGCATATTACTAATTAACGATTATTTTTCTTGTTTTTACGTTTTCACTGTCAGGTTTTGTTTTTTTCTTATCTTCATTCAAGATTTGTGCAAGCAGTCTGTTCCCCCGATGTATTCTTCCCATCTTTATAAGCTTCATCCAGCTTTCATCAATTTCTCCAAGCATAACCGCCTCCGTTTTTCCTGCCCTTTAATACCTAGAGGGAGGCAGTATCAAAAAGGTTTCACTTTTTTGGGAAAAATATTAAAAAAGTTTTGGCGGTTGATTTTGGAGCACAAAAAAGGAATGCGACAAGTTTTTTAATACTTGTGCATTCCTTTTGTAATTCAATAACCTATTTTTCTTAGTTCATAAGCAAATGGCGGATTATCTTTTTACCTTTACAGCGTATTTTCCGGCATTACCGTTCACTTCTATTCTATATGTGCCTTTTTTCAGTTTTAACTTAAGCACCTTTGAATCTGCTTTTCCTGCGTAGATACTGTCAATTTTCTTATTTCCCTTGTATACAGACAAAAATAAACTGCTGGAGTCTGTGTTCTTAATAATGAATTTATAGTTGCCCTTCTTGTTGGCTTTTACCTTAAACCAGTCATGATCGTCGTCAGTATCAAGAATACCATTTACATTCTTCTTAAGCTTTATGCTCTTAGCCTTTTTAGCCTTGCTGGGTTCATCTACTCTTCCGGAAATAGAGATTTTATATCTCACATCATCGTAGTAGCCTGTCACCTTTATATAATATGTTGTTCCGGCGTTTACTAAAACAGTTCTCTCATTTGACTGCGCCTTACCTGCATAATAAGAGTCGCTCACACTTGTCTCATCTGCCTTAAACACCTGAGCAGTCACACCGCTTCCATCAATATTCTTAACTGTTACCGTAACAGCGGTATTAGCATCTGAGTTAAAGCTAAGCCAGTCCACATCATTTTCCGTTTTAATTGTTCCTGCGTATTCGTTTGGTATCGGAGTTGCAGTAGCAAGAGTATCCCCCTCATCATTCTCTGCTTTCATAGTAAGCACAAAACTTCCGTAACTATCATCATAAACACCATGCGCCTGTACATAATATACAGATGAAGGCTCGAGCTTTACATACTTGGATCTCGTCTCATTTTTTCCTGCATATACAGTTTCAATATTTGCTCCGTCTGCATCATACAAACGGCAACAAGAATTAAGGCCGGTACTCTTCATCTCCATTACATACCAAAAATCTTTGCTCGCGTTTGAGGTAAATGTATACCAGCAATTACCATTTTTTGTCTGAATATCCCCTGAAACCGGAGAGTTAAGTGCAATCGGTTTTACATTTGTTTTGTCGGCAAATTTTCCTTCGTCTGCCTTACCGGTAATGCTGTGTCCACAGAGTACTGAAGCACAACAACATAAAGTGAGTACCAGTGTTAAAAGTTTTTTCATCGTTTTCTTCATTATTGATTCCTCTCTTCATACATTATTTAGTAGCGACAAATATGTCCCCTCCTGCGTATCATCCATCGCGTTTGCAGCTGAACACGCACTTAAACATTTTATCACTACTTCCATCAGTTGCCTATCACAAAAAAATGCCTTATTCCTCCTTTTCATATTTTAAAATCGTTGTCTTTTCATCGTTACAATATAAAGAGGATTGGTAGCCACAAAAGGTTTCACTTTTTTTGAAATTTTTTTATTTTTTGAAAACATGCTTTCATCCTACAAAAAAGACCTCTCAGACTCCGCTGCAGGGAGATGGTTTTTCTTAACATTTCAGTTTCTCAAAACTCACCATCGCCGCCGCTTTCGGTGCAGTACGGCTTGCCATTTTTCACACCCATTTTGACAGTGAGTCCAAAGTCAAAGTAGTAACCTACGTAGTCGTAATCAGTAGGCTCCACGGATTTGATTTTCTCAGCGAGAGCCCTTGCGGCTTTTTCAGTTTTTTCATCATCCTCACGTGTGCCTATTGCAGGTCCTGTAGGGCCGCTGTAAGCATACATATAGTATTCATTGCCCTCCTTATCAGTTGCGACAACGTTATAATCATACATATTTTCCAGGTCTTCCGTTTCATAGTCAGGCTCACCAAAAAGTGTCCTCAGCTGGCCATAAGCTAACGCAAACAGATTCTCATCAATTTCGTCATAAATACTGCAAGTCTCACTGCCAAGGAATTTACCTGCTTCCTCCTCTTCCTTGGTACCGCGTCTAAATTCATATTCAAGATAAGATTTGTCTGAAGTCATTTTTGACACAAATGAAGGCTGCGCGCAGCCGGATAACAAGATGACGGACAGAAATCCCGTCACTAACAATTTTGATATTTTCCCCATGATATAGTCCCCTAACTTTTTTCATATAATATGTGATGTTCACCAGTTGATGATAACATAAAATCAGGGCATGCTATAGCATGCCCCACGTTTTTTATAGAAAATCTTTTTTAACAAACTGATCATAATTCCTTTGCATACAAATGATCTGTTGTTCCGCCATAATTGGTTATTTCTTTTATGTAATGATATCCGTACCGTTCATATAAGCCTGTGAATTCTGATGGAATATAACTTTTCTTAAAGCCCTGCTCCATCAAATACACATTTGCATGAGAAATCAGCTTCTCACTGACTCTCTGTCCGCGGTATTCCTCAGACACATACACACAGGATACCCATGGATAGTACTCCGGAAGCGGATAATAATCCTCCTTTAAAACCGAGATCATTCCTATAATCCTTCCGCCTTCTCTGGCAACAAACATTGCTTCCCAGTCCGAAAAATTCCAGTTTGTTATCATCTCTGATATGTGATCCTTTACCTCATCCCAGGAGCTGTCTTTGACAAATGAAAGCAGTTCATCCGCAAGCTGCGTACCTTTCTCAACCTTAACAATTTCAAAGTCTTGAAGCTTATGCCATCCAAAGTGCTTTTCCACCAAAGCTACCGTATCTGCAACACTTCTGTTGTAGTCTCGCTCAAGCCAGAAGAAATTACTGCGTTTAATCTCCTGATATTTCTCCATATTGAGCTCGTACAGTGTCTGCGTACAGGTCTTCTTTGCCTTCTCATAATCAGTTGCACTGTGAATGAAGTCGCTAAAGTCCTGATGATCAGGCCTGTCACAGTAAGTCTCAACCAAATCCGTCGGATCGGTTATCATAAACGCCGCCCTGGAAGGATCGGATAACTGTTTTATCTGCTCCATTGTAAGGTGACAATCGCAAATAACTCTTCCGTTCTGAGAAAGCTTAATCAGATCAAGGATTATGAAATCCAGCTGTTCCTTCAGATTTCCCAGAAGCCACGCTTTATAATCCTCCACGCTTCGCCCGAAGAATTCATCAGCATCCCTGAACTGCTTATTCATATTCGGCTGATGCTCGCTGTCCGATATTGCCTGATGAAAAGGAAAATGCTCATCAATGTCATACACCGGAATTCCGTACTTTTCACCCAGTGCCCTCGATATTGTCGTCTTTCCTCCGCAAGGTGTTCCTGTAATAAAATAAACGTTACGTAAATATTCTTTAATTATGTTGTCCTGAAGTATCATAATAGTTATCTCCTTATTTCAAATAGTTTGTTTTTTCGGTCACGATAAACAAGCATGAAACTATTCTGATAAGGTTCCATGCTTATCAGATACTTCTAAGCTTTAAAAACATCACCATGTCTTTGTCCTCCTTGGAAAGTTTATAACTTTATGTATTATACCTTATTTAAGAATGATTATCTGCATTATTTTTTACTCTTTTTATAATCTGGCTGAACTCTTTTATTTTATTCTTTGCGATTGCATTTTACTTTGGGAACAACAAATCTAATGGATTCTTCTATATTTATTGCGTGCTTTTTCTGAACGTACAATAAACCTAAACACCTCTTCTATATTTGTTGTTTGTTTTTTCTGTGAGCACAATAAATTCAACTGTTTATTCCTTATTTGTTGCATTCATTTTTTTCAAGCACAACAACCCTGACCTATCCTTCAATATTTGTTGCATATGACTTCCAAACGCAAAATATAACATAAATATTTCTTAATCCCCCATAAAAACATTCCCAGTACACTAGCAGTAGTGTTCTGTAATAGTCCGACTTATTTGAGACTTGTTCCAGGGTATGCAGACAAAAGTACTACTCTTCACTACATAAGGACAGTTCAATAGGATACTAAAAAATGAACATAATAAGGTAATGTTAGTTAAACGGAAGAGTTACGCCCACTATTTTCAAGCAATCTGTTTTTACAAAGCTATACGGCTCGTATTCTACATGCGCAGAAGGCCTGCTTATAGTAACAAGCTGTATTCTTTCCGATCCCACTTTTGAGATCAATACCTTTTTTAAAGCAACAAATGCCGCTATTTACCAAATTAAAGTTATCGTTAATTAAAGTTATCTATCTTTATAATGTTTGTATTTAAACACATTTAAGCATATAATATATTTAAATAAAAACATTAGGAGCATTTTATGGGTAGAAGAACTGCTTTATTATTACCTAAAACACAAAAGAAACTACAGACTGTCGGTGAACAGATAAAACTCGCCAGATTAAGAAGGCATCTTACCGCGGAAGATGTTGCTGAGAGAGCACGTGTTGGCAGATCTACTGTTGTACAGATAGAAAAGGGCTCTCCTTCTGTATCAATGGGAATGTACCTGGCTGTTCTTAATGTTCTGGGGCTCTCTGATGACATCCTTCTAATTGCCAAAGACGATGTCTTAGGACGGACCATTCAGGATCTTGATATAAAAGTACCCCGGAGGGTAAGGAAACATGAGTGACAATAAAGATATATTTGTTTATGCCGGATGGCTTAATAATGAACTTATAGGAATAATCCACCGAGGAATCGTTAGCGGAGGCGAGGTGGTTTCTTTTGAATACGATAATAACTGGTTAGGATCTCATTCAAACCTTATGCTTGATCCCACTATACCTCAGACACCTTATAGGACGTATTCTGAGGACAAGAAACTTTTTGGAGCATTTGAGGATTCCTGCCCTGATAGGTGGGGACGTAAGCTCATCGAAAGACGGGAAGCAAAATATGCAGCCAAAGAGAAACGCCGTCCCAAGAAGTTTTTTGAGACTGACTATCTTTTAGCTGTCCAGGATTGTTTTCGTAGCGGAGGTTTTAGATACAAGACAGATCCTTACGGTGATTTTCTGGATAATGACGAAAACTACTCTATTCCTCCTATAACTGCGATAAGAGAACTTGAACAGATTTCTCTTGGCTATGAAAAAGATACCGACGAAAAATGGTTAAAACAACTAGTAAACCCCGGTTCTTCCCTTGGTGGTGCCCGTCCTAAAGCAAATGTGGCTGACATTGATGGTTCATTGTGGATAGCAAAGTTTCCATCCAAGAATGACGATTATGATATTGGTGCGTGGGAAAAGACTGCGAATGACCTCGCTCTAATGTGTGGTCTTAATGTACCCGAAACAAAACTCATGAATATTAGTGAACTTGGCAGTACTTTTTTAACAAAAAGATTTGACAGAAAGTATGAAAATAGCAAAGAATTTCGCATCCACTACACTTCTGCTATGACAATGCTTGGAGCAAGAGACGGTGAAACAGATGGATTAGGTTATTTGGATCTCACTGAAGTTATCTGTAATATTGCGTCAGAAGTTGACAAAGATCTTCATGAACTGTTTAACCGCATGGTTTTTAATATAGCTATTTCTAATCACGACGACCACCTAAGAAATCATGGTTTTATTTTGAACGGCACAAGATGGGAACTATCTCCTGTTTTTGACATTAACCCTGTAGCAGGTGAGGAATTCTTATCTATGAATATTGATATGGATAATGGTTACAGATCATTTGATAAAGCTCTCGATACTTGTGAGTTTTATCACTTAAGCAAAGATGAAGCCAAAAAGTGTGTTAATAATATTGCCGGAACAATCACAATTTCTTGGGAACACACCGCCTCAAAAAACGGCATAAAAAAGAGTGAACAAAAATATATGGCTTCTGCATTTGAGCTGGCAAAAGAATACTATTTAGGTCTGTAGAAGCAGCAAAAAACCTCAAAGCCATAAAATCCTTGAGGTTTTCTATTCGAGCTGGCAACGGGAATCGGATAATAGCCAGTTACGAAAACCCGCATGGAAAGGAGTTTTTCGGTGCTCTCTTTTATAAAAAAGACCACTTTAAAGACCACTTTTAATTCGCCTTCATTACTTAGCTGGAATAAAAATTCGCTTGGAATTAATATAATCCTCAACATTCCTTTTTGCCTTAAGCAGTTTTTCTACCAACCCTTCAGGTGGATCCTGCATAAGTGCATATGACAATTCAACATCTGTTTTCGCCTGCATATATTCCGATCTACTATAAAGACCATTTGATGCTTCAAGGAAAGTCTTATCATCAACAATAATATCTTCTATCACCTGTCCTGAATTATCCTCATCCAAACTATATCCCATATCCAATTTATCTAGTATTTCCCATCTTTCCTTTTCTGATGACATAAAATCACCTCTTTCTATTTTTATGAATCAGTTTAAATCCATATTCATCAGATAATTCTTTTGGATTACTAAGAAGTCTCATAACCTCCTGGTTTAATGCATCCTCAACCTGATAGCTTTTTATCCCTGAATAATTCTCCAATAGACACAAATAAAATTAGAGCATGCAATAATCACACGCCCAATTTTATATAAAAGACCACTTTCGGCTTAATAAAAGGGTCAATGGTTGCTTTAGATACGGTTTAAATATACCTATTATTTCCTAAGTGATGAATTGTCATTGATAAGAAAATCTCTTACCATATCTATTCCACCCATACCAGAATCCACACCATCAAGATTAAGAACATCCTTCAGTCTATTATGGTTATTAAATTCAATTTTTCCTATAAGCCAGGATGAAAAATCAAATCTGTTAATCACTTCCTGTCTCATCTTATTCGCGTTTAGTTCTGTCATATAATCATTTGATGTTTTGAATTCTTTTAATTTCCTTTCTTCTGAAAGTTCATCATTAGCCAGCAAATCGGAAATCCTAAGAAATTCTTCATCCATCAACTTATCATATTCATTCTTACTCTCAGCAGCCGCTACATATCGAGAGGACATCTCATCGACAGCTTCCTTATTTTTATCAATTAAATCGAAAGCTCTGTCAATCAGTTGCTCGTCTGCAGTTTTACCGGTTTCATCAAATTCTAATGCATTATCATCCTGATTCTCATCAGATTCAGTTTTTTTGCTCTCCTCTTCTTCATCTTCATCATCGACATCAAGGGTTTCTTTTAGTATGTCAATAATTCGCTGCTTTTCATTTTCGTCTTGCTTAGCCTTTGCTATAAACTGAGCATTTTTATTGTGCTCATCCTCAAGTCCCTGCGCATCCAACTTCTTTTGCATATCAGAATACATATTAAGACGCGCCTCGAAGTTTTCCTTCAAAGTTTTGAGCACAGCTTCATATTCGTCTTTTGTAATAATATGTGTTTTATTATACACGTATCGTTCAGATGTAATCTTCTGAAGATTATCATTGATAAACTCTTTATCAACATCTGTCAGCTCTTCACCGCTTTCGATTTTGTTTGACAGTCTGTCGGCCTCTCCGATTTGCTTCCAGGTCTCTTCAATATTGATCTTTATTTCCTTACGCTTATCTTCACGAAGTTTTTTAGCAAGTTCTCTACCATCTTTTGAAATATCCACAGTAGCAGACTTTTCTACATCCATGATTGGCAAATCATTTTTCTTATGCGAACGTGACTTGGATTTAGAATCAGGAATTCCTACGATATGCTGCTTAATATTAGAATCCATTTTTATGGAAAGATTAGTTGCTTTAATGTTCATATCCCAATACCTCCGTGTAAGCGAAACATAATCATAGCCAACCTCCATGTTCGACTAAGATAGTGATAATGTTCCATTAAGGTTATCGGCAAAAAATCTAATAACTTAACCCCTTCAAAAAAATTTTATTCGTTGTATACTAGCTTTTTCACTTTTCTCCTTTTCGATTCTTTTTCATCCTTTTCCAAACTATTTGAAATGTCGGTAGGTTTTCGGTAGGTTTTTCGCTTTTCTACCATCAATCGGAGAAAACAATTAGTGAAAATAAAAATCCCTCAAAGTCAGACATTTTCTAGCTTTGAGGGACTCTTTTTTATCGAGCTGGCAACGGGAATCGGAGCAATGACCACCACTTAAAAACCGCATAGAAAGGAGGTTTTTCAGCACTCTTATTTTAAAACGACCACTACTACGACCACTCGCTTCTAAAGTAAAATCATTTCACAGCAAGTTGCTCATCAACCAATTTTGTAACTTCTGCCTTCTCAGATTCTAAAACATTTGCAAGATCAAATGCCTCATTGATATCATAATGTTTCTTTTGCATTAATCTGATTACAAAATCCGCTTTATTCTTTATAGATGTCTGTTCAACTAATCCTTCACCTAAATTGCACATAGTGTTTACCTCCATACTCATGGTAGCTGACATAGGTATATCAAAATCCTTTTCAAGGAGTTCTTTCTTTTTGTCAGGTACTAATTGCATTTGAAATACTTGTTTCCAATTTTTAAACCTCGTTGCTTTTCTTTTACTAAGTATATCATATTTGATTTATTCTATAATTCCTTCTTAGATAATACCTTTTAAAAATCTATATCCATTTATTTGATATGTTCCCTAATTTAGCTTGGATTGATCATTTTATGATTACTTCAGTTATTCTGCAAGTAAAATAATTAAGAGGGCTGGTAATCAGCCCTCTCAGAGTTTAAGCTTTCCCACTTATATGGCAGGGACTCTCCCGAGTTGAAACTTCTCCACTTATATGGCAGGAGCTCTCCCGAACAATCTTATTGTAACATTAGTAATCCATATGTCAAAACGCATGTCTGCATGAGGTTATAAACCTCCTTTCAGACTTATTATTCTGAATTGAAATATAATATAACACGTGGGTGAGTTTAAAGCACCCACGTGAAATAATTTAATAATTATTTATAATATGACTGAATTTCTATTGATAGAAGTTTTAGTTAATAATAACGATAAATCGTATATGCAGTAACTGTGATATTCTCATTTGTTGAACCCAAAAACTTGCCTTGAGGGATATCTATTATTTTATAACTGGGATGACCTTCCTCATCCCAATATCCTTTTCGTTGATGACCTTCCTCTTGAGGAGTACATACATGTGGAGCAGGAGCACCAGATTTCATAATATAGATATTATCATTATTATCTATGTTTGTGACCATAAAAACACTCAGATGGATATCATCAGGATTATCCGTAGATGTCCAATAATACTTGATTTGATCCCCAGCTTTTAATCTTGATAAATCTGTATGTTCCTCCTTATACTTTGGTTCATCGCCATATAATTGTTTCGTAATAAAATAAATATATACATCCCAATAATCCTCTGGCACTTCTGCATACTGAGCCTTAAGTTCAGCTAATCTGTTTTTTACTTCTAACTCAGTTAATCCTTCTTGTCTAGGAACATATGAAGAATCATCTTGTGTATCAGATTCTTCTTCATCTTTATCATCAGATTCAATTCTAGGGATTTCTTCATGTTCAGTTTCAAAGCCACAAACTACACAAACCTTGCATTTTTCTCCGCTCTTCTTTTTTGTAGCTTCTCTAATTATTTTTTCTTCAAATTGATGCTTATTGCAAATAACATTAACTTCACACTTTAATGTCTTTTTACCAACTTTTGCTTTAACTATTGTCTTGCCAACTTTCTTAGCTGTCACGACACCTTTCTTAGAAACCTTAGCAGTTTTCTTATCAATAGAAGACCACTTAACTTTGTTACTAGTTCCTTTGACTTTGAGTTTATAAGTTTTACCTACTTTAATCTCAATCTGTTTCTTATTCAGTTTTGGAGCTGCTGATACTTTCATTGGAGTCACAAAACCTATAAGCATCACAAATACTAATACAAAGAATGCACCTGTAAAATTTATTCTTTTAAGACTATTCTGCATAAACTTTTCCTCCAATTATATATTGTACAATTCAATCATGATACCTGAGAATAAATTCTTGTGTTGATAGTGTTCCTGCATACTTACTCTTATCTACAAATACCAGACTATTTTTGTTATTAACAGAAGACCATTCAATTTTAAATGTTGGATTTTCTTCTTCATCCCAACATGCTACTTTGTTATTGCCCTCTTTGTTAGTAACAACATATACATTATCACCATCAACATTTGTAATCACATACACCCTATTATAAACAGACTTATCTGAACGTACAAATGATACACCAATTATATCACCAGCTTGTGCTGCTGAAGGGTTCTTAATTTCTGTCTTAAGAAACACATTACTATTACCAAATAACATACTCCTGACAAAGTTAGTATAAGAAGACCCATCAGCAGTAACAATCCCTTTCAAGTAAAAGTTTTTTGCTTCCGGATAGTACATCTTAAGTTCTGCCAGTCTAGTCTTAATCTCTTGTTCAGTTAATCCTTCTGTTCTAGGTACATAACCTGAAGGGTTGTAATTATTATACTCTTCACGATTCTTTTCTGCTTCTATTTCACTCTGTCTTTTCAATCTTGGGATTTCTTCATGTTCAGTTTCAAAGCCGCAGATTTTGCATACTTTACATTTCTCACCAGCTCTCTTATATGTAGCTTTTTTAATTATCTTCTCTTCAAACTGATGATGTTTACAAAGGACAGTAACTTTACATTTTAAGGTCTTTTTATTAACCTTAGCTTTGATTGTAACCTTACCTGCTTTCTTTGCTGTGATAACACCATTCTTAGAAACCTTTGCAATTTTCTTGTTAGAAGTTGACCATTCTACCTTACCACTTGTCCCTTTAACTTTTAACTTACAGGTTTTCCCTATTTTTAACTCAACCTGTTTCTTGTTAAGTTTTGGTGCTGCTGATGCTCTGAGTGGTGTAAAACCAACCAGAATCATCATTGCGAGTGTAATCATAACACCCATAAAACTTGCTCTTTTGAAATTAATTCTCATAATCTTTTCTCCATTTTTGAACTTTTGTTTCAAATGTTAAGTCATGTATTATTTTTTCTAGCACAAATACTTTATCGCGTTTTGTTGATTTTTTCAACATTAAACGATTAAATTTTTATACGGAATTTCTTACGATATTGTAAACATCAAGGAGGTCGCATTCTTTGCAAGACACAGATCTTTGTTTACAACAAATCGGAGAACGTATAATTGAACGTAGAAGGAAAATGGGATTGACGCAGGAAAAGCTTGCTGAAATATGCGGTGTCACCACTCAATTTGTATCTTACGCTGAATCTGGTAAACGTGCCATGAGACCGGAAAACCTATCTAAACTTGCTGAAGGTCTTGAAGTTAGTACAGATTACCTCCTCACTGGAAGTATTATTGACAAGGATCAATTATATTTGTCAAAGAAGCTCACCAGTTTAACACCTAATCAATTCCGACTTATAGAAAATATCATAGATGACTTCATTAAATTCAATAATAATGAATCAGAATAACAAAATGGTTTTGAGCTTTAGTGGCTCAAAACCATTTTAATTATCTACAGAAAATCAGATTTTGGAGTGTAACAGAACTTGCAAGAGCAACCGGAGGTGATCTTCAAACTGTCATGTACGCAGCTGGTCATGCAGACAAAAACACTACTCTTCACTACATCAGAGCTGTTCAGAAGGATACGAAACTTGACGCAATTCGGTCATGTTTTGGTTGAAATTACAAAAAAGACCACTCAAAGACCACTCATTTAGGGTATAAAAAATCCCTTAAACCCAGATAAATCCTGGATTTAAGGGCGAGCTGGCAACGGGAATCGGACCCGTGACCTCCGCACTACCAATGCGACGCACTACCGACTGTGCTATGCCAGCAATCCGTGACTTTCGCAAGTCACAAAGGTTATTTTAACAAGCAGATAGTAGCTTGTCAACATGCATTTTTCAACAAGATTTCTCACATAAGTTCAGTCATGATAGTCCTGTAGATGTTCTGGTTTTTCTTCTTCCAGTTCTCGCAGATTGTCTCTGCCATATCCTCCGTGATCGCGGGGACATGGAGCTCTACCAGTGTTTCTCCGAACTCCGCTGCAGAGAGGTATGTCATGTACTCATTTTCTCCGGTCTTCTTGTAATAGGCACCGATGGAAGTCTCGTCGCGCATCTTGAGCCCGTTTTCCCGGAAAAATGTATCAATCTGCTCCCTGATTGAGGGATTGATGCGGTTTCCGAAGAAGTCCAGTGTCTCGCTTCCTGCATCGGTGAGTTTCAGGAATGTCCTGCTGCCCTCGATGTTCTCGGTGATGAGCTCAGACTCCGCAAGCTCGCCGAATACTTCCTGCAGGGTGAGAAAATTCGTGTATTCTTTTTCCAATATAAAGTCGTAAATCTGTGCCTTGCTAAGGCGTCCGTCGGATTTTCTCAGCATGTAGAGCACGATCATTTTGTATAAGGTTAGGTATTGTGAACTCATGAAGCCCTCATCCGTCAGCTACGCTGACACCTTCTCCCAGAGGGAGAAGGCACATTTTTTCCGTCATCTTCTCTCAGAGACAATTTCAATCTCCCCCTCTGGGAGAAGGCAAATTATTTTTAGAAATTTACCCCGACAATGTCTCTGGCGAAAGCGATGTGTTCCTCCCGCTGCGGGGTATCCATGTATTTAAATACGTCGTACGATAATTTGTGTCCGCCGCCTGTGGTGCAAAGCCCCATGGCAAGGCCGTCGTGAGCGATCTCCTCAGGAGCATCGGTCTGTCTGGAAAACATGATCGCGTGAAGGTTACCGTTCGCTGCAACCTTGCTGTAGGCGTAGGCGATAGCTGCTGCCTGGAGTGCGTCACCCTTCGTGGAAGTGTATCCCACCTCGCTAAGGATTATGGACCGGACACCACCATTATACAACATCGCTTCGCTGCTCATATAGTTTGTGAGGACACCTATGTTTTTCATTGTGATAAAAGATGTGTCCGCGGAGTCGGTCACAAGCTTGTGCCCGTTCCAGAATGCCACGTCGGTAAGCGGCACGGTGTAAGGGTGCTGAGCAAGTCCCCAGCCGATGTCGCCATAGCTTCTAAGTGAAGCTGCAAAGCTGTCCAGAAGATCTCTGCCGTCGTAGTCGGGATTGCCCTTCATATTTCTGTCCCACTGCTGGTCGAGTGAGATGTATACATGTGCGCCGGCATTGTTACTCTTAATCGCGTTGTAGAATACTCTGAATGCCCTTGCATAAGCAGCGGCATATGTTCCAAGGTCGGTGGATGCCATGTAATTCCACTCTTTTCGCGCATTGACTTCGTTTCCGATAATCCACATCGCAACATTGCCGTGACCCGAGCCGGAATATCTCTCTGCCAGGAATGATCCGATGGCTGCAAGCGCATTGACGCCGGCCTCGTCGGAGGCATTGAACATATAGTAAGGAGCCGTGGATCCGCTTCTCGCATTGGGATGAGTCACCTCAGGAAAAGTGGAGGGCGATACGTTATTAAGTATGATAGCAGCAACATCCACCCCCTTCGAATTGAGGGTTGTGAACAGATAATCGTATTCATGGAGAATAGCTCCGTTAAAATAGTATGTAACACCGTTATAGGTGTAAGCAACGGAACCTCCCGCACTTGTTGCAAGGAGTCTGTTCAGCGGAATATTGTAAGTTGCATAATTAACTCCGAGGTCGCCAACGGCATCCAGATGAGAAGGATCAACCAAAAGACCCTTCTTAGAGCTGTGCTGTAATCCGCCGTAATTATGCGATGCAACCGCCTCCGGATTTGTGATATAGCTTGCATGAGAAACCGGCTTAAACTCGTCGTCCTTTTTCACAGCAATGAAAAATTTCCTGTATAATCTGGAGTTCGCAGCAGCCTTGTTCAACGCTGCCTTAAGTGTAACTTCACTGTCCTTATATATCTTCGAGATTGGCTCCGCATCTGTGCTAAGGCCATCTTCATACATCGCAGCATCGAACAGATAATAGTACTTGTCATCGGAGGTGGGAATCCCCTCAGCTGAGCCCTTAACCTCAACTCCGCCGCTCTCTCCTATGATACAGCTGTCGAGCTTAACATATTCCGCAAGCTGATCATCAGGCACATCAATCGTTGCCGGCCTCTCACCGAGTGCGCGCTTAACCTTATCACCTGAATTTGTTATGGCTTTCAGAATATCCTCGTCAAGGTAGCTCTTTTCCTTGGGTGTCTCCTTAACTTCCGTTACCGGTTTTTCCTCGGTGGTCACTACCACCTCTTCCTTCTTATCAAAAGCGCCTTCCGTATATAACAATATCCCTACCACAAAAAGAACCGCCAGTACTGAGCCTATCAGCACAGCCAGCGTTCCTTTTCTTGAATACAGTATTTTATTATCTATAAACTCTTTTAGTTTCTTAAAGGGTTTCTTCAACTCTTACCTCTCGTTTTACATCTCTGATTTAGTTCTGCTTATTCTCGTCCGTCTGCCCGGCATCCTTTGCCTTCGTAGCGTCTGCTCCAGAATCGGCGGCGTGTTCTTTGAGGAACTTCATGTGTTCCTTGATCTTCACTTCATAGCCATTTCCGGACGGACTGTAAAATTCCTTACCGTTTAATTCATAAGGAAGATATTGCTGCTCCACATAATTGTTCGGATAGTCATGGGCATATTTGTAGCCTATCCCATGTCCGAGCTTACCTGCGGATTTGTAATGTGCATCCTGAAGATGTGACGGTATCGGGAGATTTCCCGTATTCTTCACTGTGTCCATTGCGCTGAAAATCGCCTCCACTGCGGCATTGCTCTTAGGCGCTGTCGCTATGTAACTGGCCGCCTGTGACAGGTTAATCTGACACTCCGGCATACCTATTCTCTCTGTTGCAAGAAAAGCCGCTACCGCAACCTGAAGCGCCTGCGGATCGGCATTCCCGACATCCTCGGAGGCACAGATCACCATTCTTCTTGCTATAAATTTGGGGTCCTCTCCTGCATTGAGCATCCTTGCAAGATAGTAAACCGCTGCGTCGGGATCAGATCCTCTCATACTTTTTATAAAAGCTGAAATTGTATCGTAGTGGTTGTCGCCGTCCTTATCATATCTCGCAACACGCTTCTGGATGCACTCCTCGGCAACCTCTCTCGTGATATGTATCTTACCGTCTTCACTTCGCTCTGTAGTCAGTATTCCTAGCTCAATAGCATTGAGCGCGTGTCTCGCATCCCCGCCCGCTATGTCAGCCAGAAATTCCTCTGCCTCAGGCTCCAAAACTGCATCAAAAGAGCCCATTCCATTCACAGTGTCTGTCACCGCTCTTTTCATAAGGGTCTTGATATCGTCCTCTGAAAGCGGCTGAAGTTCGAAGATAACGGATCTTGAAATAAGAGCCCCGTTCACCTCGAAGTAAGGATTCTCCGTCGTGGCTCCGATCAGAATAACCGTGCCGTCCTCAACAAACGGAAGAAGGTAGTCCTGCTGTCCCTTGTTGAAGCGGTGTATCTCGTCTATGAAAAGGATGGTTTTTCTTCCAAAACCGCCTAAATTCTCTTTGGCCTTAGCCACAACCTCTTCCATGTCCTTTTTTCCTGACACGGTGGCATTAAGCTGAACAAAATCTGCCTTGGTGGTGTTCGCGATGACCTTTGCAAGAGTCGTCTTGCCTGTTCCGGGCGGTCCGTATAATATTATCGAGCTTATCTTATCCGCCTTGATTGCGCGGTAAAGAAGCTTATCCTTACCGATGATATGCTGTTGTCCAACTACCTCGTCAAGGGTCTTCGGACGCATCCTGGCTGCAAGCGGAGACTCGCTCTTCATGTTCTTTTCACGTGCATACTCAAATAAATCCATAGTATTAGTATTCTACTATAAATGCTATAATTATTCCAACGTGCGTATTGCATTTTTATAAAGCTTTTATTTTTTATGTATTCAAGGAGGACGCTATGTTATTTGGAGCACTTGAAGCCGGCGGAACCAAGATGGTCTGCGCTGTCGGCAATGAAAACGGGGAGATTCTCGAACAGGTAAAATTCCCCACAGAAACACCTGAGACTACAATGCCTCAGATTTTTGAGTATTTTAAAGGAAAAGATATCAAAGCACTTGGAATTGCGTGCTTTGGTCCAATTGATCTTAAGACGGATTCGCCCACCTATGGAAGCATTACTTCCACACCTAAGAAGGGGTGGTCCGGCTACAATATTGTTAACGCCGCTAAGGAGGCCCTTGGAATCCCGATCGGTTTTGATACTGACGTAAACGGCTCTCTTCTCGGAGAAGTTACCTGGGGCTGCGCCAAAGGACTCTCTGATGCCATCTATCTCACCATCGGAACCGGCGTCGGCGGTGGAGTAATGTCCAACGGAAAACTGCTTCATGGCATGCTTCATCCTGAGGTTGGACACATCCGACTTCCCATTGTGAAGGGTGATCCAGGCAAAAGTGTCTGCCCTTTCCATGACAACTGCTTTGAAGGTCTCGCTGCAGGTCCTTCAATCATGGCTCGCTGGGGCAAGCCTGCTGTAGAACTGTCCGATAAGAGCGAAGTATGGGAGATTGAAAGTGAATATATTGCCACCGCTCTTATGAGCTATGCACTTATCCTTAGCCCCAAGAAGATAATCCTCGGCGGCGGAGTAATGCATCAGGAGCAGCTCTTCCCGCTTGTTCGAAAGAAGTTCGCCGAGCTCATGAACGGCTACATCTTAACTGATGAAATGAATCATCTTGATGATTACATCGTTCCTGCCAGCCTCAACGACGACCAAGGCATCATGGGCGCGATTAAGCTCGCCATTGATGCGTAAGTTATTCCAAAAAAAACAGCCCCTGAGATATGTGTGTTCAACCCCAACCGATTCTTGCGTTCTTTGCAATGAGGTTGGGGCTGAATATACATACCTCAGGGGCGTATTATTTAGAATAATTAGTCCGCCTTTACGGGTGCGGTACGAATGATGAACTGTACTGTGCTGGGTTCATCCTCGTTTGCGCCTGAGAAGGAAGTGTAACTCTGAGAAGCTTCATCAACTGCTTTGAGTCTGTCTTTTACTGAAAGAAGATCCTCATCAACTGTGCTTGTGAGCTTCTGGATACCATCTTCGTCAAACTCAACCATACCGTCTGCAAGCTTTCTTGCGCCGTCGTTAAGTTCTACAGCACCATCCTTGAGTTCGCCTGCTCCGTCTCTGAGCTTGCCTGCTCCATCGTTGAGCTCGCCTACACCGTCATCAAGTTTTACAGTTCCGTCGTAGAGCTTACCTGCTCCGTCATCAAGCTTCTTTGCTCCATCGTCGAGCTTGCCTACTCCGTCATCAAGCTTTACAACACCATCATTAAGCTTGCCTGCACCATCATCAAGTTTGCCTACTCCGTCTCTGAGCTTGCCTGCTCCGTCATTAAGGCTTGAAGCACCGTTTGCAAGCTTTGTTCCGCCATCCTTAAGTGACTTACTGTTATCATTAAGCTTCTTAGCTCCATCTGCAAGCTGCTTTGAACCATCCTTAAGTGAAACAAGTCCCTGACCAAGAGTTGTTCCGCCTGCATCAAGTTTCTTCATTCCATCGTAGAGGCTGTTAGCACCAACTGCCAGCTGTGAAGCACCTGCCTGAATGTCCTTGAGGCCCTGAGTTGTATCTGTACCATAGAGCTTCTGCATAGCTTCCTTTGATGCAACAATTGTTTTATATGTTGCTGCAATGGTTGTAATTGCCTGTGTTCCTGTCTGTGTGGGAGTTTTTACTCCTGTTGCAATCTGAGAAAGAGCGTTTACATATATCTGCTGCTTTTTAGCAGGATCTGATTCTTTCGCTGCAGCTGTAAGTGCCTTCTGTAATGCATCATAAAGTTGGGCACTGGCCTGCTGCTGTCCCTCGGCAGAAGCAGCTGCTATAGCAACATCTGCACCTGCACGAAGGTTCTGGATATCCTGAGCTGTCATACCTGTTGCGGCACAAATTGCTGCAATTCCGGTTTCATCAGCATATTGTTCAATCTCTCCCTCATAAGCTTCCTGACTCTCTTCGACAGTCTCTGTCCCAAGACTTACAGATTCTTCTCTCTGAGCTTCAGTGTTCTCGGTATTCTGTTCAGCTTCGCTACTCTCAGTGTTTTCAGTAGCCTGCTCTGTCTGTTCAGTACTCTCCTGATTTGAGCTCTCCTCAGGTGTCACCTGAGTATTCTCTGCATTTTCATTCGAGCTGTTTTCTTCAGTAGCTTCCTGATTCTCCTCGGGTGTTTCCTGACTCTTATCCTCTGTATCGGATGCTTTCTCTTTCTTATCACTATCGGAATCATCCTGTGACTGACTCTGATCTGAAGAACTGTTCTGCTGATCATTCAGGGCTTCCTGAAGAGCTTTCTCTGCCGCTTCCGCCCTCTTAGTAGCTTCCTCAGCCTTCTGCTCTGCTTCTTCTGCTCTCTTTTCGGACTCCTCTGCCTTCTGCTCTGCTTCCGCTGTCTTCTTCTCAGCATCCTTTGCCTTCTGTGTTTCAGCCTTTACCTCATCCGCATATGTATCAGCAAGTTTCTCAGTAATCTCCTTTACAAGTTTTGCCACATCTTTATCATCTGCAGGAGAAGCAGCATTTCTTACATTAACGCCCGCCTGCTGGTTTGCAGCAAAAGCTAAAGCATCTCCAAACTCTGCTTCAAAAGCAGACTGCGCTACAGTGAGCACCTCAAGCTGCTGTTTTACTCCATCAGCAGCAGTATTTATACCTGCACTAAGTGAAGCAGCGCCCTCGGATACCTGCTTAGCACCATCCTTGGCAGAAGTGATTCCGCCTGTGAGTGTTGTAGCACCGTCCTTAAGCTGTCCGATACCTGTATCAAGGCTTGTAGCGCCTGAAGAAATCTGTCCTACAGCATCTGTATATGTTCCGATTCCTGTGCTAAGTGTCGTTGCGCCATCTGCAAGTGATTTACTTCCCTTTGCAAGCTCTCCTGCGCCATCCTTAAGCTGGCCTGTACCGTCCTTAAGTTCGCCGGTTCCGTTTCTGAGTTCACCGGTTCCGTTCTTAAGCTCGCCGGTTCCGCTTGCAAGCTGGCTTGTTCCATCCTTAAGCTCGCCTGCACCGTTCTTAAGTTCGCCGGTTCCGTCCTTTAACTCTTTTGTTCCATCTGCAAGCTCCACAGTTCCGTCGTAAAGCTCTGATGTTCCGTCCTCAAACTTCTGTGTTCCGTCTGCAAGCTCACCTGTTCCGTCTCTAAGCTCTGTGGAAGCATCGGAAAGCTTGTCCATATCGCCGTTTAAGTCATCGAGTTTATCTGAATTGTAAATCTTATCAAGTCCGAGGTCTGATACTACGTTTGCGCTTGCCATTGATACTGTCATGGGAAGCTCAAAATCCTGAACGTCTGCAGTGATCTCTACGAAATCGGGGATATCAACCTCATCCTCGTCAATATCGTTCTCTTTTAATTTTTCATCATCAATCTTGAGTGACTCCTTGAGTCCGGGCATTGCAACACCGACTACAACGTAGTTGTTGGCATCGGAGATTACCTTACCGTTTGAAACCTTGACGTTGGCAAACTTCGCGTTATCAAGCATTGTTCCGGAGATCATTGTGAAAGGAACATCGATGTCCTCTTTCTGTCCATCAATCTCAACTTTCTTCTTAAGTGAGTTTGTATAGTCAAAGCGGATTCTTACTCTTCCGCTCTTGCCTGCGATGTCCTCGGCCTTCATCTGCTTTCCGTCAAGTTCGTAGGTAACCTTTACGCCGACCGGAACTTCCTGTGTGGGTGTTCCCTGATAGTAGATGTCCTGTCCTTCGGCATCCCAGGTAACAGTTCCGTCGCCGTTGTCCTTGAAGGACTCATCGCCCTTAACATTTACGATGTCCTTCAGGTTTGTTGTATCTGTAAGTGACTTGTCGCCGTTTGCGTTCTTTAACCAGTTGCTTACCACAACTTCATCAACTGTACCATTGGCATCAGTCATAACATATACAGTCTCTTCTTTTCCGCTCTCAGAATTCTCTTTATTTCCGGTAAAAGCTGCTTGTGTCATTGTCTCCACAAGCTCTTCGGCTTCGGGGCTCTCCTCGGTAATATCCTGAACCTGTACTGTATCTTCTGCTTTTTTACCAAGTCCGCAGCCTGTCATTGTACCGAATGCAAGTGCAAACGCTGTTAAAACTGATGTAGCTTTAAGTAAATTTCTCTTATACATACCAATTCCTCTTTTCCTTTTCTCGTCAGATATATAACCTTTTTCTCTGACTAAGTGTTTGCGAAAACTCTATTTCAAATTGATGTTTTATTACTGTTTCAACCAAGTCCTACCTGATCAAGGACTGCAACGTCTTTATTTTTCTTTCTGTCTGCATCTCTTTTAATGCAATCATGCATACCCCATGTAGTTCTAATGATAAGTCCATCGAATATCATGTACATGGAAGGCAGAACCAAAATAACTACTGCCATACTGATCAGCGCGCCTCTTGCCATGAGGAAGCAAAGAGATCCGATCATGTCGACGCTGGATACGAGTCCTACGCCGAAGGTTGCTGCAAAGAAGCTTAGCGCACTTACGATAACCGACTTCATACTTGTTGAAAGTGCGATTCTCGTAGCCTGCTTCTTGCTCTGGCCATCATTTCTCTCCTTACAATAACGAGTTGTCATAAGGATTGCATAGTCAACAGTTGCACCGAGCTGAATTGTTCCGATAACAACCGATGATATGAAAGGTATTACGGTTCCCGTAAATCCGGGGATACCCATGTTGATGAAAATAGCAAATTCTATAACTGCAACCAGTATAAAAGGAAGAGATATAGATTTCATTACAAATGCAATGATAAGGAATACACAGCCAATAGAAACAATGCTGACTGTCTTAAAATCTTTATCGGTAATCGTGATCAAATCCTTAGTACAAGGTGCCTCACCGACGACCATTGCTGTAGGACTGTACTTTTTCACAATTTCGTTTACCTTATCAATCTGAGCGTTAACTTCATCGGATGCTGTTTTATACTGACTTGTAACCATTAGCATCTGATACTCATCACTTGAAAGCTCATCCTTAAGCTCAGTGGGAATCATGTCCCTGGGAAGAAGCGGTCCCATCAGTGCTTCAAGTCCGAGTACTCCATCAACTCCATCAACACTCTTAAGTTCATTCACCATGCCCTGCATTGTAGCTGTATCAAGGTTTGCATCCGCAAGGATCATGTAGGTTGTATTTGTTTCAAAATTCTTTTCAAGCTCTATCATCGCCTGTCTGCTCGAAAGCTTAACGGGCAGTGTCTCTGACAGATCGTAGTAAACAGCTGCGTGTCTGTATCCCCAGATTGCCGGAGGAAGGAGACACAGGAAAAGCACTCCGAATATGATGGCATGCTTGGATATCCATCTGGGTGTTTTTACAAATTCTTGAACAACCGGTTTATGTTTTGTCTTCTCTATTATTTTATCAAATATCAGAATCATTGAGGGAAGAACTGTTACGCAGGCAACAACGCCGAAGATAACGCCCTTCGCCATGACGATTCCAAGGTCAAGGCCGATTGTGAAGCTCATGAAGCAAAGTGCCACGAAACCTGCGATGGTTGTAATTGATGAACCAAGCACCGACTGGAATGTTGCTGTGATAGCGTTTGCCATTGCTTCCTTTTTATCATCTATACCCTTTTCAAGCTCCTCCTGGTAACTGTGCCACAGGAAAATTGAATAATCCAGTGTAACACCGAGCTGAAGAACCGCACTAAGCGATTTTGTAAGGAATGAAATCTGTCCCAGGAATATGTTTGTTCCCATGTTGAACATGATTGCAATTCCTATACTTATAAGGAAGAAGAAAGGTATAAGGTAGGAATCCATTGTCAGTGAAAGAACAATTACAGCAAGAAGTACTGCCATTCCTACATATATAGGTGTTTCTTTTTCCGTAAGATTCTTGGTATCAAGAACGATTGCCGCCATTCCCGAAAGGAAGCATTTTTCATTGGCTATCTTCCTGATCTCTGTTATGGCCTCCATCGTGCCGTCGCTCGAGGTCGTATCATCAAAGATGATAAACATCAGCTGTGTGTCTCCGGTTCCGAGTGCCTCGGTTACCTTATCCGGAAGCATCTCCTTCGGAATGGAATAGTCCATGAAGGTGTCATACCAGATAACCTTCTTTACATGATTAACTGTCTCAATATTCGCCTTCAACTCGGCTATGTCTTTATCAGCCATACCCTCAACTACGAAAAGCGAATACGCTCCGGTTCCGAACTGATCCATGAGGATGTCCTGACCTTTCATGGTCTCAATCTCCCCGGGCAGATATGAGAGGATATCGTAATTAACTCTCGTGGCTGCCATTCCCGCAAGGCACGGAATCATCAGTGCGATGCTGGCAATCAGTATTATGAATCTGGATTTTACAATTGCCTTAGAAAAAAATTTCATAACCATTTCCTCACAAAAATATTTTATGACCGCTGGTCATTTTTTACACTTTATGTTATACTCCAAAAATGACTGATGGTCAATATTTATTTTTCGAGTCTTTTCTAAGTTTATGTGGTAGGATTTATTTATGGGAAAATGGGACGAAAACAAAAAATTGAAATTTGATTCTCTCTTAAACACCTCCTTTGAGTTGTTCACTTCGCAGGGAATCAATCAGACGTCAATTTCCGACATTGTTAAGAAGGCCGGAGTTGCGAAGGGAACCTTTTATCTGTATTTCAAAGACAAATATGATATAAGGAACCGTTTGATTGCGCGTAAATCAAATCAGCTCTTTGGTGTCGCTTACGAAGAACTTCTAAAGGAAGACCTTCATTCGGTTGAGGATAAGATTATTTTCATGATGAAGCATATTCTCATTGAGCTTTCAAATAATCATATGCTCCTATCCCTTATTTATAAGGATCTCAGCTGGGCTCTGTTTAAGGAGGCCATGACCACGAACATTGATGACTCCGAGACTGACTTCCTGAGGATAATCACCAAGATGTTTGAGGAATCCGAGGTGAAATATCGAAATCCCGAGCTCATGATGTTTCTGATAGTCGAGATGGTCAGCTCTGCCGGTTACAGTTCTATTATCTACAAGCAGCCACAGCCACTTGATGAACTGATGCCCGAACTTGAATACGCTGTTCGCGGCATTATGAAAACCTATGAAATAAAGTAAATTGCAAATATCCTTTAATCGAAATAACCCGCGTTGGCAAGACGCGGGTTTTTCAGGTAGGAGATTTCTTATGACTATGTATGTCATTTAGTTAGCTTTTGCTAACACGGTTATATTAGCACAGACTAACATTCATTGCAAGTACTTATTTCCATTTTTTAATTTTTACACAGGTGAATCTGCGCTATCTTGCAGAATTTCTCTGGATGAAACCCTGAAGTGCAGCTCGTATTATGTAGAGCGTGTACAGAAGCGGATAAAATATACCAAGAACCAGAAGGTAATCTCGTCCGTATTTAAATACATCCGGTGAAACAGATGAAGAATCGACAAACAGCCCCATCGCACTCTGCCCGAACACTATCATAATAAATGAGCCAGTCCGTTCCGCCTATAGCGGCAAGTCCCAGCGCTCCGATCTTTTTACCTATAATAATACTGTCTACTACTGTGTATAATTGCTGAAAGACATTTCCAATTATCATCGAAATCGAAAATGACAGAATAAGCCCAAAAGGACTCCCCACAGTCATGTCTCTGTCTTTGTTCATACCGTTCCCTCTGATTACTTTTTTATTTCATAGGAATTACCTATACAATAAATAGCTTTGGTATCCATAAATTGCATGGATACCAAAGTCTATGATCACTTATCTTCCCAGGTTGCCAAAAAAGGCATCTCCCGAGTCACCATGTTTATTGCCGCCCCGGCCGTCTCCTCCAAAGTCGTCGTCTGAGCCGTATTCTTCATCCGGATAATCATCGTCTTCGTCGTCCTCATCCGGATAGTTATCTTCGGAATCATCCTCGAAGTCTTCCTCATCCTCATCATAGTCTTCGTCGGATTCATCTTCCTCATCGTACTCGTCTTCGTCGTCCTCGTCATCATCGTCTTCTTCGAAGTCGTACTCATCATCTTCGGCTTCCTCAAAGTCGCCGTCGTACTCCATGTCGTAGTACCCCTCTTCTTCAAGACGTTCTCTGACATCGCGGTCGAAATCAAGCTCGTAATCATTCGGATTAAGTCCAACATCCTCAAGCATCTCTCGGCGCTCATCTTCTTCCGCGCGAAGGAATTCCTCAAAATCCAGTCCCGCATTGCAGACAGCTTCTACGAGTTCAGCGTCCACGTATACTGTGAAGTCCGCATCATTGCCGTCGAAGTCGTCATCCACATAGGGGAGATTTTCAGGAAAAAGAGAAAACATTTTTCCGTTTTCATCAAAGTCTAAAGGGCCGAAGCCTTTACCAAGGTTTACGTTCATATAACCCTCATCCGTCAGCTAAAGCTGACACCTTCCCCCTTAGGGGGAAGGCATAATATCTTAGTCTCGTTCAACGATTGCCGCAGCTCCCATTCCGCCGCCTACGCAAAGAGTAGCGAGTCCCTTTTTGGCGTCGCGTCTCTGCATCTCATAGAGAAGTGTTACAAGAATACGGCAGCCTGAGCATCCTACCGGGTGTCCAAGGGCGATAGCGCCGCCGTTTACATTGAGCTTGTTAAGGTCAAAGCCAAGATCCTTACCAACTGCAACTGACTGAGCAGCGAATGCCTCGTTAGCCTCGATAAGATCAAAGTCAGTAATCTGATAGCCAGCCTTAGCCATTGTCTTCTTGGTTGCAGCAACAGGACCGATACCCATAATGCGGGGCTCAACGCCTGCAAGCTCACCGGCAATCCATGTAGCCATGGGCTTGATGCCAAGCTCCTTAGCCTTCTCTTCACTCATAACTACGATAGCTGCTGCGCCGTCGTTGATACCTGAAGAGTTAGCTGCTGTTACCATTCCATCAGGTTTGAAAGCGGGACGGAGCTTAGAGATGCTCTCCTTTGTTACACCTGCTCTGGGGCCTTCATCCTTAGCAAACATAACAGTTTCCTTCTTAACCTTTACAGGAACGGGAACGATCTCCTCATCAAATACGCCATTAGCCTGTGCCTTCTCGCACTTCTGCTGAGAATTTGCAGCAAACTCGTCGAGCTCTTCTCTTGTAAGTCCCCACTGCTCACAGATATTCTCAGCTGTGATACCCATGTGGAAGCCTCCGAACGCATCTGTAAGTGCATCCTTGATCATTGTATCGATGAGCTCACCGTTGTTCATACGGTAACCAAATCTTGCATTCTGAAGTGCATAAGGTGCACGAGACATGCTCTCTGTACCACCTGCTACGATAATATCTGCATCTCCCATAGAGATAAGCTTTGCTGCAAGGTTTACACAGTGAAGACCTGATCCGCAAAGTACGTTAATTGTAGTTGCAGGAACCTCAACCGGTATTCCTGCATTAACTGCGGCCTGACGTGCTACGTTCTGGCCTGTACCTGCCTGAATTACGCAGCCCATATATACTTCATCTACCTGCTCAGGCTTTACACCTGAACGCTTCAGTGCTTCCTTAATTACGATTGTTCCAAGATCCGGAGCCGGAATGTCCTTAAGGGCACCCCCCATAACGCCAATCGCTGTTCTACAAGCTCCTGCCAAAACTACTTTTCGTGCCATGCCTTTCTTTTCCTCCTTATAATGAAAATTGTTTTATTTTTTCCGGAATTTGTGATGATAATTCCGGATGAATTCCAAAACGAAATACAATAATATTATATCAAAAGCTCCATGATTAGTAAAAATCCGGGAAACCCAAAAGCTTCCCGGATTCTGAATGATTATTTTATTTTTACACTCTTTGCATCTGACCAGTCTGAATAATATTTGACATTATTATGCTCGATATAAGTTCTGACTCTGAAGTAATATTTCTTATGTCTCTTAAGCTTTTTTATTTTTATCTTCCTTTTATTATTTCCCGCAATTTGTGTCTTTGCAATTTCGAAAGATTTTGTTTTTACATTCTTCGAAAAATTCTTGTTAGTCGAGAACTGGATTTCGTAACCATTAACACCTGTAACGTCCTTAATGGTTATCTCTGCCTTTTTCTTACCGGGAGATTTTACCTTGGTTACTTTTCCGTTTTCAATTTTGGCATTGTTTAATGAGAAGGTATATTTTACCTGATTACCCTCAATTTTTAAGTAATATGTACCCGGTGCTAAATAAATATCGCTGGATGCCGGTGATCCTGAACACGCTTTTCCCAGATGTTGTTTCTCAAACAGGTCTTGATTATATAAAGTTGCGTCCGCATAATTGTATCCGGAAACGACCTCGCTTTCAGCCACAGCTGTATAATGATACTTACCTTCCTGGGTGATGTTCACCTTATACCAATCCTCTGCATCAGTGGCTGTAAAAGAATCCGTCACAGTTGTGTTCAGAGTATATTCCTTTGGATTGTCATAGGTATCCTTTCCATTTTCTGATACACCATAGCTCTCAAAAACTGTTTTTAATCTATAGCTCTGTTTTTGGCTTCTATTACGGGGACTTTCACTTGATACTCTGATGTAATATGTGCCTGCTGAAAGAGCCTTGGAATCCGTTCCTGTCCAGGCTGAATCATCTACATTCATCTGACCTGTAGTCATTACTCTATATGACGTATCAGAGCTATTAAAAACATCTAAACCTATATGGCTTGTGTTTTTTAACATAAGACCAATCTTGAATATACCATCTGATGGTAATGTAACTTTATAGAAATCCTGGCTGGCAACACCTATTTCATTCCATCCGGTCCACTCCATATTTGCCGGCAATTCTACAGTTGTATCAAAAGTGCTTCCGCCCGCAGCTTCGGCAACAATTTTAGTTTCCGGATTAAAGGCACCGATTGGACTAACTGCCATAGTTAATGCCAAAAGCACTCCCCCAAATTTCTTTAGCAATTTTTCTTTTTTCATCCTCTTTTCCCTCTTTTCTTCGAAATGTCATACAACTTTACAAGTATACCACAAAATATGAAAAAAATCCGAGAACCTTAAAGATTCCCGGATTTTGAATGTTTATTACATTTATTTTATTTTTGTATTCTTTACGTTTGACCAGTCTGAGTAAAATCTTGACTTGTTTGATTCTACATAGCCTCTGATTCTAAAATAGTATTTCTTATGTCTCTTAAGCTTGCCAATGGTGATTTTTCTGTAACCGTTTCCAATGCTCTCAGCCTTATCATTCTCAAAAGATTTTGATTTTACATTTTTTTTGAAATTCTTGTCAGTTGAGTACTGAATCTGATAGCCATTAGCATCTTTTGCTTCCTTGAAGGTAACCTCTACCTTTTTCTTCTTGGGTGACTTTACTTTTGTTATTTTACTCTTTTTGATTGTAGAGCCCTTTACAGAAAAAGAATATTTTGTGTTTTTGCCTTCAAGCTTTATGTAATACACTCCGGGAGTAAGATAAGCATCTCCTGTTTTAATCTCCTGAGTATATCCTCCATTTCTTTCAAGCGAAAGCTTTTCTTCTGTCAAATCAGAATTCATTATTTTAGCATTACAGGTTATTGATCCACCTTCAAAACCATAACTGGTAATGCTAAAAATATACTTTCCTTCTTTATCTACATTAAATCTGTACCAATCCATGTTCTCTGTCCAAGTAAATGCATCTGTAGCTACAGTATTGATTGTATATTCTTTAGGATTATCATAGCTATCTTCGACACTTTCAGATGTTCCGTAACTATTAAAACTGGTCTTTATCTTATAGTTCTGATAACCATTACCCTTATCTTTATTTCTGACACCCTTTCCAGTAACTTCAATGTAGTAAGTTCCCGCTGACAAAACACGTTTATCGGATTCTGTAACAGGAGCATCTTCTTCTGTCCCAAAAATAGTTTGTACATGACACAAAATATCAGTGTTCTTCTCTTTACGAAGAAATGCGTTCACGCCATAACAATTCTTAAATGCAGCACTTAATGTAAGCTCCCCATCTTCAGCCAAAACCACTTTGTAGAAGTGTGTTCCTCCATCAACAAGTGGTGTCCATGCTGTCCATTCTGAATTAGGCGTTAGCACAGTTGCCGTATCCTGTGTCTCACCTGCTGCCTTAACTGTAAGCTTTGTCTCAGGAGCAAATGTGCTAAAAGATGCAACTGACATAAACATTGCAAGAAGCAGAGTTCCTGTCCTTTTTAATAATCCATTTTTCTTCATCTTCGTTTCCCTCTTTTCCTTATCTTATTTTTGTTGTTCTATCTATAAGTACCGGCGGATTTTGATTTGGTTTTATATTTTTGAAAAATTTTTAAAAAAATTTTTTTGCACGAAAAAAGTGCCTGTAGACTACAACTGCCTCTTTTAACTCTGCTTAATTTATTTTGCGCTTTCAATTACAGACTTAATCGCACCGGCTGAGGTGTCTGAATAAAACGTGAGTAATGTAGCATCCGTTGGTTGATACAGGGTTTTAATATCCGAATCACCATTTGGATAGTCTATCCATTCAACTTCGCCTTCATATATCTGATTTGTGGTATTACTTTTACCATCATAATCATATACGAATTCATATCCCATGTGCACCGAAGATCCGTAGAAGCCATCATGTGAATTCTTTCCCCAGTAATCACCAACATGAGCTCCCAGAGTTTCTCCCATTTTAATCCAATCGGATTTAGCATCCACCCAGGTGTAAATGTTCATCATGTAATCAGCCTCACAGGTTCCCTGCTGGACTATAAACTCCGGAATACCATCAGCCGTAACATCATACACAAAGTAAAGTGGATAATAGCTATCAACTATTCCTTCCGCCTGCTTTTGCTTTATAAGCTCAGCTGCCTTTTTCGCCATAAGCTCCGAATTCATTGATACTTTAGAACTGCTTACTTTCCATTTCGAATAGTCAAAGGTGCTGCAATCCTTAATGATAAGTCCACCGAAAATATCCGGATTGTCACCCTTTATAGCTGTTGCAGTGAATGGAAACAAACTGGGTGCTGCCCCGGGTTCATCATCCAATGATTTCCAACTGTACTGTCCGGTCAACGTATATGTTCCGTCGCCATTATTTTTTATATCAAGTCCTTCATAGGCATAATAGTCCATTGCCAATTCGCCTTCTCCGAGCAGATTGTCAGAGTCCACAGTGACGCCATTATCATCAAAATCGTAATCAACGGGTATTTCTATACCAAGGGCATTATAGAAATCCTTTACAAAAGGAACGTCCAGTTTATCATCCTTTTTCCAAGGGAAGGCCTTTTTTCCTTCAGGGTTATTCCATAATGTATATACAGCATACAATCTTGCACAAAATACAAAGTTCCCTGCGTCCAGCCAATCTTGAGAATAAAAGCCGATGGCATCAACAATCTGAATTTTCTCATCTTCTGTAAGGGTTACATCATCAGATGTATTATCCGGGCTTTCATCATTGTTTCCATCATTGTTTTCTCCACTTCCTGATGGTATTGTGCCATCTTGATTTTGCGCATCCTGGGATTGTTCTTCAGAATCCCCCTGATTAACCGCTTCCGCTAACCCTTCCAGATCCTCATCACTCGCATCTGCTGATTTCTCTGTTTTTGCAGCGTTCTGCTCTACAACATAATAAGTTGCTCCGGCACCTGCGCCCGCTCCGGCCAGAATCGCGCCGGCAATTATCAGAGCTTTCACGCCCATTGATATTCCGGCACCTGTGGCAGCAGTCCCTGCTGCGCCTGCAACTGCAACACCTGTAGCAGCCATATTTGCTGACATTCCTGCTCCTGCATTCCCAAGTGCTATGGCTCCGGGTGTAAGTCCGACATGCGCACAGCTTCCCGCATAGATTCCTTCTGCAGCCTTTGCGGAGAGCTTCGTATTCTCTGACATAAGCCTGATAGCATAGTACAAAGTAGGAAGTGCAACAACGTGAAGTCTGATACCGTCTCGCTTTTCTGTTCCCTCAACCTTATCCTTGAGGAATTTGCGCGCATAGTTCAGGCGGCTCTTAACCGTTCCCTCCGAGCAATCCTGCATCTGCGCAATTTCTCCGACTGAAAAACCATCAAAATAATAAGCGATAACCGCAGCTTTCTGAACCTCCGGAAGCTCATCGATGAACTTCTGAATTATCCTGCTTGTTTCCTTCTGATCTACCGACAGCTCAGGCAGGGACGTAAGGTCGTTACTCTCAAGTGTCTCGAAGATATCATTTCCTTCCTCATCGCCATTTAGAAGCACATCTTTTTTCTTGCGAAAGATTTTCATTCCCTGATTATGGCAGATTCCGTCCAACCATCCGAAAAGAGACTCCGCATTCTGCAGGCTCTTTATGTTTTTGTAGGCTTCAATATATACAATCTGTGTCAAATCCTGCGCATCAGCCTCATCCTTCATGTATGCCTTTGCACGGAAATAAACGTGATTGTAGGTTGCTGAATATACCGCATTGAAGCCCTCTTCTTTTCCCGCCGCCATATCCTCAATGGCTCTTATAAGCTTTTCATCCATTCTACACATCTCCATATTTATTATCTTATAGTTGTCGAAACCGCTCTCCTCCTTTCCCTGGTTCTACTTATTAGTACCCTTGAAAAGTCGTTTGGTTTTACATCTATAAAAAAATTTCTAATATTGTTTATGATAAGCAGAGGCCACCTGATTTTGTTGTCATTTCTTTAATTTTACCCCTACTTTTTTGCTCCACTTGGAATAAACTTTCTGCCTTCCAACATTTTTGTAAGTACGCATGCGCAGGTAGAATTTCTTACCATATTTTATGTGCTTATATTTCTTGGCCGTGGCATTCGGTTTATCTATAAAAATCGAACCCACTTTGTTTCTGAATTTCTTGTTAGTGCTGAACTGAATTTCATAGCCATCGATTCCGGATTTCACTTTTTTCCATTTGAGCTTTAGTGTCGATTTTCCGGTGATGACATCGTTTAGCTTTGTCTTTTTCATATAGGGATCGACAGGTACCGTCCCCTTGGGCTCTGTTCCCGTATAAAGTCCGGGTTCAAGCTGTCCGTTTTCGAAAAGAGCATTAAGCGTAGAGGTTTTGTATTTCGAATAAACGTCGTTAGGAACAGTGTGTCCCCACTGGATTCTCTTATAAGTCTGCGTCGTAAGTCCGCGTGATGAGTAGAGCTGGGTTACAGTCTGCGAACCCGATGCATTCTTGGTATCAATTCCGCTGGTTGCCGTGAATTTGCCTGCAGCAGCTTCATCAGTCCAGAATTCAAAGCCGCATGCATAGAAGAGGTAATCCGACTTATCAATCGATGCCGTTTTTCCCCAAAAGTGCAGCACGCAGTTCTTCATCTCATCCGCAGTAAGATCTACCTTCGCATAGCTGTCAGTATAGGTTATGCTGTTACATTTTTTAGACTTGGAATTTTTCCACGGAAGAGTATAAACTCGAATTCCACTGGGATATGGCTGTGAGTCGATGACAATCCATTTTCTTTTGGAAAGCGAATATGCAAAGAGTTTTATTTTACCCAGATAAACCGTGAACTTCTCAGGAAGTGTCTCCCCGCTCGTCACATAAACCGCCCCCATTGAGAGCACTCTCTTTGATTCAGGGGATGAAGTATCACTAAGAATGTGTCCGTAATATCTATTCGCCTTGATCATGAAATCACTCATCGATTCGGAGCGAAGCGTCATGGAATCATAAACAGGATCGGAGCCCTCTGCGTAAGACGTGATGGGCGCCATCAATAAAATCATGGCCGCCATCAATATTGAAAGTGAACGAGTAATAATACTTTTAGCAAAACTTTTTTTCAAACCCAAATTCCTCCTAATCTTATGTTCCCTTGCACATTGCTCTATTTTATCACATTTTCCCTAAAAAAATCCCGCCTCAAGCTTTTGAGGCGGGGTGATTATTAAAGTTTCCAGATGTCTCTGTTATACTCTTCAATTGTTCTGTCTGATGAGAAGAAGCCGGCCTTTGCAATGTTGGTAAGCATCATTCTCTTCCACTTATCACGGTTCTCGTAGTCTGCGAAAATCAAATCCTTTTCACGGATATAATCCTCGAGATCGATAAGAGTCATGAACCAGTCCTTCTTAAGGAGCTCATCCTGGAGACGCTTCAAGTTCTCCTTGTGTCCCACTGCAAGGCACTGCTTGGATGTGATGAAGTCAACTGCTTCCTTGATGACCTTGCTCTTCTTGTAGTAATCCTTGGAAACGTAGTCTGCCTTCTTGTAATGAGTGATAACTTCATCTGCACTGATACCGAAGATGTAAATGTTATCATCACCTACGAGATTGTGGATTTCTACGTTTGCACCGTCATCAGTTCCAAGAGTAACTGCACCGTTAAGCATGAACTTCATGTTACCTGTTCCTGAAGCTTCCTTACTTGCAAGTGAGATCTGCTCGGATACATCACAAGCGGGGATAAGCTTCTCAGCATAGCTTACGTTATAGTTCTCTACCATAACAACCTTCATGTAATCCTTTACATCGGGATCATTGTTAACGATCTCCTGAAGGCAGAGAAGCAGGTGAATAATATCCTGCGCAATTACATAAGCGGGAGCAGCCTTCGCACCAAAAATGAATGTGATGGGACGCGCGGGCTTCTTGCCGCCCTTGATCTCCAGATACTTGTGGATGATGTAAAGGGCATTCATCTGCTGACGCTTGTACTCATGAAGTCTCTTAACCTGAATGTCGAAGATGGAGTTAGGATCAACCTCAACATTCTCCTTCTTCTTAAGGTAAGCAGCAAGTTCTTCCTTCTTCTGGTGCTTGATGGCATCAAGCTTATCCAGAGTTTCCTGATCATCGATGAACTTAAGGAGATCCTCAAGCTTATCAGCATCCTTCTTGAATCCGTCACCGATCTTATCAGAGATGAACTCAGTAAGAGGATGGTTACAGGACATAAGCCATCTTCTGAAGGTTACGCCGTTTGTCTTGTTATTGAACTTCTCAGGATAAAGCTTGTAAAAATCGTTAAGCTCTGAGTTTTTCAGAATCTCAGTGTGGATGGCAGCAACACCATTTACGGAGAAACCGTAGTGGATGTCAATAAATGCCATGTGTACCTTCTTATCCTTGTCAATGATCTGAACTGCAGGATCCTTAACCTTAGCACGGATTCTCTTATCAAGCTCCTTAATGTAAGGAACGAGCTGCGGAACAGCCTTCTCAATATACTTAAGAGGCCATGTCTCAAGTGCCTCTGCGAGGATTGTATGGTTTGTATAAGCGCAGGTCTTAGATACAACATCGATGGCATCATCCATTGAAAATGCCTTATCCTCAACAAGAATTCTGATGAGTTCGGGAATAATCATTGTGGGGTGCGTATCGTTGATCTGGATAACTGCATGCTTATTGAGCTCGCGAAGGTCATACTGATGCTCCTTCTGCTCCTTCAGGATGAGCTGAGCTGCATTACTTACAAGGAAGTACTCCTGATAAATTCTAAGGAGGTTACCTGCCTCATCAGAATCATCGGGATAGAGGAAAAGTGTGAGATTCTTCTCGATCTCTTCCTTATCAAAAGTGATGCCCTTCTTTACAAGGCTCTCGTCAACTGTCTCAACATCAAAAAGTCTGAGTTTGTTAACACCTGTGTCATAGCCGACAACATTCATGTTGTAGAGTCTTGAAACTACTTTCTTTTTGCCAAAAGCAACCTCGAATGTAGTGTCTGTCTTCTCAAGCCAGGATTCATTCTCAATCCACGCATCCTTCTCTGCAGTCTGAAGGTTGTCCTTGAACACCTGCTTAAAGAGACCATAGTGGTAGTTAAGGCCGATACCCTCTCCTGAAAGTCCCAGGGTTGCAATTGAATCAAGGAAACATGCTGCAAGTCTTCCGAGACCGCCGTTACCAAGTGAAGGCTCGGGCTCGCACTCCTCGATGGCTGCAAGGCTCTTGCCGTTCTTTTCAAGAATCTCGCTTACCTTATCATAGATTCTGAGGTTGATAAGGTTATTTGAAAGGAGCTTTCCGATAAGGAACTCCATTGAAATATAATATATCTTCTTCTCGCCGCCTGTAATCTGCGCTACATCCATAAGACGATTTGAGTACTCAAGAAGAACAACATAGGTCTCCTTATCGCTCAAATCTTTAAGGCTCTTGCCGAACTTCTCGTTCGCAATGCCGCTAAGTGACTCCTCCATATTGGTTACTAAAACGTCCTGCTGTAAATTACTGTGCTGACTCATAATTCCTCCTTTCGCCTTTTTGGAGAAAACGTTTTCTCCAAAACTGAATATATCATATCATGCGAAAACGTTTTCCGCAATATTAATTTTTTCGAAATTTTTTTGACTGTTGTATTCTTTGAATAACAGAACCTATTGCAGACTCGGAATCAATGATTCCTCGTTGTAGGGCTACCGCCCTATGAAGAAAATAAAAATGATCAAGCTTTGTGCAAGCACAGCCTGATCATTTTTATTTTCTTCGCACTGCAATAGGTTTAACAGATGATGTCTTCATATTTAAGTCTAACTAATGTATGAGGTAGGCGGACCTTCCTGCCGGCGGAGCCGTTGAGGAGGCGGTTCAATTCGCAGACTGCCTCGGCTGAAACATTGTTGAAATTCTGCTTAACCGTATTCATCTGCTTACCAACGTACCCCATCAGAATGATACCGTCGAAACCGCAGACCGGTCTGAAAATATCCATATCGATAAGGGCTTTCATCGCACCAATTGCCATCAAGTCGGAACCGCAGACAACCACATCCCTGTTCTTTGCATACTTAAGAGTAAGATTTCGCGCCTTTAATTCGGAGAAGTCGCCATTGCGGATGAAAAGCTTAAGCTTCTTCTTTTTCGCAAGATCCTCCATTGCTCTTATCTTCTCGTCAGTAACGAAACTGTTTCTCATACCGGCGATGTAGAGAATCTTCTTACACTTATTCTCGCGTATAGTCTTCTCAGCTACATCATACTGAGCCTGATAATGATCAACGCCCACAACTGATGTGTTTTCATTTATATTGGCGCCGTCCACCACAACTATCTTGAATTTCTGTGAATCAACCAGCTGATGAAGAACCTTATCATCGTTGTTCATTCCGAAAATGACTATTCCGCTGATACTCTGAGACGCAAAGTATCTGATCATCTCCTCTAAATTCATCTCAGCAATAACAGAATAAAACACAGTTATGACATCGAGCTTTTTCTCCTGAGCCATGGCGAGAGCACCTGAGATATACTGCATATCTATCTCATCTATCGCCTGCGTCTTCATATTTAACTTCAAAAGAAGCGCTATCCTTCCCGATCTCTTCGAGGACAGCGCAGCCGCAACCTGGTTAGGGACGAAGTTTAAATGGTCAACTGCCTCCATAACCTTCTTCTGAGTTGATTCACTTATGTTCGGATAATGATTTAAAACCTTAGAAACTGTTGAAATGGCAACTCCCGCTTCTCTTGCCACATCCTTAATGGATACCATGTATCATGCTTCCTTCTGCGCTGCAACCTGATTCATATAGTATGTATACAGCGTCTTATAAGTATCTGAATTATAATGAAGGCCATCACCTGATGAAAATCCCTTATTCTGGAGATATGAATACCCATCGAGCCATCCGATTCTGCTATCAAGCCCGCTTTTCATCTCACTGTTGAATTCTTCGATATCTGAATTGGTGATAGTGGGATAATCACTTACAGGAGTAACCGCCGCGTAGTAAACAGTGGCGCCTGCTGCTATCCATGAATCTACCTTCTTATTTATAAGTTTAATATATTTTTCGGCGTTGTAAAGGTCATTTACGCCATAGTTGATGATAATTGTGCTTCCGCTTCCTGCCTCAGCATCGATCTTCGGAACCGCTTCATTAGAGAAAAATGAGAAGCCCTCACCCACCTTGGCAATCCATTCGTAGTCATCCTTATCAACGGCCTGACTCATCTGAACTGTTCTGGAATCGCCGGCAAAAATATACTCGGTACCCGGCTCCTTTTCCTGAAGATAATCCATCTTGATATATCCGACTTCATCATCATGCTTTACCTGATACCATCCGTTATCGGTCTCTCCGAGAACTTCTACCTTTGAATCTCTGGCGATTGTATCCAGTCTGTCAAACATTATGCCCGCACCTGATCTGATATTGACACGATCATTTGAATAGTAATTCTTTACATTTTCATAAACGGTTATCGCATAGTCGGTTACCATATAATCGATATCCGATGCGTCTGTCTCCTCAGATTCTGCCTTTGGAGTTTCTGTCTCCTCAATCTCTTTTCCTGTAATACCTTCCTTCACAATAGTCTGGGTATCGGCTGCCTTGGCATTGAGAGCGGTGAATATTCCCACGGTCAGGGAACTGCTATCTGCAGCGCTTGCCGTATTATCGGCCGGCACGTGGATAGTCTCCTGTTTAGTTTCGATAGCACTCTTCTCATCAATGGCCTTCGCACCAAATTGAACAAGAAGTACTATTATAAGAAGTATGGAAGCGGCAAACACGATTCGTGCTGCCGGGATAAATTTCCTGACGTTTTTGTTCCTGTTACCTGTTCTTTTCATAAAAATACTGTTAAACTCCTTGAAATTCCTATGAGAAACAAGTTTAAAGGTTGCAAAATGTGCTTAAATACAGACATAGGGAGCGATACTGCTCCCCATAGTTCGAGATATTACTCCAATTTTACACATTCGTCAAGTTTTTGTAATATTTTTCTTTAGCTTTTCTTTTTCTCTTCTTCCTCTTTTTTCCCGAAAATACGCGTGACAATCAGCCCCATCACGCAGAAAATGCCCCAAATAAGCCATCCTATGGCACCTCCTGCTGTATTAGTCACAACATCGTCCAACTCTGCGATTCCAAGCCCTTTTACAAACTGAATCAGCTCAATAAAAATGGAGAGAACAGTGCAGGTGAATACACACACAAAAGGATTCCTCAACCTCTTAAAAGCACTCGGCAACAGTATACCCATCGGAATGAACATAATGATATTTTCAATAAACATCGCTCTCTTTAAAGTCGTCGTGCCCCAGGAGGACCACAGTTCCAGATTTACACCCTCATATTGCCCGGGTTCTCTGCTCATGAATACTATGAAAAGAGTTGCCGTTAAATAAATCAGCAGAGCGAAAACCGCAACTGCATGTCCGGTGGTAAGCTTTCTCTCTTTTCCCAAAAGCTTACATATTACAACGTACAACAAATAGACCGCCCCGTACATCAGGGCGATCCCTATGCCTATATTCATATATTTAGTTACACTCACCAAATCTGATAGTACCTGTTTGATGAGTGTACCGTAATTACTAATTAATTCGCTTATCATTGCTTGCTAACTGCTTCCCTTGCATAGACAACACATTGAACTATGTTGGAGCGCTCCTCTCTTGTGAGAATATAGCTTACTCCGAAGCTTCTTACTGCGCCGGTATAAAAATCCGTGATGGAATCCTTTCCTACAGCGATCGCATTACCCCTGCGATCAAGCGCAACAACCGTAACCGGAATATAATCAACATTTCTGTCGGAGAGATTGGTAACATCTGCAGACAGAGTGAAATAGCCGCTTGTATTACTTCCATACATTATATTACTTATATCGAAGTCGCTGCGAGGATCATTCGCGCACTTTTTAACATCAAGGTTGGGCATTATAAAGTACTCATGCACTCTGTAAAGTGAGAGTCCGGGATAACTTGGTTTTTGTTCTTCTTTGGATGAGCTCTCAGCTGCTGAAGAAGCTGCACCGTCCTCTGAAATAGCTGCATCGCCGGAGGTAACTTCCTCTGTACCCTCCGGTGCTCCTTCATCAGGTGCCTGTCCCTCAGGCGGTATCTCTTCGCCATTCTCATCAGCGGGAAGAAGCTCTGTGCCGCCACTACTCTGATCAGCTTCATCGACAGTAGTTCCTCCGGCAGAATCTGCGGCTGCCATGAGCTTATCTGCGCTTACTGCTATCTTTTCAACATCCTTTATTGAAGAAGAGGTCAGCCCCTCCTCCTTAAGAGCTTTTTCAAGCTCATCTATATCTATAGCGTTAAAATCCTCACCGTTTACATTTGCGGGAGCACTGTTGGCCTCTGAAGGATCAGGTGAATCTCCGGAAAGATCTCCCTCTTCAATGGTTACGCTGTCCTCTCTTGTTTTTATCTGACCGTAAGGAACGTAGAAATAACCCTTCTCACCCGGTGCGATGACATCAGGAACTGCTCTGACATAATCATAGGAATCCACAACCTCAAGGTTTCTGTCCTCTATATCAAACACCGATTCCGAGCCGAGATAGAGATTACTCTTACCAATATTCTCAATAGTAACTACTGCGTGAAAACCGGAATAAAGACCATCATCCTCATAGACAAAGGTAGTTCCGGTGATTCGATAATCGATGTTCTCAGAAGCATCAGCGCCTGTGGAAACTGAATCGCCGCTTCCACCATAGCCGCTCTCACTCTCGCCGTACTTAAAAATCCAGTTTCCGTCACTGTCATAGTAGGCCGAATTATCCAAGGCCTCCTCCTGTGAGGGCGCCTCATTAACCTGCTGGGCGGGAAGAGGGTTGTTCTTTCTATACATATAATATGCGCCGAAAATAAAGCCCCCAAGCAGCGTCACTATTAATGCAAATGTAGTAAAGGCATATTTCATAATGTTCCCCTCAAAAAAAATTCTTCCGATTTTATTGTAATAAACATCCGAGGCTGTTTCAATCTTTTAATGCCAGAATGATTCTCGACAGATGAGAGGATATCCTATGAGACATCTAAAGTATTTAATCCTTGGCGGAGGTTCCTACGCCCTCATACGCATGAAACAGAACTACTGCTGTGGGACTGGGAATAATTCTGTAATGTGCGCTCTCACTACCTGACGGACCCGATTTTGCTGAAATCTCTCTGATCACAGTTCGTCCTCTGCCGCTATTATTATCGGATGAATTATCTGCAGAGGCCTGATCTGCCTGAGGTGCCTCCTTTGCTATCTGCTCCTCACTTACAGGCTCCGGAATTATAACAACATCCCCCTCTGTGGTATAGAGTATTTTTCCTTCCTCATGCTCTCTGAAAAAGTCCATCTGTATAGCTTTTTTAGAGTCAACCTTTGCCTTTGCCGATGTATTTACAGCTGTGCTCTGATCCTTTTTGATTCTGGACTCTACGACATCACTTGTTAGGCTCCTGAAATCAAGTCCGCTTTGCTGAAATACCTTGTTTGCAAGACTCTTATCATTTAAGAGTTCCTCAAGTACGAACCCCCTTATAGCATCAGGATTCACATCCTCTGTGACAATTTTGCAGTCACCCTCACCTTTTCCCGAAAGATAAAAATCCGCTGCCTGCCCGGCAAGGAGGATCACTGTCTTGCTCTCCCCTGACTTAAGGCTTGTGATCTTACAGTGGAGACTACCCTCAAGAAGAGACACCCTGGTATGCTTCGAATCCAGAATCTCCACTTGTGCGCAGGTTCCACGAACAGACATAACCATATTTGAAGTACGAATATTGAAAATCTCATTTTCCGAAAGCGCTGATGTCACATTAAAGAAAAGATTGCCGGCATCCAGGAGAACCTCTGCCTTGCCCTCCTTCTTTCTTACTTCCGCCTTAGATAAGCTGTCCAATTTAATGTACTTTGTGCTGTCGATTTTCACAGTCGCAAAGCTTTTTGAAGATGTTGTAACCATGCTGCCGTTATCAAGTCGCATCTTGGTTGTGGCTTTTGTCTTTTTGCCCCTGCTGTCTGTAATGGTTATTGTTCCCTTACCGGAGGTAAGTCTTATTGCATTCTCAGTCTCGGACTTCACTTCAGCAGCTATAGCATCTCCTGAAAAGCTTATAATCAAAAAAAGAGCAACCGCAATCGCGAGCAATTTCTTGCCCGCCTGAGCTGCTCTATAAATCGTATAATCGTATTCTCCCCTCATAGCGCCACCTTTCTCATAGGCCTATATGAAAATAATACGATATTTTGATAAGAATTGAAATAAAATAAGTGTAATATTTTTATGAATTAGTACACCTTTATCTGGCAGGATCTCATTGTCTCGAGAGCCGCATCATGCTTATCCGGAGTTACTCCGGCGCAGCAGGATGAATCCACACTTATCGGTACTTCCGGCATAAAAGCTTTGAGCATGAGCGCATTTGAAACCACGCATATATCAGTACATAAACCGATAAGTTCAATCTCGATATCTTCCTTCGCTGCAATGTCCTTTATCATCTCTGCAAGCTTCGTGCTTCCAAAGGTCGGCTTATCCACAATTGTTGCGCCTTCTGAGAGGGCCTTTATATTCTCATCAATTTCCCACCCGGGAGTTCCTTCTATGCAGTGCTCCACCGGAAGATTCGCCCCCTCCTGTGTCTGCATATAATCAGTCTGATGAGTATCCCTTGTGAAAATCACATCATTTTTGTCATGGCTTTTAATTTTCTCTACAACCTTCGGAACAATGCTTACCGCTTCCTTTGTTCCGAGCGCCCCATCAACAAAGTCCTTCTGCATGTCTACAACTACAAGTATTTTTCTCATTTTTCATACACCTTCCATAGAATTCAGTAGATATCAACTCTATGATTATAGCAGATTTTACTTTTTTAATTCCATGAAAAGCATAAAACTCTAGATCTGCATAAGCCTCGATCTTATCGCTCCGACAGTTCTTCCATGTCTTCTTGCTATTTCATCAAGGCCCATTCCCATCGCCCACTCGTCCTGAACCTTTCTGTCTTCCTCATCGTTCCATCCGGAATATGCACGTGCAACTATCTTTCTGCTTTCATACAGATCTGACACCGCTTCGCCCGCGATTTTTACATAAAAATCGAATACTGCCTTAGTGGTTCTAAGAAGTGTCTCACGCATATCGAAGGTCGCATCCGACTCCCGGCTCATTCTGATCCTGTTTAGTCTCTCCATATAATCGGGAGTTTTACTGTTTTCAACAGGTGTTTTCAAAATGATATTTACCAGAGAAAGGTCATCCCAAAGAGACGAGTTGAACGCAAAGCGATCCTCACCTCTCTTATATCCCCATTCGGTCACAAAATCCGACCTATCCTCAACATTCACCTTCGGCGGTTTTTGATAGAAATCTCCGATCAGAATCAGCTGCTTATTGTAATGATCAGGTTTCTCCGCAAGGCTCTTTCTCTTAATAATATCGCGCAGAGTCCGAATCACATACTCAAACTCATCCACCCTGCAGCTGTTTATATCATCAATTATTATTATGTCTGCATCATTCAGAATGCTTCCCGGGTTGTGGTTATACTCACCCACCTTGATGATTCTGCCCGGAATATCAAATATTCTCTGAAGCGTATCTCCGCAGATTGCGGTTGCCTTCTTCTCCGTAGGCGCACAAATCACAATGTTGCTGTTTCTTCTCTCAGAGATAAACTTATTTATCAGGAAGGATTTGCCCGTTCCCGATATTCCGGAAAGAAAAATGTTCGCTCCGGTCCTCATGACTTCCATTGCCCGCTGCTGATCAGTTGTTAATGCATTCGATTCCTTACTCATACGTATCCCCCAATACTAAGAGTCTCGAATATTACTATCCGGCAAAATGTGAGCTTGCTGCGTTTTCTATAGTTTGTCTCCTTTATCTGTTGTACTTGTGTATTTGCTTGAAAAAAGAATTCGTTATGATATTATATACATATAAAAGGTGCTACCGATAGACGGTTGGCTCCGTTAATTACTACAGATCAAAAAAGACCGCAGCGTTTGGAGTCGTGGCGGTCTTTTTTGATGCTTACTTTTTTGATTCTTTGTAAATACTGATGATCGTCACGATAATACTTACTATCGTAACTACAATACTCACAAGAGTAATCGCAATTTCTATCACCAAGTTTGCTCCCGTCAAAATTTCTCATACGCATCCCTCCCAATACTGAGAGTTCTCGGAATGATATACTCCGGCAAAGAGCCAACCGCCTACCGTTGTTGGCAGCACCCAAGTTATTTTATCGCACATTTGTTCGATATGCAATGATCCTTATTTCGTGCTGCGATTTACGGATTTATACGTTTCTTAATTTATAATAATCTGGAATAATGATGTCCTAAAAATCTTCACCTACCAAATCGATTGGGTAACAAACACTCTCAACCTCAAATTCTTATTGCTGTTCTAGTATAAAAAGAATATATCAACAACATAATTATAAACGTAATAAAATAGTATACAGATACCATAAGTGACAAAACATTTGCATAAAAAGATAAACCGATTATGTAATAAAAAAACGAATACATTATAATTGCTTTATTCCTTTTTATACTACCATAAGTATTCTTTATCTTAATAAAATAAAAGAAATCTAATAACACATATATTATTGTTATCAATATTAGCATTCCCATTATTCCAAAATCGATTGTTGGTGCTCCAAAAATAGTATCTGCATTTCCATAAACCTTTGAATGTCTATCAATAGGAACGAATGCCGATGATTTAACTCTTCTATTATTAACCATTCCTAAATTTCTTAGTGTGTTCCAAAAAGAAGAAAGCGTGAGATTTCCCCAAACGCCACCTCTAAATCTATGTATTCCTCTTACAATTTTATTATTCAACGCTATCCAAGGAGATCCTATATAGTAGAATAAATATGATAACATTCCATATTTTTCATTTTCGGCTAAGTGAGCAGATTTTATTGAAAATCTAGAAACATAAAACACTATTAAAAAAGCCAAAACAGGAATCAACACCTTTTTTAAAACATTTATTATACTTATTCTTTTTTTCCAATTGTTTTTTTCAGAATAGCCAATCAACATATACACAAAAAGCGATAACATGATTCTAAATATTTCAGTTCTCACTCCAGTAAAAACCGAGCAAATCATTCCACAAAGGCATGGAACTATATATATCCAGTCAATTTTCTTCTTTTTTAAGGATAATGAATTATTAACAAAAATAAATCCATTTACATAAGAAGCAGCCATTACAAATTTTACACCTTGCTTAAATATCGGATTTACCACCAGCCTCTCAGAAATACGTACTTTATATATAAAGCCTGCTATTCCCCTGGTTGCTGAGGTTGTACCCAAAAAATAGATATTCAGTGCATAGCCAATGGTCAAAAAAATACATAAAAAAACTATTATTTGCACATTTAGAAGTGGTGGATCTACTCTATCTACTTTATGTTCAAAAGATACCTTTTCTGTTTTGCTCTTTACGATGAATAATGAAACAATTTTCTGCGAAATGTAATCTAACACACCTATCCAAATGAGCGCTATAACCACAATGAGATAAGTATCTATATGAAAATAATTATTCCATTTCATATTTCCTGCTATAGAAAACAAAGATGATAACATACAAAAAAAATAGGTCCCCACGCATGGGCATAACAAATCACCATTATTATGTTTATATGCTATACAAAATAGTATAAATATCGATATCCCCAAAACATTTAGATAATCCATTAGTCCCTCGCGAAAAAATCAATTTCATTTGCTAGACTTATTTCTATTTCAGTATTTCCTTTATATGGAGAATAAACCAGTTTCAATCTATTTAATCAAAATAGATTGCCAATTCCCTTATTTTCTTTCTAAAAACCAACAAACACCACCCCACCGATATAAAGGTTGGCATGAAAACTCTATATATACACCCATTGAAGCATTTGCAAAAATAACATATAAAAATTACACCTATATTAGCAAAGCATATCAGGCTTATTGTTCTACAATCTATTATTATATCTATTAGTTTTCTGCATTTTATAAATCCCAAAACTGCAACAATAGTTTCAGCCAAAAATGTTGTAATTGCTGCACCTACCATCCCACATCTAGGAATTAGTACCACGTTTATTGTTATATTCACAATTGAGGCAATCAATGTCGCTCTAAATACAATAGTATCTTTTCTATTCGGAATAAGAATTACATTCACAAAATATCCCGCTAGTGATGCTACGCATATTGTTAATGCTAGTATTTTAAATGCAGAAGCACCACCGATATATTCTGCTCCGCTAACAAGTAGAATAATATCTTCTGCCAGCATATACGCGCCAATACTTATCGAAATTGATATGATTACAAGTATCTCAAAAAAGGCTATGCTTAGTTCTCTAAAAGAACGCGAATCTTTTTTATTTATAACAAAAGAAATTCTTGGCATCATAACTAACATAGCAGATCCAAGAATCTGCTTAATCACAGAATAAAGCTTTGAAACAGCAGAATAAACTCCAACAATATTATCATTTGTAAAATATCTTACCATCATAATATCTGAATTGATATATATCTCAGTTGCTATACTTCCTGCAAACAATATCATAATTGGCTTTATGTGCTTTAATAGATCATTAGGTTTCACTATTCTCAACAAAAAATGTTTTTTTAAATAGAGAATATTACATATATTACCGCCTGCACTTGAAATCACATACACTAAGCAAAAAATCAAAATATTACTTTGATTTTTTACAAATGCAAACATTACAATCAGTGCTACAATTTGAAATATTAAATTCCTATACGCAAGATACTTGAAATTTTCGTAAACATAATTCACCCAATCAGCACCTATTCCATTCAAAATAATTATCAGCGATAGACAAAAGCTTAATGCTTCATATGCTTTCAACTGCCTAAAAAAAACAAAAAAAGAGCATAAAAAAGCGAGCGAAATAAATGATGATAGAATACTCATCATTAAGATCTCGCTCACTAATCTGTTAATCTTATCTTTGTCATTTTTTATTCTAGAGCCTTCTCTAATTGCATAATTACTATTTCCAAGGCTTGCAATCAAGATAAAAATATTTATTAGAGATAGCGAAAAACTAAACTTTCCAAATCCTTCAGATCCAAGAATTCTAGAAGCATATGGAAAGGCCACCATCGGAAAAAGAAATCTTCCTATTTGTCTAGCTATGCTATATACAAAATTCTTTTTTATTGATACTGTGTTTTCCATATTTAACTATCCATTTTTTTATATATAATATTCCCAACAAAAATACATACATTCTTCTTTCTGTGAGTCTATGTATTATTTGAATATAAATTCTTTTTTTTGAATTAATTTCTTTGTACTGAGTATACTGACTTTTATACTTATCACATATTTCTTTTATAGCCTTAATCTCTCTTAATTGCACATCCCATGTTTTATCACTCATACTCTCAAAAAACCAACTATATCCTATTCTTAGACCATATAAATATGCATATCTTTCCATACTACATTTTGATAAAGACTCATACATTGTTGACATAAAAAAATCTAAGTCACTAATATAATTCATGTTCTTTTTCATTGAAACACTCTGTCCATCTCTTCTTCGATATATATATAAATGGTCTGATACTAATGAAATCATATTGCATTTATTTGCATATAATAAATTAAATAAAGTATCCTCATGCCCCATCTTGAGTTCTGGTGAAAACATAATTTTATATCGCTTTATCAATTCTGTTTTATATACGCAATTCCATATATGAGCTAAGCATAAATCACAATCAAGATCAAAAATCTTTCTATATATATTATCCTTTGTAATAATACCATCCCTATATCTAATGCATCTCTGATTGACTAGCCTCCCTTTCACATCAAAACACTGTATTGTCTTCCCCCCAATTATCATATCACTATCGTTTGTTGCTAAATATCGACATAACCTATCAATTGCTCCAGGTACAATACTATCATCCTGATCCACGAACAAAATGAAACGTCCTCTAGCCTTTCCAATTCCAGCATTTCTTGCCGAGCATATTCCTTTGTTTTCTTGGTTAATTAAATCTACTCTTTTATCATGGAGTGCATAATTTAAGCATATTTGTTTAGACGAATCAATCGATCCATCATTTACTATGATGAGTTCAAATGAATCATCTGAATTATTCAAAATAGCACCGACAGATTCGCTTAAATATTTTTCTCCATTATAGACAGGCATAATTATGCTTAAATTCATAATATTTTCCATATTTGGCTCTTTTTACCAACTGATCCAAAAAGCTTTTTCATTCTAATCCTTTGATTTATTGGAATAACTTTTTTTAAACCATATTTCATCAACTTAACAGCAAAATATACTACAATTTCACAGTTATTTGCCCCATGTTTTTTTAATATATATATTGACTCCTTATTTTTTGTCTTATTATCTCTGCTTCTAAATGTCAATCCATCCAATGAATAATATGCCACAGCCCTATCAATATATTTTATATGCGCATTATCTTTTGAAAATCTAAGTAAAATATCCCAATCCATCTTATATTTCAGCTTTATGTCATACATCCCATACTTTAAATATGCATTCTTCGAGACAAATGTTCCTTGATGACACACATTAACAAAAGGCTTCTTCACAGAAAAGTACAACGTCGGTCTTTCAATAGCCTTAATACCTTTTTTTTCGTCAATCAAAAAAATATTGAACCGATATACGTCAACTTGAGCATCATATGCTTCACTTACCATTTCTAAAGCATTACTTTCTAGCCAATCATCTGCATTTACAATTCCAATAATATCCCCACTTGCAGCTAGTATTCCTTTATTAAATGCATCGCTTATACCTTCATCCGGTTCCGAAATAATTTTTGTAATATGATTTTTATACTTTTCAACAATATTAAGTGTATTGTCTGAAGACAATCCATCAACTATTATATACTCTAGATTTTCATACTTTTGGCCAAGCACACTTTTAATTGCTCTTTCAATTGTATTTTCTGCATTATATGTAATTGTTATGATGGTAATCTTTGGCTTTTCCATTTGTATTTAGTCAAATCCGCTGTAAAATATTATTCTTCCATTTCATCATGTTTGGGGATTTCGAAACAACTCCCGATCTCAAAATCAAAATCATCCGGATCATATTTCATATAACCACTTCCATCCCAAAACGTCATTTCCCCAAATAAAATTCTTCCCTTCACACTATATAAATCTATTCTAACTTCTGGAAATCCTTCAGATAATGTTCTAGCAACATGCTTCATCTCTTCAAAATTTTCTGGCTTATTTATCTTTCTTTCAAGTTTCTTTTCATCAGTTCTATATGCATTAATAGCATTAAAATTCTCATCATATATGCCCAAACTTGCTTGTTTTCCAATTATCCTATCTGAAATCACATATATATATTTAGGGACTCCATTAAAGCAAAAAAATTTATAATCGATAAGTCCGCACGCGTCATCGTTAGGTTCAATATATTCTTCAATAATAATCCTATGCCTTTTACCAGAGTAATAAGGCCACTCTCTTCCACCTGTCTTTACATTCGACTTTTTGTGCACCCATGCATTAGCTAATTTATATACCTCTTCTTTCTTCTCAGCATTTTTATCCTTAATTATTTTCACCGATGCACCACCCATTCCAAGTGTGTCCTTAATAACAAATGATCTTGGCAAGCTGTCCCATGGGATTTCTTCAATTGTTTCGTACACACCATAGCATGGAATAAGAATACTCTTCATGCCTTTATCGATAACATATTCTCGCACATCAGCTTTATCAACGCATTTTATCATCAATGGATTTTTATAATTCAATTTGTACCACTGTAATTTTTCTGTAAATCTATTTGGGGTCTTAATATTCAATTTTCTTCCGGTCTTAATCCTATATTGAATACTTATCATCATTTTATCTGGCACGAACCCTAATGCTTGTAATATGGCTAATCTAACTTTTTGGCTCTTTATTATTTTTTTATAATCCATATACAATTACACCTTTATTTCATTTAGTTCTTCCATATACTTATCAACAACTATCTCACGATTATATTCTCGTACTACTTTATTCCTAGCCATAAGACCAAGCCTTCGCTTTTTTTCCCAGTCTAATTGGATAAAGTAATTCACTTTTTCGATTAGCACTCTACAATTTTGTATTGGAACAATCATTCCAGTTACTCCGTCATCTACTGTATCTCTACACCCTGGATTATCAGTTGTAATTATTGGCCGTCCACATGCAGCAGCTTCCAAACAAACGTTACTTATTCCTTCTGGATAATAACTTGGATGAATCAAACAATGTGCCATCCTTAAATACTCTCTTGTATCTTCTACCATTCCATGATATTGAATTATTTCTTTTTTTTGCGCTTCCTCAATTTCTTTTATGTATTTCTTATCATCACATGGTCCAATTACATGAAAAAAAATGTGTCTGCTTCTCTTCTTTAGTTCTTCTGCAGTATGCAGATACTCATCTATCCCCTTTTCTTTAATTATTCTAGCTATAAACAGAAAATGAATCCCATTATCTTCATTTGGATACTCTTCATAATCCCAATATTCAATATTAACACCCGATCCCGGAATCAAATGTTCTTTCTTAGGCATTATTCCTTTCTGATGAAAAAAATCTCGATTATATTTATTTTGAAAAAAAACACAGTTTGCATTTTCTACTGCTTTTTTATACATTATTATCAGAAATCGCTGTAAAAAACTCTTTTTTCCAACAGCTGTACCAAGTCCAGAAACATTAATAATGTAGGGAATACCTTCTTTTCCTGCTACTATTCCCCCATATAAGTCAATTTTTGTCGTATATAGCAAAACAACATCTGGGGAAACATTTCTTATTATTTTTTTTAACATAATAAGCAATTTATAATCTCGAAATATATTCTTCCCTCTCCCGTCAATATCCAACGGAACAAAACGAGCTCCAGCTTTAACCATAATATCCACTTTAGGGCCATAAGGTAATGCTATGTACACTTCATTACCGTTCTCAATCAACTTTTTTATGAGTTCAAACCTGAAATTATATAATACAAAATCACGATTTGCTAAAAATAAGAGTCTTTTCATGATTATTCCACACTAAAATAATATCGGCAGCCACGCCGAATATTCGGGCGCGCTGCCGCTTATAAATCAAAATATAAAATGCCCCCGAATAATAACTTTTTTCATAAAGTTAACCACATAAGAAAATCCCCATAGAACACGCAGTTCTATAAGGATATTATACGCTAAATATGTTTTTTTGTCATTGACCTAAAATCCACCTTAATAGTCATGAGACAAATCATACAGATGCCTTTTTTGAAGCTTCCAATTCGTTAAATATAGCATCAACATCATAGTCCGGAGCATACTGATTGGCGACATCACAAATCTTTTGAACCGCAGAAATATCTTCCTCGACTTCATCTGCAATAATTGCCGTATTCTTGCCTTTTGACAACTTTTTGCAAATCAGTTCAATAAGATGCCTATCTATTCCTTGTTCTATTCCTTGTTCTATTCCTTGTTTTACGCCTTCTTCGAATTCATCTTTCATCATTTCCTGGAGTGTCATATATTCTTTCCTCTCTATATCCGCAAAATTCAATGCCACTTTTCAATTCAACTTATCAAAAATATCATCCAGAGATAATTCCTTTCCCGTCCTGTCTTTATAGATTTCATCGAAGTCCTTATTCTGATCCTGCGGATCAAAGTCGACATCTTTGGCATGAGATTTCATGTCGTTGCTGTCGGGGAGTATCTGGTACGCCATGTTGTGCTGGACCCACTCGTAGGCCATGTCCTCAGCATCTCTGTAGGATTGCATATCTCTTCCATGGACGGGTTTCTCATCTATCAGAGCCTGGCAGATATATAGCATATCGCTGACGCTGTTTATTTTATACGAGTCTATTATTTTCCAATTGTCCTCGACATAAATTGCAGAGAAATCTTCGCTGTTGTAAGTGAAGATGTAGTTTTTGCCTGAACCATCGTCATGGAGATTAATGTCTGCCGAAGATGTCAGGATTCCGTCATCCTTATCCAAACTCCTACTTTCATCCCCTACTGCATTGGCAGACGCTGAGATATCGTCAGTATTGCTATCCTCATCCGAAGTAACTGATTCAGACGATTCCGCAACATTCTCAATATCTTGAGCCATCCCTGATTCATCCTTTTTTGTTAAGTCTACGTCTTCCGATTTTACTTCATTGTTATCCTGATTCTGTGTTTCTTCTACCTTATCAGCATCTTCAATCTTCGCAAAAAGCTCAGAAGCAGAATCTCCGCCATTCTCCGATGTATCATTATTTCCGCCACACCCTGCCAGAATCCCTGACAAAACTATGGTTCCGGCCAGTAAAAAAGCCGGAACCTTTCTCATAATCTTACTCATAAAAATCTAATCCAATCCTATCTTATCTCTTAATCTGCGCACGGACTCATCCCTTTTCCATGCTCTAAACTTATTTTACTTTTCTGTTCCCCGCCAGAACCTCTCTGTAATCCTCGAGATTCTTCTTAAGAAGCTGCGGAATCCGAAGCTCATACGGGCACTTTGAAAGGCATACTCCGCAGTTCACGCATTCCTCAATCTTATTCATTTCTGCCTGCCAGTACTCGGAAAGCCAGCTGTCACTGGGCGCGCGGCGAAGCATAAGTGTCATGCGGTTACACTGATTGATCTGGATACCCACAGTGCAGGGCATGCAGTATCCGCAGCCACGGCAAAAGTCGCCCATGAGCTCTTTTCTCTCACTCTCAATAAACTCTTGAATTTCCGCATCCACCTGCGGCGTGTCGTCCATGTAGGAGAGCCATTCGTTAAGCTCGGTCTCTCTCTGAATTCCCCAGATAGGAACAAGTCCGTCAAACTGATTTGCAAAGGCCATTGCAGCCTTCGAATTAGTGATAAGTCCACCGGCAAGCCCCTTCATGCAGATAAATCCGACATTCTTCTCATTACAAAGATGTATTAAATCTATCTCCTGATCTGTTGCAAGGTAGCTCATCGGATACTGCACAGTCTCATACAGATCTGACTCAGCAAGCCCCTTTGCAATTCCAATCTTGTGCGCGGTTCCGCCGATATGCTTTATCTTACCCTGTTCCTTGGCCTTGATCATACACTCATACATACCCGTGCCGTCGTCAGGCTTCCAGCACTGATTCATCAGATGGAACTGGTAAATATCAATGTATGAAGTCTTAAGTTTATCAAGTGAAGTCTCCAGATGCTCCCAGAATTCTTCGGGAGTTTTAGAGCCTGTCTTTGTTGCGATGACGATGTCTTCTCTTTTTACATAGCCGTCACCGAAGGCAGCGCCCACCTTCTCTTCACTGTCACTGTAAGCTCTTGCGGTATCAAAAAATCGCATACCTCCGTCATAAGCTTTGCGAAGGAGCTTCACAGCATCTTCAAGTGGTATTCTCTGAATCGGAAGTGCGCCGAACCCATTTTGCGGAACGGTTATGCCGGTGCGGCCGAGTGTTACTTTTTTCATAGTCATTACATCCTCCCATCAAGAAATTTGCCTGTTTCCTTATGGTTGAAATTGGGAATCATCCTATTAAACAAATCAATAAGATCCGCTCTCTCCCAAGTTCCTCGTCTCTTCATGTCAGCAATTGTATTTACAAAATCATCCAACAAATCAGCATTAAAATCAAGCTCATTTTTGATGATTCCGATGGATTCGAATTTATCCATATCTAGCACTTCATTATCGGTGTAAAATTCCTCAAAGTCCTTCTCACCGGTTGTATCACTGGCAAAGAAATACACAGGGTATTTGTGCTGCGCTTTGAGTTCTCCGACTCTGTCCCTTGCCTCCTGCTCTGTAGCACACTGTACGGGCTCATAACCCAGGTTTGCAAGATATTTCTCCGCAATGCTGCTAAAGGTGATGAGGTTTAATTCTTCACTCAGTTTAGGAAAATAGATATCTCTGTTCTCCCCTGTAAGGCAGGACAACAGGCAGAGTTCACCTGATTCCTTCAGAGTTACAAAATATCGTCTGACATCGTTAGGCGCTGCAATTGGCTGATTTTTCTCTATTCTTCTGTTAAACCCATAAAGCAGACTTCCGTCCGAAAATGCCACGTTGGCAAATCTCGCCATTGATAAGGGCATGTTCTCACTTCTTCTACTTAGAAACATCTCCATGATTCGCTTGGATGCTCCCATCATATTTACGGGATTGGCGGCTTTGTCGGTGGATACGCAGAAGTACTTTTTAGCCCCCATATCCTCTGCCATCCTCATGAGTTTTTCCGTATAAAAAATATTGGTGTCTACCATTCGCATCAGAGTAAACGGATCTTTCTCCGAGCGCACATGCTTAAGCGCAGAGGTGTTGAAAATATAGTCATAACCGCCGATGCGCTTTTTCTGAGCTTCTATAAAAGCTTCAAAAATCTCACTTCCACAGTCTATCGCGAAAGTAGCAAACTCACCGCTTCCGTAGCCGGCAGAGGATCTGATATCACGCACAAGTTCAACCATGTTATTTTCACTTATATCAACTACATGTAAAACCTTCGGATCCCTTGCGAAAAGTTCTCGGCAAATAGCGGAGCCAATTGTTCCTGCACCGCCGACTACAAGGAATCTTGAGGATGAGATAATCTCCTTTAACTGCGCTTCTCTGTTTTGAATATCATTAACAAAAAGCGGTTCTGTTCTTCCGATAAGTTCGAGTATGTTATCCTTCGCCATTTTTCACCTCACCATAGGCAGAATAAAAATATTTATGCCACAACTAAACGAAACTCCTTTGCCTTCGCAAAGGAGCCTCATAAAACTCACTTAATAATATCAACCAGCTCTTCTCGCTTTTCTATTCATAAGGCGAACCATCTCTTTTTCGAATCCCTCTGTACTCTCACCCCTGAACATAACTTTAACTGTCAGCATGATAAGTCTTATATCAAGACTGAGAGACTGGTTTTCAATATAGAGCATATCGAGTCGTAACTTATCGAATGCAGATGTATTGTATTTTCCGAAAATCTGAGCATAACCTGTAAGTCCTGCTTTAACCTTCATTCGATATTTGAATTCCGGAAGCTCCTTGGTATAGAGTTCTACATGCTCGACTCTTTCAGGCCTTGGTCCCACAAAACTCATATCACCCATAAGGATATTGAATACCTGCGGAAGCTCATCCAGTCTGTACCTTCTGATAACTGAACCAACCTTGGTAATTCTGGGATCGAAGTTGATTGTCGGTTGTAAACCCTTTGCCTCTGCATCAACTATCATACTTCGGAATTTTAGGATTTCAAACACCTCACCATCCTTTGTACATCTCTTTTGTTTGAAGAACACCGGACCGCCATCCTCGATTTTTATAGCAAGAGCAATGAGGAGCATGACAGGAGAAAATGCTACCGTAAAAACTATTCCGAAACATACATCAAATATTCTCTTCGCATTTAATCTCTTATGATCTTCATAGACGTAATCATACTTCATAAGAGGTGTATCCAGGAGATGTCTTGTAGAGCATCCCTGAAGAATAATATCTTCAACTCTTGGTGTAAAGTAGAAATTTTTATGTTCATCTATGCATCTCTGCATATAAACTCGTCTCTGTTCTACCGACAGTCCAAACATTATTACCGTACAGCATTCAGATAGTTTTTCTTCGAAGGAAAGGGGATTTATCGACTCATACTCAACATATCTGAAATCAAACAGATGACTGTATTTTTTAAGAATTCTCTGTTCAAATCTTTCGGCTTCATCCCTTGAAACCCAGCTTCCGATAAGAAGCAGCGTCTTCTGAGGAGTTACGCAGTTCATGAAGTATCTCTTGGCAGCCATGATGATAATTGCCGTCCCGACCACCTGCATAACTACTATGATTGCTCCCGGTACAAAGCTTGTATATCTGTTTCTGATAAGGTTACATTCGACATAAAGTATCAGATCCGCAATTCCAAAAGAAATAGACTGCGACAGAACCATCTCAGATATCGAGGAAGACGCAATTCGAAACGCATTATACAGGTTGCATAATCCGTTATATATAAACACGTATATGATTACTGAAATAAAACCGCCAAGCACATAGTATGTCTGAAAAGCATTGCGATTGTAGAACGCATACCAAATATATGCGAACAATCCAATGTTCCAAAGCATTACGATGAACTTGGCTGTATGTGTCACCTTTTTGCTTTTCAAGTACTTCCCCTCATCCGTCAGCTTCGCTGACACCTATCACAAACGGAAAGGCTTTAATTCATACCATCCGATCGCAAGAAATAATTATTCTGTCCAAAAAATTAATTCATTTTAAGAAATGCAAATGTTCCGGCTCTGTTAACCGTGCAGATTACATGTCCTTCGCGTACTTCGTCAACCTGCACTTCCTGCCAGTTGCCCTTGGAGCACATCTGGAATACTCTATAGATATCGCCGTCGTGAGCACCGTAAACCTTGAAATCAACCTGTGCTGTACTGAAACGAACACCGGGTGCGTAGGTCTCAACCACGTTCTTAACCGATCCACCGATCTGTGCTGCAAGGATCTTTGCGGAATCAACCTTGGCAGATGTGGTCTCTCTCATAACGAAAGTTGCTCTGGTCTTAACTCCGCAGATAACGAGCTTTCCACCCTGTCCTACAGGGATCGGGCAATCAAGTCCCGGGGCTTTAAGAACTGTATTTACAAAAGGCTCTGATGCCGGTGAATAACCGCTTCCAACTGTGTTATTCTTAACAACCACCTTCGGTTTTGATGCTTTGCCGTTTTTAACCGTAACCTTTACTTCTACGTTGGTCTTTTTATTTGCAAGCTCAATAACTTTATTGTAAAGGTTCTGCACCTGCGCTTTGAGGTCAGCGATTTCTCTCTCAAGATATTCACCATGTGCTTTTGCTTCCTGATATTTGCCTTCTGCCAGACCGCGCTGGTAAGCTTCTTCAGCTCTGGGTGATCTGATAACAGTAGCCCCTGCTAATATCGGGGTTGACATAATCATTGCTCCCGCCAACAATAAAGCCATTATCTTTTTCATAACAGTTCCCCTTTCTACGCCTTTCAGCGTATGATACTCATAAGATAACCTAAATTAATATTATCAAAAATACGACTAATATACTACTTAAAAAACTATAAACTCTGCATGAACACTAGCTTTATTTTTACTTAATTACGATTAATCGGATGGCAGCTCAGGTGTCTGCGTATCACCTACATCCGGTATCTCATCATTCCTGTCAATAGTGCCGTTTTGATCATCTATAAGGCACCCTACGACCACCCACTGTTTATCCGGATGCTCAGGATCTACGGTCACAAGACTCACAAGGAAATTGTCAGGTGTCGCCCCCTGTTCCCATTCGCTTCGAATGTTAGTGGCTGAGGTCCAATCCTTCTTCATATCATCAAGGTACTGCTGACAGCCCTCTGCTTCCGTGAAATCATACTGATGCATCACATCATTATTATCTCTCGCGTAGGCTGTCCAGACTTCGTATGTCAGTATGTTATCCGCGATGGCAATCATGAATGTCTCGTGGCTGTTAAAAAAGTCTTCATCCGCGAAATTCCAGAGCTCCGAGAACATATCCCCGTCCTTCGTGGTGGATCCGTATATCACGGTGTTAAAATCGCACATGTCATTCATGTTGACCGACTCAATATAAATCCCGCCCTTTTCACTCTCCTTCGTTCCGGTGATATCATGAGTCTTGTAATAAGTGTCGTCACCATCAAGACTCTGGGCGATCGGATAATCAATATTCGTATCAGGTACGACAAGCCATCCGAAAATATCAGGATTCTGATCAATAAGTTCCTGAGATTTCTTTGTTTTTTCCTCTTCGGTTTCAGTCTGATTACCGCATGACGCAAGAACAGCCGCCACACTCATACCAATCAGAAATAGTCCCCCTTTTTCAAGCAACTTATAAACTGTCCATTCTTTATATCGGTTCATTGTTTAGTTTCCTTTACCCCTGCACATCGATTTTTTCATAAAAAACATCTAGAAACATCTCGTATTTAGCATCCTCGTCCGGATAGAACTCTTCGAACTCATCTCCAAGTCTCGTTTCACCTTTAAGAAGCAGCAGGCTGTCAGCATCAAACTTATATCCGGAAACAGTGGATGCTATATAGGACAGCTGATCAGCCGAAACATCTGTTACCATTTGCTTGCTTATTTCTTTGTAAATATCCACTGCGAGCGTAGGCTGACTCTCCGCCCTATCAATAACCTGTGAAATAAATGCTGTCAGATATATTTTTTGTCTCTCAAGTCTTCTGTCTGCTGATCCTATCTGAGCCATATTTCTTCCACGCAAAAAAGCAAAAGCGGCTTCACCGTCAAGATGAACGGTTTCTCCCGCTTTAAAGTTGTAATCACCGCTCTCGAAATCAGCTGTGGGCGTCACATCCACACCTCCGACAGCATCATTTATCGTAGTGATTGCACTCATATTGATAGCCGCATAACCATGTATGGGCAGTTTGTAAAACAGATCGCTCACAGCTCTCTTCTGGAGCTCACAGGAACCTTCAACGCCATCTCCGAAGCCGTGCTGAAGCGCAATCTGTGCCTTTATCGTGTTTACAAAATTGCCATATTCATCGTACATTTCAATATCCGTCATGGTATTTCTGTTAATACCGATGACCTTGGTCGTTTTATCATGAGGATTGAAAACAATAAGAAAAAGTGCATCTGCCTGACCGCCGTTTATCTCGCCGTACACAGGGCTGACCTCCTCGTCCTTCTTGTCAATTCCCATCACAAGAAATGTCATTATATCATCGTTATAATCGTATATTTCGCCGTTATGCTTTACCCAGTCGTCCTCCCATTTCATGGCACTCTCTGCCTGGGTCAGCACCTCAGTGCTCTTAGTTACAGGCGCACTTACAGCATTTTTTGAAAAAAGGCCGGACTTACCAATGACCCTTGTAGCCTGAAAAGCTCCAAGGCCCACCAAAATCAGTGTGACCACTATACACCATATAAGCAGGAATTTATTTAATCCATTTTTTCTTCTTTCATGCCCACTCATAATTAATTACCTACGGTTTCTGATTCTCCCGTTCCAAATCCCTCTGTGTTAAATCCGTCTGTTACTACACCCTCCGGATAAGCGTTGTAGCTCTGGTCGCTTGAAAACAGCACATTGCCGTTACTTTTAATACTGTCGATATTTGCCGGAAAAACTCTGGACTGTTTAGTCACATTACCGGACTTATCACTCACAGCATAGTAAACAACAGCAGTTTCCTGCTCTTCGTTCAGAATTGTCTTCTCAACAACTATCCTGTCTGTGATGTCCCCGTCAATAGCATCATAAGCTACCACTCCGTTAAGAAGATCTGCTTCCTTCGTATTTTCATCGTAAGTGAGCTCATATGAGGAGAACCTCATCTCAGGCTGAATTCTATCAGTCATGTTGTAAAACCAGACTATGAAAACAGCCATCACTATACTTCCTATTGTGAAAAAGAATGCAAGTATATTACTTTTCACTTATAGTTCCTCAATCCTTTCTGACTACGCCTTCAATGTAATCAAGTTCATCAAGATTGCCCTTGGCCGCTGCACTTGAAGGTGCAGGTCTCTCTGACTTTACCTGCGGCTGCATGATTCTTCCCGGCTTTCCTCCGGTCATACTGCCATCACTGTATGAATCATTTTTTCCGTAATATTTCCCGTAATACTTGCCATAATATCTGCCGTAATATCTGCCATAATGACCGTAAACGCCGCCGGTCATATCAACCTTATTGAGCACTGCACCTATAACCTTGGCACCCGCTTTATCAAGCTGACTTTTTACCTTCTGAGCAAAGCGGTAGCTTATGGCATTATCCTCAATAACCATTATTGTGCCGTCACACTGCTTCGCGATAACGGCTGCATCAATAACACTTCCAAGAGGAGGAGTGTCGATTATTATATAGTCGAAAACATTCTTCATGTTATCGAGAATCTTGCTGAAAATCTGACCTCCAAGAAGCTCACTGGGATTGGGCGGAATAGGTCCAGAAAAAATAACATAAAGGTTCGGAGTATCGGTCTCGCATATAACATTGGAGAGCTTCTCGCGGCCCACAAGACAATGCGTAAGACCAAGTCTTACGGAGCCTGTCTTATAGCGGCCTACCATTACAGATTTTCTCATGTCCGCATCCACAAGAACCGTCTTCTTTCCTGCCTCCGCAAAGGCTCTCGCAAGTGCCATGGATACACTGGATTTGCCCTCGCCGGGTGTGCAGCTGGTCACCGAGACTGCGCGCACATCCTGCCCGCTGAACTCAACGTTACTTCGAAGAGTTTTGTAGGCTTCCTTTATCTGGTAATTATTTTCGGATTCGCTGAAATGTAATGTGGTTTGCTGCATGTTACCCCTCATCCGGCGCTGCGCGCCACCTTCTCCACAGGAGAAGGCATAAATAATTTTCTACATACCACCTTTTCCAGAAAGGTAGCTATTACGTCTTACTTGATTTTGATTTTCTCTTTTTCTTATTGTTCTGCTCATCGGATATCGCAGGTATCATGGCAAGGGTGCTGAGTCCCAGGTATGCCTCTACGTCATCACTTGATTTTATAGTGTCATCCATAAGGTAATTGAGAATGATAACTACGGATACCACAACAACAGCTGCAACGCCGCCGATCATAGTCCACCTCTTTGCACTGGGGCTGTACTTTTCAGTCGGCATGTTTGCAAGCTCTGCTATGTTAATGGCATCGATATCCATAACGTTCTGAATGTGTTTTGAAGCAACCTCACGCACGCAGTTGGCTTCCTTCATCGCCATCATAGGATCGGAGTCCCTGACAGTGATTGCTACAATACGCGTATCATCAGGAGTGCTGATGGATACGAGATTGCTCAGCTCGTCGTAATCCATGTCGAGTCTGAGTGTCTGAATAACCTCTTCAAGCACATAGCGACTTTTTATCAGCTGTGCATAATCCTGCGTCAGCTGCGTGGATATCTGCACGTCCGAATAGGTTACGGTCGCGCCTTCTTCCTTGTTCAATATGTATATTTTTGTAGTTGAGGAATACAATGGAGTCAGTACGAATTTACTGACAAATAGACAAAGGAGCGCAAAGAACACTCCCGCACTCAGGATGAGCCATGCTCTTCCAAGTAAGACTGCGAACAATTCCCCCAGATTAATTTCAATTACATCATCTTTTCCCATACGCCCCTCATTCGTCCGGTCACAGAATCAAGTAAATAATCCTTCCCTAAAAATCGGTTAAAGGATCAAATTTGTTTGTCAGATAACTTCATTTCTTAGCACTTTCATGGCATTATCATGAAAAATCTTAAGCGCATAATCTTCGCCGAGCTTCCCCTCCACATAATCCCGACAATCCAGGAGGTGCGGCGCCCGCGAACCATTGTCATGTGCATCGGTTGCAACAAAATGAACCATCTGTTGTTTTAATAACTCTCTGGTAAAATGCCTTATTCCAAGGCCATATTTTCCCATTACGCTATTAGCATTAACCTGTATATATATTCCCATATCTAACAGTTCATCCACATACTTCACATGCTTAGCCATATCCGCATAGCGTTCAACATGCGCAAGAATCGGCATGTATCCTGCTGACTGAACTGCGTACAGGGCATTATGTATAGTCTTATACATATCTGTTGGATGAAACTCTATAAGTACATAATCCGACTGGGCAAGAGTTGATGCTCTTCCACTCTCGAGCTCTCTGAGCGTCTGATCACTGTAGTATATCTCATTTCCGGGAAAAAGCTGAACGTTGATACCTGCCTGATGTGCTCTCTCCATAAGCTCACCCGTATATATCGGAAGATGTTCCGGGCTTACATTGTGATGCATCGGCTTATGATGCGGAGTCAGTATCATGCCCTTAGTGCCCTCTGAATAAGCGGTTTTCAGCATTGCAAGACTGGTCTCCATATCAGGAGATCCATCATCCACACCGGGCAATATATGACAATGAATATCAATTGAAGGTACCACGAAAAATAGCTCCCCGACCTACTATAACTTGTACTTATACACTATATATTATACTTCATGTGGTTTTGTATCGCAATAAAATAAGATAAACAAAGGCCCCGGATGAGAGCGCTCTCATCCGGGGCAGAAAGGGATACTTAAATTAGCTTTAAATTACTAATTAATAGCAATATCAAGTTATTGGTTATTTAACCTTAATCTTGAAGGTCACTTCTGTTGTAGCTTCCTTGTGTGTATCGTCGCCGGCTGCCTTAACTGCAACCTTAACCTTATAAGTGCCCTTCTTAAGACCCTTCTTAACAGTTACCTTACCTGTCTCACTGTCGATCTTAATGTTCTTGTTACCACTTACCTTTGTATAGGTTACATCGCCCTTTGCCTTGCTGACTTTAACCAGTTTGGAAATCTTTATCTTCTGAGTCTTTTTGCTAACCTTAGAAGCCTTGATGGCTACTGTCTTACCCTTAACCTTAAGAGTATTCTCTTCCTTCTCCTTAACACTTTCTGCAGGAGTAGTAGCTGTAGCAGTCTTTGCTTCTTCCTTTGTTTCTACTGAAGATGCTTTCTCCTCTGCGGGCTTTGTCTTCTCTTCAGTCTTCTCCTCAGTTTTTTCCTCCGTCTGCTCGGAAGGTGTTTCTGCAGGTTCCTCTACAGCAGGCTCCTGTGTAGCGGGCTCTTCTGTAGCAGGCTCTTCTACAGGATCAACTGCCTCACCTGTAAGAACGATAGTTCCAAATACCTCTGTTGAAGACCAACCGTTACCTGTGTTATCTGCCCAGCTGAGTGTTCCGCTTCTCTTTCCTGATGCGTTAGCATCGTTGATCTGAAGTTCAAGACCAACCTGAGCACCTGTCTTAGGTGTGATGTCTGTCCACTTGAATGCTGCTTCGATCTGATAGCCACCCTCTGTAAGAACTGCCGCAGACTTTACATTATCCTCAATACACTTTGTGCCGTTGAAGCTGTGCTCGTTCAGATAGTTAATTCTGTACTGCTTGTCATCATCCTGATATGAACTTGTCTTTGCATTGTTCTCATCGATGAATACTTCAAGTGAATCCTGCTGGTACTCATCAGATGAATCCTTGTTTAAAACTGCGTCCTTAACATCTGCAAGAACATAGAGATACTTAGAATCCCAAAGGAGCTTAGCTGATGCCTCTACCTCTGAACCAAGGTTAATTGTAAGCGGAACTGCTTTAACATCATTCCATGCATCATCAACCTTACCGTCAACTACTACGCTGCCGCTTGCAACTGCAAGAAGAGGCTTAACTACTGTTACTGCGAAATACTTGGTATCGAGCTTATTCAGATCGCTGGGATTCGGAAGTTCATCAAGTGCCTTAACCAGAGTTGTATCACCAAATACAACTGCATTGCATTTATCTGATGCAACAAAATCCATCTTTACTTTATTTGTTTCAAGTGCTTCCTGATCAACCTCAAGATTTACTACTGCCTCATAACCTGTATCTGTTACTTTTGCCTCTTCTCTTGTAACATTTACAAATTTGAGTTCTCCTGTTCCGTCATCTGCCAGAACCATGAAGCCATCTGTTTCATTCACTGTTGAGTCGTTTACGGTTACCTTTACAGTAATCCCGTTCTCATCCCAAACAGGAATAAATGTAGCATCGAAATCGTCGCCTGTAACCTTGTAAGATTCTCCTACTGAGAAGTCATCATTTACTTTCTGCACAAGAGTAATGCTTCTGATCTCGGGCTCAAGCTCACCTGCTTCGGCAAGAGCATAGAACGCATTCTTTGCATGGTAGTTATCATCGAACAGAAGAGGATACTGTCTTGAGCTTCCGTTTGATCCGCCACCGTTGTTGTTTGCTGTCTGGAGCCATGAATGCTTATCTGTGATTCCCCAGATAGTCATACCTGTGAAGTTCACGCCTTCATTTCTAAGTCTTCTGATTGTGTCATAAACTGCTTTGTATCTCTCAGCGAGCTTCTCGTCCGTTGCACTTGCAGCTCCTTTGAAGTCAAGCTCGGTAACCTGAACCTGATCAACGAGTTCTGCATATCTTCTTGCAGCAATCTTGAACTGCTCCATTGTAGGAGAGTTAGCTGCAACCTGATAATGAGCCTGCATGCCCATACCGTCGATTCTTGCGCCGGGTGTAGCCTTAACATTTTCGATAAGCTTGCAGATACCTTCCATCTTGTTAGTAACTGTCTCGTTGTAGTCGTTGTAGAAGAGGTCAACATCTGCAGGCATATATTTGTTTGCATATACGAATGCATTGTTGATGAACTCGGGTGACTCATATACCCTCCACCATGTTGAGTTCTCGCTTGCATTTCTGTATGTACCTGTTCCGTCACTGACTGCCTCATTAACAACATCCCAGCCATAGAACATTCCTGCATATTTGCTGCCCTCACCTGTGAAGTGCTCAGCAACTTCTCTGATGTATACCTCGAGACGCTTGTTCATAACCTCAGGTGTTACATAAGGCTTTGAAGTATCATAATCCTCACGGAAGAAGAAATCCGGTGTCTGTGAGTGCCATACAAGAACGTGGCCTCTGATCTTGATCGGCTTCTCGGGATGCTGTTCATTCCAGTCAACAAAGAAGTCGAGACGACTCTCAGGTAATGAGAAATCAAGTACCGGGAATGCAATCTCCTCGCCATCAAGAACTTTTGTCGTGATCTCTGCATTTGCCTTAAGCATTGACTCAGGCTTAAGCTCATTACCAAGTGTTACGCCATTGAAATGCTTTGTTGCAAGCTCCATATCAAGAGGATCACGGAACTCATCATAACTTGCTGCTGTACCGATGATGAAATCATCACCCATAAGAGCTGTTACGGGATCGCGAAGATCCACGATATCCTGCTCAACTTCCTTCTTGGGACGAAGTGCTTCAGGTGTGTTATCAACTGTAAGTTCTATCTTTTTCACTGTAACATCAAACGGGAATGCCTCATCCTGGTTATTCATAGCCATGATAGCAATTCTGCATGCATCTCCTGTTGAAGAAGGGCGATAAGTATATGTGCTCTGTCCACTCTGTCCGTAAACCTGAGTTACCTCAGTATCCTGCTCATCATATAACTTAAAGCAAAGAATATTTGTTGCTTCAGTGAAATAGAACTTTATTTCCTTGATATCATCTATTGCATAGGTCTTGCCAATGGACATCCAATATTCATTCCACTGTTCAGCGTATGAAAGAGTTTGTCCCTCAACATCCTCGCCTGTATTCTTATTGCTGAACTTAAGATCATCACCTTCGAAAACGATTGTCTCTTCGTATTCATTCTTCTCGGAAGATGATCCATCCTTTTTATTTACCTTGATGCTTGTGACGGTCACGCTGTAAGGATAGTTACCCTCAGCCATGGACATGATACCAACATATCTTACAGTACCATCAAAGTCAGGGGTATATGAATACTCGCTACTGCCGTTTGCGTTATAGTCCTGGAATTTCTCGCCGGCTTCTGACAGTTCGGAGTATAGCTTGATGCAAAGGTTGTCACCCTGATCCTTAACTTTAACCGAGATCTTATCTACCTGATCTGTAGGGATATCCTCTCCCAGATCATAAACGAACTCCTCATACTGAGCGTTGAATGTAAGTGTTCCCTGTGCTGAGATGCTCTGATCCCATCTGCCCATAAATACCGGAGCTTCAGTATTTTCCTCTGATCCTGCAGCATTCTTACGCTCAACAGATATGTCTGTAACTGTGACGCTCAAAGGATACACGTCGGCATTATCGTTACTCATAACAGCAACGTATCTTACTGCTCCGTCATAGTTTGGAGTAAAGGAATACTCATCCTTTCCGCTGCAGTTGTATTCATGGAAATCTTCTTCTTGCTGACTAAGTGAAGCATAAAACTTAATGCAAAGGTTTCCACCCTGATCTTTTACCTTTACAGAAATCTTCTCAATCTCATCTGTAGGAATCTCTTCTCCGAGATCATAAACATACTCCTGATATATCTCTGAGAATGTAAGTTTTCCTTTTACAACATCATTCGGATTCCATCTGCCTCTGAATTCAAGTCCTTCAGTTTCAGCTTCCTCCTCGGCAGCTGCAGGTGCGGCCTCTTCGGCTGCTTCCTTAGTCTCCTCTGCTGTTCCAACAGTTTCGCTCTCATTAGCCTTGGTTTCTTCAGCCTTGGTTTCTTCAGCCTTGGGTTCTTCAGCCTTGGTTTCTTCAACCTTGGGTTCTTCCACTTTTTCCTCAGCTGCCTCTTCCTTCTTCTCTTCGGGAGCTTCAGCTTTGGTTTCTTCTTTGGTTTCTACCGCTGCCTCTTTTACTTCCTCTTTTGTTTCAGACTCAGCTTTCTCTGCTGTCTCCTGCTCAGATCCAGTAGTCTCTTCCGCCTGTACTACTGCTTCTTCTGTAGCCGCATTAACCGGTAGCGTACTTACATTGACAGATGATACAGCGAGGACTGCTGCCATCAAAACAGATGACATACCCCAATACTTTTTGTGCATACCTTACACATCCTCCTTTAAAATTTTGTCGACGTTGTGCAATCCCCCTATATTACACAGCAAGTTGATTAATTATAAGGGGAAATATTGCCCAAACGCTTACCAGAAAGTGCGCTTGCCTTTATCACATTTTGTCAACAAATTCGCAATATATGAAAAGAGGATGCCAATATTTGACATCCTCTTACTCAATACGTAATAAACCTTGAATTCATGCGGTTTTTTTATAAATAAAATTTCAGGCAAACTTATTGGAATCCGGATTATAAACATATCCAATCCCATTAAGTTTTGCTACAATCCCATCCAGCTCATCTTTTCCTATATCAAGCCCTTCCGCAAGTGCGTCGAGACTGCTGTAATTGTCCCTGAGCTGGGTATTTATGTAACTAAGTAGCATTATTGGATCTTTCGGTATCATGCGGCCCCCTCATCCGGCGCTTCGCGCCACCTGTCTTCGCTCCGCTTCGGTCCGCGCTAAACCGACGTCCCCCGGACGTCGAGCGCCCCCTCGGAGAAGGCAATAATATTTATCAAACTTTTATTGCACGTGCGACAAGCGCATCATCTTCCACATCGATTTCAATTACATCGTGTGGCATAACCTTATCTTCAAGTATAAGCTTTGCGGAGAGAGTTTCAACATGCTTTTGCACAAATCTCTTAACAGGTCTTGCACCGTAATTTGCATCATAGGCATTGTCCGCAACAAACTGCTCAGCTGCAGGTGTAAGACGAATGCTAATCTCTCTGTCCGAAAGTCTCCTGTTAAGATCGTCAACGATCAGTTTAACGATTCCGCTGATATTGTCCTTGGTCAGCGGCTTAAACAGGATCATCTCATCAAGTCTGTTAAGGAACTCCGGTCTGAAGCGCGCATGCAGCTCGTTCATTGTAAGGTCCTCTGCTTCCTTGCTGATGCTGCCATCCTCCTGAATTCCGTCAAGAAGGTATGGCGCACCGATATTGGAAGTCATGATGAGAATTGTATTCTTAAAGTCCACAGTCCTTCCCTGAGAATCAGTAACACGTCCATCATCAAGTATCTGCAGAAGTACATTGAATACATCGGGGTGCGCTTTTTCCACTTCATCAAAAAGTACAACCGCATAGGGCTTCCTGCGAACCGCCTCGGTGAGCTGACCGCCTTCCTCATATCCCACATATCCGGGAGGTGCTCCGATTAGCCTGGACACGCTGAACTTCTCCATGTACTCACTCATATCAATTCTGACGATATTGTTCTCATCATCGAAAAGCGAAGCCGCAAGGCTCTTAGCCAATTCCGTCTTACCTACACCTGTGGGTCCGAGGAACATAAACGAGCCGATCGGTTTGCCGGGATCCTTGATACCTGCCTTCGAACGCATGATAGCTTCGGAAACCTTGGTCACAGCTTCATCCTGTCCGATGACTCTCTTATGAAGTTCATCCTCAAGGTGAAGAGTCTTATTTCTCTCACTCTCAGTCAGCTTGGCAACAGGAATGCCTGTCCATCTTGAAATAATCCGGGCTATCTCTTCATCGGATACTCTCTCATGGACAAGAGACATGTCCTTCGATCCAACCTTCTGTTCCTCCTCTTCGAGCTGTTTCTTAAGTTCGGGAATTCTGCCGTACTGAAGTTCACTGGCCTTCTCAAAATCACCTCTTCTCTGGGCAATCTGAAGTTCACTGTTTGCAGACTCAATCTCTTCACGAATTACCGCAAGCCTGTCCACAGCTTCTTTCTCATTGGTCCACTGTGCCTTCTGATTATCAAAACTGTCCTTTAATTCTGCCAGTTCTTTTTGAAGATTTTCGAGCCTCTCCTTACTTAAGGAATCATCCTCTTTTTTCAGAGCAGTCTCCTCGATCTGCATCTGCATGATCTTCCTGTTCATCTCATCAAGCTCTGCAGGCATAGAATCCATCTCGGTCTTAATAAGTGCACAGGCCTCATCCACCAGGTCGATTGCCTTATCGGGAAGGAATCTGTCGGAGATATATCTGTTACTGAGTGTCGCTGCACTAACGAGCGCTGAGTCCATGATCTTAACACCGTGATAAACCTCATAGCGGTCCTTAAGTCCTCTGAGGATGCTTATGGTATCTTCAACTGTAGGCTCCGAAACCATTACAGGCTGGAAACGTCTCTCAAGAGCAGCATCCTTCTCAATGTACTGTCTGTATTCATTAAGCGTTGTCGCACCGATACAGTGAAGTTCGCCTCTTGCAAGCATGGGCTTAAGCATATTGCCCGCATCAAGCGCGCCATCTGTTTTTCCCGCACCCACTATTGTATGAAGCTCATCTATGAAAAGAATTATCTCGCCGTCGGATTCCTTGACGTCCTGTAGAACTGCCTTAAGTCTCTCCTCGAACTCACCGCGGTACTTGGCGCCCGCAACAAGTGAACCCATATCCAGCGAAAAGATTTTCTTATCCTTCAGGTTCTCAGGCACGTCGCCCTCCGCAATTCTCTGCGCAAGCGCCTCAACCACCGCCGTCTTACCTACACCGGGCTCACCGATGAGAACAGGATTGTTCTTGGTCTTTCTGGACAAAATTCTTACGACATTTCTTATCTCGGCGTCTCTTCCGATAACGGGCTCAAGCTTCTGCGCCTTTGCCTTGGCCACAAGCTCTGTTCCGTATTTTTCAAGCGTATCGTAGGTGGCCTCAGGATTATCGGAGGTCACCTTCTGATTACCTCTCACCTCGGACAGTGCCTTAAGGAATCTGTTCCTGTCGATTCCGAATGCCTGGAATATATTGATAATCTCTTTGTTAGGATAGTGAAGCATCGCAAGGAATATGTGCTCAACTGACACATATTCATCGCCCATCGCCTTCATCTCATCCTCACTCTTAAGGAGAACCTTATTAAGGCCGGCACCCACATACGGGCTTCCTCCCTGCACCTTGGTTCTCTTTTTCAGAGCTTCATCAACCCTTGACAGGAACACCTTATTATCGATACCCATCTTCTCAATGAGTTTCGGAATAATGCTATCCTCTATGGTCAGCAGGCTGTATAAAAGATGCTCCTGCTCGATTTCCTGATTGCCGTAGTCAACCGCAACCTTCTCCATGTTCTGGACAGCCTCAATTGATTTTTGTGTAAATCTGTCTATCTTCATAACTATCACCTCTTTTACCGGTTAGTAGTTCTTCCTGACTGAAATTTTGTATTATATTCTGTTCTACAACTGTTATAACACGATTATTAGCACTCGTCAATAGAGAGTGCTAATAATTCTTTCCGGTTCATCGAAGTGATGTCATGGTCAATATATAGTCTTTAACTTTTTCGACATGTTTCTATAATTATTCTTCACTGAGCCATTCCAGGATGCCTTAATGCCATCCAGCTTTTCACTCTTCACATAGTATCGGATTCGTGAAAACAGCGGTATCCACGCAGCTTCATCCTGAATAATCGTCTTCTCCAAGTCTCTGTATTCCTTGATGCGCTCATCCTTATCCGTAATGGCACGGGCATCGGTAACCCGTTTCATGATGTCCTCACGCGGGTAGCAAAGACTCCTGAAGGTTGTGTTCTCCTTATTTCCGAAAAATGTATAAATGAAATTATCGGGATCGTTAAAATCTGCTGTCCAGGTTGCCTCGTAGCAGGTAAGCTGTCCGCTCTTTCGAAGGGTCATCCATTCGGAGTCATCGATTACCTCCACAGTAGCTTTAACTCCTATCTTTTCCCACATGGATGCTACTGATTCCATCATAGACTTTTCCCAGTCGGCTACAGAAGATTTGACGCTGATTGTCATTTCAAATCCGTCCCCATACCCAGCATCAGCAAGGAGCGCCGCCGCTTCATCAGGATCATAGGCAATCTCGGGAAGATCCTCATTGTAACCGCTAAGGCCATGAGGGAATATTCCCTGCTCAATCTCTCCCCTTCCATTCCTGCTGCTGTCCAGAAGTGCCTGTCTGTCCAGCGCCATCTGCAGTGCCTTACGTACAGCCACATTATTTAAAGGTTCTATGGACTCATTAAGCGCGATATAAGTGATACCTACCGGATGTGCGCGGAACAAACGATCCTTATACGAACTATCATTCAGATATTTATCAGCATCGCTGCCAAGGCCATCCAGATCCAGGATATCCAGTTCACCCTTTTCAAATAATGCCTCAATATCTTCTGCCTCTGACAGGAATCTCAGATCCAGTCCTTCGCACTTAGGTACTCCGTTCCAGCAATTCTTATTTGCTTTGAGCAGCATACCTTCTCCCTTATTCCATTTCCATAGAACGAAGGAGCCGGTTCCGACTGTCCATTCGGGCTCCGTCCCAAAACGGTCCCCTGCCTCAACAGTTGTCGCTTCATCCATAATAGATGCACCGGGCATGGATAGGCATGGCAAAAATGCCGCAAAAGGTTCCTCTAAAGTAATGGAAAAATCAAGATCTCCCAAAATCTTAAAGCCTTCCAGCTGATCAGTCTCACCGGCTTCTAATTTAGCGGCACCTACAATATTATCAATGATATCCTGATTGCAGGAATCAGGATGAGTCAGAAGACGGGTAAATGAATACAGCACATCCGAAGCCGTAAGCGGTGATCCGTTACTGAAGGTTACACCCTCGCGAAGGTGAAATGTGTAGGTCATACCGTCATCAGACACTTCCCAGTCCTTTGCCAGAGATGGCAGAACAACCGCGCTTCCATGGGCATTGTTTTCCATCTCTACCAGACGGTCGAATACATTCTGTGCAACTGTGTAGTGAATGGACGTGCACTGAAAATCCACTGTATCCGGCTCTTCTTCGATAGCAACTACAAACTCAGATACGTCCGGCTCGGCATTTTCCGCACTGTTTTTTCCTGACGTGCTCCCCGGTGCTGTCGCACATCCGGACAACAGAGAACCCATTAGAAAAAATGCTGTCAACAGGTATACCGGTTTCATAATTTTGTGTTTTGTCATTTTCCACACCTTTCTGCGAAAAATCACTACTTCGCCGCTTTTTCCACTATAGCCAACAAGTCCTCCCGGAACTCACGGTAAGACTTAAGAAAATCAGGTGTATCGCGTTTAATTGTTTCTATATCATTACTTTTTCCTGCCAGTTCAAGCGCTTTTGCCCTTGCAGAAAAATCTTTCATACCAATGGATAGAGAAGAGCTCTTTAATGCATGAACCTTGGTTGTATACAGTTCTATATCCCCATCGGCAAGGCTTTTCTCAATTACGCTAGCATTTCTCTCTGTCGCATTAGCAAAAAACTCAAGTGCGTCCATGTACATAGGTCCGCTTCCGCAATATTCAACGCCTTCCTTCGGATCAAGCCAGGAACATGCAAATGCCTCCTCCGGAATACCCTCGTAAGGATCCTCGGCCTCAGCCTCATCACCGGTCGCCTGGGAGATCAAATTTTCCGGCAGATATTTTAGAAGTACATCATCCATGTCTGCGATATTCACAGGCTTAGTCAGATAATCTGTAAAACCTGCTGCTATCATACGTTCCCGGTCTCCCTGAATTGCATTCGCAGTAAGCGAGATAATCGGGGTATTAGCTACCTTCTCCGGCTCCTTCTCCTTCAGGATGTTCAGAGTCTCCACTCCGTTCATATTCGGCATTCTGTAATCCAGGAATACCAGATCATAGGAATTAGCACTGAACAATTCAATGCATTCTGCTCCGCTGATCGCTGTAGTAATCTGTATCTGCGTCGGCTTAAGGAGTCCCTTGATTACTTCCAGATTCATTTGTGTATCATCCACGATCAGGATATGACTGTCCGGAGCAACAAATGAAAAGCTTTGAAGGCGCATATGATCTTTGATGGATACCGTTTTCTCATCAAGCTGTCCTATTTCAGCAGGATCCGAAATCTCCTGCTCAAGATTAAATGAGAACGTCGATCCCACATTATAGGTGCTTTTAACATCGATATCGGTTCCCATCATCACAAGAAGCTTTCTTGTAATGGCGAGCCCCAGACCGGTTCCTTCTATCGTCTTTGTTCTTTTTGTATCAAGCCTGTCAAACTTTTCAAAGAGCTTGTACATCTCCTCCTCTTTAATTCCAATACCGGTATCGATAACCGCAACATATATCGTTGCTTTCTTTTCATCTTTTTCCTTAAGAGATACCTTAAATGTCACAGAGCCTTTCTCCGTATACTTTATGGCATTGGTCAGCAGATTGGTGATTACCTGCTTGATACGAAGCGCATCACCGACAAGCTCTTTCGGAAGATGCGGATCTACATCCAGCCGCAGGCTCAGACCCTTATCACCGGCCCTTATCTGCAGCATAGAATATAAATCTCCGATAAGGTCTTTCAGAGAATAGGATGCTGGAACGAGTTCCATTTTGCCTGCTTCAATCTTGGAAAAATCGAGGATGTCGTTAATTATTCCCAGAAGATTGTTCCCTGCTATGCGAATGTTATCGCAATACCCGAGTATGGTCTCGTCATTTGTTTCTCTACTGATAATCTCATTCATTCCAAGAACAGTCGTAATAGGAGTCCTAATCTCATGACTCATATTGGACAGGAATGAAGACTTTGCCCGGCTTACCTGCTCAGATTCAGCAAGTGCATGAATTTCAGTCTGAAGGTTCTTTGCCAGATTAGAAAAGGTCTTTGTAAGGATGCCGACCTCATCATCTCCGCTGTAATTAAGTTCAACGTCGTAATTTCCGCTATTTATCTGTTCAGTGGCTTTTGTAAGATCATTGAGCGGTTTAGTAAGACGCAGTGCAAACCTGCGATTAATGTGACTTAGAACAATCAGCAGAAAAACGGAAGCAATCATTATCTGCACTACCATTTTTCTAAGTGTTCTGTTGATTTCAGATGTAGGTACCGTTACATGCAGTCGCATCCCGTTATCCAGCGGTAGCCATAAGCCCATCTTTTCTTTTCCGTCGACTGTATAATGATAATGTCTTTCTGCTGTCAGAAGCTCCGGCGGAACATCCGGTCTGCTCATATCCGTCAGTATGGTAGCATCAATATGCGGATGGTATATCAGATTACCTGCTTCATCTGTGATAAAGGCATACCCATTGTCATACAATGTAATATTTCTTACCTCTGAAGACATAAGTGAGTAGTCAATCTCAGCCCCTATAACGCCGATGAACTCGTTTTTCCAATAAACAGGAACATTGTAGGAAATGACTCGCGCCTCATCGATGTCGGTGATGTAGGGAGAAATCCACACCGGTTCTCCGGTAACCTTCGGAACAGTGAACCACGGAAGCTCACTGGTATCGTTGGTATCATAGAGAGTCATGTCAATCATCTCGTGTTCTCTAAATCCCTCTCCGTCAGGATTTGAATACCAGAACCCTTTGATCTTTTTCGATACTGCAGGGTCAATCCTGTAGTAATATGTTAAAACGCCATTTGTCTGATACATAACCTTCTCGAAGGCGGTGCGCATACGTTCAATATGATCCCCTAGCTGATCATCCGAAGTTCTCTCAAGATCCTCTTCAACAATATCTGCAATCTTGGTCACTGAATGCTCTGCACTGTCAAAATACGCATTCAGATTCTTCTGTCCGGCCTCACAGAGGTGCAACAGCATTTCATCCGCATCGCTGTTGCCCAGTTTATTGATTGAGCAAACAGCAATTGCGGCAACTATAATAACTGCAATGACAATGGTACACACCGTCAGCAGAGTAATTTTTGTTCGTATTGACTTCATGCCATTTTATCCTTTCCGGAATGCATCTATCGTCAAATAAAAACGTCAACAAGGTTAGAAAATCCCAATTCTCCAATAATAATTGTAACAATGAAGAATAAAATGAATATTAATGCACTATAAAAAAACAATTACAATAACATCAAAAAAACCTGCAAGACAAACAATTGTTGTCTTACAGGTTTTACTCACCATCTCCAAGTCCGTAGTAGAGAATTTCATTATATCTGGCATTGGCTTCCTCACTGGCTTTCTTATCTTTCCATCTGCTCACATCACTGCAAATAGCCAGCATCTCGTCCACTATAAGCTCAGCGCTTTGCGGCTTCACATTATACAAATACGCCAACATACGCTGCATAGCTTTGGGGCTTCCAAGCTGCCTTGCCACCTGATCTCCCAGTTCTCCCGGAAACCCTAGCTGTTCCACAACATGAACCAGCTCATCATGGGTCCTCGCCCATTCCACTCTGTTATCCATAACTCCTTCTCACGGATTAGCTCTAATTATCTAAATCCTTGCTTTCCACATCTATGATTTCCTGCTTCGCCTCTGCCTTTGGCTCCACTTCCACGCTCTCCACGTCGACAATCTCTTTCCTGTTGACCTTGTCAACCTTGTGAATTCTTGAGATGATCCAAAGGTTTGAAGCGCCGTTGTATGCAAGAGCTGCGCCTATTATCTGCACCACGTACTTAACCATAGTGAGCGGATTGAAAACAAGGAATGCTCCTGCTGCAATAGTAAGCGCCGCAAGAATAAGCGCAATCCACCAGTTTTTATAGCTGTTTTTTCCAAGGCTGAGAGTCTCACCAAGATTCATGATTCCGCTAAAAAGCATGATCACACCGGCGATAACGGGAATTATAGCCTCAAAAAATTCCGGATTAATCAAAATCCAAACACCCACAACAGCGATAACAAGCCCAAATCCTAGTGAACCGTTCTTTGTAAGTACGTTCTGATTTTTCGATGCAAGTCCTGTCACCACAGATATAACTCCGGCGACAAGTACCACAGCTCCTATCACCTTTGTGAGGATATTGAGTGAGGTTCCGGGAAGGAATATAAGAACCAGTCCAACCACGATAAGCGCTATTGCATCTACCAGAATATTCTTTTTAAGCCTTACGAAAAATCCCATATGGGACCTCCTTCATCTGTTCTTATTCTTCCTGAGACTCCTGTGGTCTGCACTCCTCAAGGAGTCTGTCCATCAGCTCATAGATTTCTTCTCTTCCGGCCTTACTCTGCGCCGAAAAAGGAAGAATCATTCCATCCTCAGGCATTCCAAGGGTAGTCTTAATCATATTCAGATGCTTCTCAAGCTGACTGTTCTTTATCTTATCAGACTTAGTAGCAATGATAATCGGGCTTACACCCTGCGAGACAATCCATTCATACATCAGCTTATCATTTGCCGAGGGCTCATGCCTTATGTCTATCAGCAGAAAAACCTGTTTAAGCATTCGGGATTTATTCAGATAATTCTCTATCATCTTTCCCCATTGCTTTTTCACAGACTCCGGAACCTTCGCAAAACCATATCCCGGAAGATCCACCAGATAAAACTCATTGTTAATGTTGTAATAGTTTATTGTCTGAGTCTTTCCCGGTTCCTGACTCACTCTGGCATAATGCTTGCGGTTCATAAGTCCGTTGATCAAAGACGATTTTCCTACATTACTTTTCCCCGCAAATGCAAACTCCGGTTTATCATTCTGGGGAAGCTTACTCGTAACACCTATTACAGTTTCAAGATTTACATTTTTAATTACCATAAAAAACCTCTTTAAAAAAGGCAGAAATGCTCTGCATCTCTGCCTCAAAAATCACTTCGCCGGTTTAAGTCTCTTAGCCTCATCCTTGTAAACAATCAGAGGACTTGAAGAACCGCTGACTGCTTCCTCGGTAACAACGCACTCTGAAATGTTGTCATCTGAAGGAATCTCGTACATAACATCCATCATAGCCTTTTCCATAATGGATCTTAAGCCTCTGGCACCGGTCTTCCTCTCGTGAGCCATCTCTGCGATCTTATCAATAGCGTCATCCTCGAAGGAGAGCTTAACATCATCAAAATCGAAGAGTTTCTGATACTGCTTAACAAGAGCATTTCTGGGCTCTGTAAGAATTCTTACAAGTGCCTCCTTGTTAAGGCCTTCAAGAGTAACACAAATCGGTACACGTCCTACGAATTCAGGAATAAGTCCGAACTTAGTCAGATCCTGAGGAGTAACCTCTTTTAATACTTCTCCGATCTCTCTCTCCGTCTTATCTGCAATCTCTGCATTGAAACCGATAGAATTGCGATCAAGTCTGGCCTCAACAATCTTATCAAGTCCGTCAAAAGCACCACCGCAGATGAAAAGAATATTTGAAGTATCAATCTGGATAAGTTCCTGATGAGGATGCTTACGTCCACCCTGCGGAGGAACGCTTGCTGTTGTACCCTCGATTATCTTAAGAAGTGCCTGCTGAACACCCTCACCGGAAACATCACGGGTGATTGAAACGTTCTCACTCTTCTTGGTTATCTTATCAATCTCATCAATATAAACAATACCGTACTGTGCTCTCTCAACATCATAATCAGCTGCCTGAATGAGCTTCAAGAGAATGTTCTCAACATCCTCACCTACATAGCCGGCCTCTGTAAGAGTTGTAGCATCGGCAATTGCAAAAGGAACGTTTATAATCTTTGCCAGTGTCTGTGCAAGGTAGGTCTTACCCGAACCGGTGGGACCAACCATGATAATATTGCTCTTCTGAAGCTCAACTTCATCATCAACACCCCGAGCCTTGGGAGCCATAACACGCTTATAGTGGTTATAAACCGCTACAGAGAGAACCTTTTTAGCCTCGTCCTGACCGATTACATAGTCATCAAGGAAGTTCTTAATCTCAACGGGCTTAAGAAGATTAATGTCCCTGTCATCATGCTGCGTGGGCTCATCTTCAAATTCCTCTTCAATGATATCGGCACAGATGTCTACACACTCATCACAGATGTAAACGCCTGCAGGTCCTGCAATCAGCTTCTTGACCTGGTTCTGTGTCTTGTTACAAAATGAGCAACGAATCTCACCGTTGTTTTTACCTGCCATAATTACTTATCCTTTTCTTCCTTTGGTCTTGATTCAATTACTGAATCTATAAGTCCATACTCAAGAGCCTCCTGAGCTGTCATCCAGTTATCGCGCTCAGTATCTGCTGCGATCTGCTCATAAGGCTTTCCTGTATTCTCTGATAAAAGAGTATTCAGTTTTTCCTTTGTACGAATGATGTGCTTAGCCGCAATCTCAATCTCAGTTGCCTGGCCCTGAGTTCCTCCGAGGGGCTGATGAATCATGATCTCCGCATTGGGAAGAGCCATACGCTTGCCCTTAGCACCGCCTGCAAGAAGGAATGCTCCCATACTTGCTGCCATACCTATGCAGATTGTGCTGACATCGCACTTGATGTAATGCATTGTATCGTAGATAGCCATTCCGGATGTGATCTCACCGCCGGGGCTATTGATGTACATGTGAATATCCTTACTTGGATCCTCTGCTTCGAGGAAAAGGAGCTGAGCTACTACAACGCTGGCTGATACGGAATTAACCTCCTCACCCAGGAACACAATACGCTCCTTCAAAAGTCTTGAATAAATATCGTATGAGCGCTCACCGCGGCTCGTCTGTTCTATGACATAAGGTATTAAACTCATTAAAATCGCTTCCTCTCTGTTATATTTAGAATATAATACCAAATTATTATACCCCATTTTATTCATTTTGCGCAACCTTAGTAAAATACGCCCACAAAAAACCTCCCTGAATATTGTAATTCAGGGAGGTGAATATTTTATTTATTTAGAGAAAGAATTATTCCTCTGTCTTCTTTGCTGCAGTCTTACGTGTGCGCTTCGGCTTCTCCTCAGCTGCATCGTCGTCCTTCTTAGCTGCAGTCTTGCGAGTACGCTTCGGCTTCTCTTCGCCTGCATCTTCGCTCTTCTTAGCTGCTGCCTTCTTAGTAGTCTTCTTAGCACCAACTTCCTTAGCGTTCTCTACAAGGAACTTAGCTGCCTTCTGAACAAGAAGATCATCCTTAAGAGTCTTGATCTCGCGCTCGCCCATGAGCTCCTTAACCTTGTCAGCTTCCATGTTGTACTGCTTAGCCATCTTCTCAAGTTCTTCCTGAATCTCATCCTCTGAGATCTCGAACTTCTCAGCTGCAGCTACAGCCTCAAGAACAAGTCTTGACTGGATACGCTCTACAGCCTGAGGCTTAACCTGCTCCATCATCTGATCAACAGTGTTGCCTGTGTACTGCATGTACTGCTTCATGTTCATGCCCTGATACTGAAGTCTCTGAGCAAAGTCATTAACGATCTGTCTCTGCTGTGTTTCGATCATCTTCTCAGGAAGCTCCATCTCAGCGTCCTCGATAACAGCCTTAACTGCCTCATCCTCACGCTTAGCCTTAGCTTCGTTTTCCTTGCGCTCTGCAAGCTTCTTCTTAACATCTTCCTTGTACTCAGCTACTGTCTCGAACTCAGAAACATCGCTTGCGAACTCATCGTTAAGCTCAGGAAGCTCTCTGGTCTTGATAGCCTTAACTGTACACTTGAAGGTAGCATCTTTTCCTGCAAGATCCTCTGAATGATAATCCTCAGGGAACTTAACATTAACTTCACCCTCTGTACCGATCTCGAAGCCTACAAGCTGCTCCTCGAATCCGGGGATGAAAGAACCTGAACCGATTGTAAGAGGATAATCTGTGCCCTTACCGCCCTCGAAAGCAGTTCCGTCAACGAATCCCTCAAAATCAAGAGTTACGATATCGCCATCCTCAACCTTGCGGTCTGTAACCTCGATTGTTCTTGCGTTTCTATTACGCTCCTGATCGATCTCAGCATTGATCTCGTCCTCGGTTACGTCAATATCCATCTTCTCAACCTCAACGCCCTTGTACTTGCCAAGCTTAACTTCAGGCTTAAGAGCAACAGTTGCTGTGAAGATGAAAGGCTTGCCTGCCTCAAGCTGTGATACTTCGATATCGGGATTGGAAACAACGTCCTCACCACACTCATCAACAGCCTTGGGATACTCCTCGTTGATAACCTCGTTAGCAGCATCCTCGAAGAATACTTCCTTACCGTACATACGCTCGATCATATGACGGGGTGCCTTACCCTTACGAAATCCGGGAATCTGGATCTTGTTCTTCTGCTTGTTGTAAACCTTGTCGATTGCCTTGTCGAAATTCTCAGCTGCAACTTCGATTGTAAGCTTAGCCATGCTCTTCTCGAGCTTTTCTACTGATACGCTCATCTTTACGTAATTCCTCCTATTACTACATATAAAATCGTTGTAACTATCCGTATCTACAAATCGAATGATTTAAAATAGCTACAAATTAATGTACACAACTCAGATTGTGATATATAAAACGACCTGTGCTACTTACCTCGGCACAGTCGCCTAAAGATTATAGCACAGGTCTGATTTATTTTCCATATTAATTTATAATTCGTAAAAAGCAGCTCAAACGCTCGATTATTATACCATTTCAGAGCAGTCTCGCACCTTCTCCGTACTCATATGTGCATTGCTGAATCTGACGTCACCGGTAACATCCTCATCAAACCAGTCCGCCATACAATAGGCTGCTGCCGCTTCTTCGCTTGGAAACTCCACTTCAGCCAGAATTCTGCCATCGAATGGTGCTCCGAAAACATCCAGTTCGATCTTAATATCTCCGCTTTCAAATGCTTCTCTTGTTTCGGAATTCCTCCTCAAAAAACCATCTTCAAACGCATCCTCATTTACAGGGATAATATACCTCTTTTTCCTGATTACATTACCGTCTGCCTTTTCCACAAGATGATCGTATGAGTCTTTATCAAGCGGGAGATTATATTCAATCTTGCCGATATCCTTTTGAACGCCGGCATTGTCACCAGCACCGCTTTCAGAGTCGTTCTGCCCGGATATTCCGAATCCCTTGTAACTTTTATAGGTCATATAATATCTATCATCCTCGCGTCTTACCCTAATTGCGGGCACAACACTAAGATACCCCTGTTCAATAATATGTACAGGATATTTTTCCAGATTCTCGGGCAATTTCTTAACTGTAAATTTTCTTTCAATCTCAAGTCCCATATTCTAATCCTACAGCCTGAATACAACCTTTTTTCCGAGTTCGTCTGCTGCCTCTTTGCCGCAGAAGCGCTCAACAATAGCAAGTCCGAAAGGAATAGCTGTTCCCATTCCCCTGCTTGTCAAAATATGTCCATCGACTGTAGTCTCCGTCATCTGCACATCGGCACCTTTAAGTTCTCCCTCAAGTCCCGGGAAAACACATGCCTTCCTGCCGTTTAAAAGTCCTGCTCTTCCGAACACGCCGGGTGCTGCGCATATAGCGCTGATATACTTGCCCGCCGCATCAAAAACGCGAACCTGTTCCATAAGCTTTTCTGTCTTTTCAAGGTTTGTGGTTCCGGGCATTCCTCCGGGAAGAACCAACATATCCATAGCATCAAACTTAACATCAGACAAAAGCTTATCAGCTTTCACCTCAATTCCGTGGGATCCGGTAACGGAGAGCCCCTCCATAACCGATACCATGTCAATATTAAGTCCGGCTCGTCTGCACAGGTCAACCACTGTAAGAGCCTCTATCTCCTCAAATCCGTCTGCAAGAAAAATTGCAATATCAGCCATTCTCATATCCTCCAACTGTCAAAAAACATTTTCAAAAACTTCTATCACTTACCAAGCCTCAGCTCACCGCTGTCATAGCTTGATGCTCTCTCATCAAGAACTTCTTTTAGCCCAAGATCCAGCAGTCTCGAGTACTCCTCATGCTGTGTCCTGTCAAATTCACTTGTGGGACAACATATCAGATTATACGCATATTCCACCAGCGCCACATCGAGATCAACCTGATATTTCACCTCGGATTCAAGCACACTGCTGCAGGTAGGGAATGTAAACTGATCCGTCACACATACATCATAGTAATTCTCAAACCAGTCCGGTGTTTCCCATCCGCAATTTTCCGTCCACAGAGACACCTGAGCTTCCTTGTCATCAACAAAATCAAAATGTTCATTTACTATGCAGTAATCACCTGGCGTCCCGGAATAGCCGCGCGAGAACAGATGCTCCTTTGACATGGTCATAGCTGCGCCAGATTCAGTATCTTCATGATCCGGTGTAAAGTTTACCATCTCGGCATTAGCAGGATCTGCAAGCCAGTTGAGATATTTCACAACCGCATCTGTCTTATCCTTACTGGTAGCAGGAACCATCACATACATTCCGTAATCCGGCTCCGCCACATTTCTGTACCCTCCCCCGGGAAGATCAAAACACAGAATCGGATCAAGTTCTATAGTAGGATCCTTTTCCTTCAAAATAGATACATAAGTAAAAGGGCTGGCCGAATCATCCACCAAAAAGCCGACCTTTCCCGCCTCTGCATCCGCAACATATTTTGAATTATCCGAATCTGCAGTAAAATCCAGAGAGATAATCCCATCATTGTAGAGCTTGTTTAGTACCCTCAGTCCTTCTACTGCCCCGTCAGCCACAACCATATATCTCTCGGAATAGATGAATGCATCCCTCTCCGAAAGATTCTCCACATAGGAACCGACAAAGCCCTGATAAAAACGTTCAGAATGAACATCTCCGCCCATAGCCCAGGGAATTACGCCATCCACTCCTCCGGGATTTTGCTCTTTTACAGCATACAAATAAGATATAAGTTCCTTCTTGGTCTTAGGCACACTGATTCCCAGCGCATCACACCAGTCTTTTCTGATATAGGCGGTATGCCTTGGGGACTTAAAGCCTCTCCTTTTCATTACAGCAACCTGAAGATCATTATAGGAACCCATATACTGAATATCACCGATGTATTTCTCAATATTCTGACCGTACTTTGACAGTGATTCGGTTAGATCCGCAACCTTGCCCTGCTTTGTCATATATCCGAACACAGAGGATGAATATGTGAAAACAATGTCCGGCGCTATGTTCTCATCGACCATCTTCTTGATGGTTTCATCAGAAGTGGATCTTCCCACGCTTACAAAATGAACATCTATGCCACACTCATCCTTTACCTTGGCTCTTATCCAGTTAGCGAGCGTATTATCATCAGCTGTGTAACCTTCAGGCATGTTGTCACGATCCCACACCATACAGGTTATGGAATTAACGTCTACCTGATTATCATCGTTTTCAACCGTCTGCTGCTCACCAAGTGCACCACAGCCCACAGTAACAGTCAAAAATGATACCGTTAAAAATACGCTTATTGCCCGGGATAATCTACTCATAGTAAGTCCTCACATTAAGTCACATTCACCTTAGCTCGGAGCATTTATCATCTACAGTCAAAACAATTTCGCTATACTTTTATAAAGCACTTCTTCCGTAAGTCTTTGCCATATCAAGCATCTTTTCCGCAAGTTCATCGGTAAGCACACCGTTCTTCATGCGCCAGGTCCAGTTCTTACCGAGAGTCGAGGGAATATTTATTCTCGCCTCACTTCCGAGTTCGAGATAATCCTGCATGGGAATTATCGCTGTTTCGGATACACTTGCAAAAGTAGCACGAATAAACTCCCAAACAACGCCCTTGTTACTCTTAATATTCAGATACTTCTTGGCAAAACGCTTGTCTTCCCTTGGTATCGTATTAAACCAACCGAGAGTTGTATCGTTATCATGCGTTCCCGTATATACTATGCTGTTTTGCACATAGTTATGCGGCAGATAATCACTCTCTTCTCTGGCGTCAAATGCAAATTGCAGAATCTTCATTCCCGGGAATCCGGTTCTCTTAACCAGCGCAATAACAGAAGGAGTCAGGTATCCCAGATCCTCCGCAATCACTCTGCAGTTACCGAGCTCTTTTTTCATAACATCAAAGAGCTTGTAACCCGGGCCCTTCACCCAAGTTCCGTTCTCAGCAGTAGGCTCGCCGAACGGGATGGAATAGTATTCATCAAAACCGCGGAAATGATCAATTCTGACTACATCATAAAGCTCATAGCAGCTCTTTATGCGCTTAATCCACCATTTAAAGCCGGTCTTCTCGTGATAATCCCACTTATATAAGGGATTGCCCCAAAGCTGTCCTGTTCTTGAAAAAGAATCCGGAGGGCAACCGGCAACCGCTATCGGAAGGTTCTTCTTATCCAGCTGGAAAAGCTTGGGATTTGCCCAGGTGTCAGCCGAATCAAAGGCGACATAAATCGGGATATCACCGATAATGTCTATATTCTTCGAATTAGCATAGGCTTTTAGTTCAAACCACTGCTTCATGAAAATATACTGTTCAAACTCATAGAGTCCGATTCTGTCAGCATACTTTTCTCTTGCAGTCTCCAGTGCTTCCTTTTTTCTGAGCCTGATATCCTCCGGCCACTCATTCCAGCTAAGGCCGTCATAGCGCTTCTTAAGTGCCATATAAAGAGCATAGTCAGCAAGCCAATCCGAATTCTTCTTCACAAAGGCTTCAAACTCTTTTTTAAGCGCAGGCTTCGCTTTTTTCTTGCTGTTTTCGGAGAGACCGCTGTTAACATAAGCGGTGTAAAGTGTAAGATCACGAGCCTTGAAAAGTCTCTCATAATCCACAAACTCCTCGCTGTTTCCGAAGTTTACCTTATCAACCTCGTCCTTCTTCAAAAAGCCCATCTCTATCAGCTTCTCAAGATCGATAAAATACGGATTTCCCGCAAAGGTTGAGAAGGACTGATACGGAGAGTCTCCGTAGCTTGTGGGACCAAGCGGCAGTATCTGCCAGTAGCTCTGTCCGGATTTTTCAAGAAAATCCACAAATTCATATGCTTCCTTGGAAAATGTTCCGATGCCGTACTTAGAAGGAAGGCTGAATACAGGCATCAGTACGCCGCACCTTCTTTTGTTTTTTACTTTTTTTGCCATTTTTTCTATCCTTTTCTTTTTTCCCTCATCCGTCAGCTCCGCTGACACCTTCTCCAAAGGAGAAGGCAAGAGTTATTATCATAGTCCGTTGTCTCTGATTCCCCAGATAAGATTACGCCACTGCTCCATCTGTTCGGTTGTCATGAAGCCGTTTGAAGTTCCCATATATCCGATCTTGTAGGATGAGAACAAAAGCGCATTCTTGATGGAGTTGACCGAATCCTCGGTTTCCTGGTAATAGTGCAAAAAGCACGAAAACAGCGCATTACCGGCACCCACCGTATTGACGATTTCATTTGTCTTAACGGTCTTGTAATCGGCAATGAATTCACCCTTTTTATCAAACAGGATAACACCCTTGGAACCGCGGCCCATGATGATGATCTCGGTACCGTAGGTCTTACTTATTCCGCGGATGAAATCATAAGGATCTTCCTCGAGCTGATCATCCGAGAAATACAGAATAGTAGCCGCATCCAGGAAATCTCTGTTGTATTTTTCCTTTTCCCTGCAGAAATTACGAATGTTAACCGCTACCTTTTTCCCGCACTCAGCTGCAGCTACGGCAAAAGGTCTGCAGAAATTCGCGTTCGCAAGAACTACCATGTCTGCCCAACCCGCAAGAGGTGCAAACATTGACATGTCATAAACCTTGTCGCGCAGATCCTTGATATCCTCGAATATCTGTCTTCTGCGTTCCTTGTCATAGAGAATTACACAGTTCGGAGTTTCCTCCATCATCTGCACAACATATTTTGTAGAGAGCTCAATCTTGCTCCCCGGAGGGTTAAGATCTTCAACGGACTTATCCCTTCCGATGATGGACATGAATTCAACCTCATCACCAAGCCATCTGAGCGCCAGGGACTCATTATAAGCATCGCCGCCAAGTCCGGTATAAATGGAATTGACCTCTGTTGTGAGCGGCGCATACTCAATTGGGACCTTATTAACTCTGACAATTGTCTCAACCTGCGTGATACCTGCTACGACGAATTTTCCCATGTGTGCCTCCTTTGTATAGGATAATGTACCTGATAGGAGTGTCAGAAAAACGATTTCCTAACAGGCAAAATTTTTTATGCTTAATCATATGTAACTGCTCTAAGCATGTTCATATGTTTCATAACCTCTTCAAAATAATCCTCCGGCTGAAAAATTCCCTCTCTGAACATTCTCTCCAAAATCTCTTTATTTATCATCTGAATCATGTCACCGACAAGCTGATAGTTGGCGCCCGGCTTAAATCTTGTGATGTCACCTCTGTCCAAAATGCTCTGTATCATTGCTTCGTAACCTTCTCTGGTCTGAAGAATCGCAGATGCTGCCTCCGGTGTATCTTCGGCTTCCGCTTTGTATAAAAACAGCTGAATATACGGATACTGCTGCATGCAGACAGATAATACCTTTTCAATTTCCTCTCTTATAGTGAAAAAGTCGGTGATATCACCTGATACAGCGGCGCGTATCTCCAAATTGATAACGCGGATGCTGTAATCGTACACAAACTGGTAAAGTCCCAGCTTGGTCTCAAAATAATGAAAAATCAGCCCCTTGCTGATTCCTGCCAGCTTAACGATATCGTCCGTACTGGCATGGAGATAACCGCCGAGAGCAAAGGCTCTAAGCGCAGCGTTGATGATACGATCCTGTTTTTCCTTCTTAAGATCAAAAAATTTCTCGTTCATAAAAAACGCGTCTCCTAGAATTGACCGGACTAGTCCATTTCAATATAGCATTTCGCGTCTCTTTTTACAACATTTTGCTGACAAATGCTTTTCTTATCTGACGATTTGTATTAAAATAAATTTTGCAATATGAAATTCTCTTACGAGGAGGGTACAATGGCTAAGCATTTCGGAAAAGTAGTATTATTTGCAGCTGCTCTGGGAGCTGCAGCAGCCGGTGTTTATTACTATCTTACTCAGAAGGACAGCGTTCTTACTGATGATTTTGATGAATTTGACGACTTCGAAGATATCGATGATTTCGAAGATGATGATACCGGAAGCCCGTTTAAACGTCGCTATGTAAATCTCGGCGATTCAGAAGAGGAATCTGAAGAGGAAGCTTCTTCAGAGGAAGAAAGTGTTCCCGATAAAACTGAGGAATTCTTCGATGATGATGAGGATGACGACATTAACGACCTCAAGAAGATGGACGGTGCTCTGTAAACTACTGCAGCAATAAACCCTCCGCTACATGTTCGTAGCGGAGGGTATTTTTTATCAGTATATCTGCCAAAGTGGCACAGCTTATTCAGCGGGAGCGGCTGCTTCTGCTTTTTTCTTTGCTTCTGCCACAAGGTCTTTAAGATCCTTTGCCTTTTCCTTGATACGGGAATTAGCAACCCTGGAACCGATAATATTAGATATCATTCTGTTCGCAAGATCAAAATCTTCAACCTCCATAGCAATGGCTGCCATGAGATAATCGGTAGTGGTCGCATCCATTCCGGCGATCTGAGTTTCGCTCTGCCTTGCAATTACGAAACCATCGAGAGCCTTCTTAAGGAGTTCCTTCTCCTCTGCCTCATTCTTCTTCTTTTTCGCCTCATAATCGGGAGCTGCAGGATCAAGATGCTCTGTCTCGCCTCTTATAAGCCATGCCATCTTAAGGCATAGATATGCCTTCTCCGAATTCTTGGACTTCTTGACCATGGCTGTTGCTATGGCAAGTTCATAGCGCATGCGTGCTTCTTCATAAGTGTAGGTTGTTTCACTGAATTGCTGCTTTTTATAATTTGCACTTATCTTACTTTTTACTTCATCAATCTGGAACTTTGTAAGATTGCCGAAGTACCTTGCCATTACCGAATAACCGCATTCAGGGCAGGTTACGATCTCATACTTACTGGGATCCATTTCATCGTAAACCGGGCGAAGATCCACATCCTGGCTCTTCATCCTTACCTTACCCGAGCGAAGCGTCTTTACATTGAACTTAGCCTCACAGATAGGGCAGGTATAGCCTTTATCAAAAAGAAGAGTCTCTTCGTTTATTACTACCGGAGCCTTCTTGGGTTCTTCCTTCTTGGCTGCAACCTTCTTTTTGGGATCCTCATACAGTTCTTCATCCTCTAATGCACCAAGACCAAACTTCTTTAATCCATCCAAAAATCCCATGATATTACCCCTCATCAATAGAAAAAATTAAAAAGTTACGCTTTAGGTAAAACAAAAGAACTCTTAAGAGAAACTATACGGTTGAAAACAGGTGCCCCGTCTTTGGAATCCTTGCTGTCCACACAGAAGAATCCGTTTCTCACAAACTGGAATTTATCATAAGCCTTGGCTTCCATAAGCTCAGGCTCCAGCTTCGCATTTTTAATCACGGTGATGGAATTGGGATTGAGGTTAAGTGATCCGTCCTCGTTATATACACCCTTTTCCTCATCTATGATGTTTTCATAGAGGCGAACTTCTGCCTCTCCGCACTTCTCAGCTGATACCCAGTGAATTGTACCCTTGACCTTTCTGCCATCCGGGCTGTCTCCACCCTTGGTCTCGGGATCATAGGTGCAGTGAATTTCAGTCACCACTCCGTTTTCATCCTTGACGCATCCGGTGCAGGTTACGAAATACGCATTCATCAGACGAACTTCGTTTCCGGGGAAAAGTCTGAAGTACTTCTTCGGAGGCTCCTCCATGAAATCTTCACGCTCAATCCAAAGCTCTTTTCCAAACGGAATCTCTCTGTTTCCGAGCTCGGGTGCTTCCTTGTTGTTCTCGATAGGAAGCATCTCAACCTGTCCCTCCGGGTAGTTATCAATGATAAGCTTAACCGGATCGAGGATCGCCATCATTCTCTTAGCCTTAGGCTTCAAGTCCTCACGGATACAGTACTCAAGCATCGCATAATCAGCTGTGGAATTAGCCTTACTTATACCGCAAAGCTCTACAAACTTCTGAATTGACTCAGGTGTGAATCCGCGTCTTCTCAGAGCTGCGATGGAAACAAGTCTCGGATCGTCCCATCCGTCTACAATTCCGTCCTCTACCAGCTTCTTGATATATCTCTTACCAGTAACAACGTTCTGCAGATAAAGCTTTGCAAACTCAATCTGGCGCGGAGGATTCTCATATTCGCACTCGATTTTCACCCAGTCATATAAAGGTCTGTGGTCCTCAAACTCAAGTGTACATATGGAATGTGTGATTCCTTCCTCAGCGTCCTCGATGGGATGAGCAAAATCGTACATAGGGTAGATACACCACTTGTCGCCTGTACGCGCATGAGTCATGTGCGCAACTCTGTAGATGATCGGATCACGCATGTTGATGTTAGGTGATGCCATATCAATCTTGGCTCTGAGTGTCATCGCACCATCCGGCACGCTTCCGCTCTTCATCTCCTCGAAAAGACGAAGGTTCTCTTCAACACTTCTGTCCCTGTTGGGATCATCTTTTCCGGGCTCTGTGAGAGTTCCTCTGTACTCACGCATCTCTTCTGCTGTGAGCTCAGATACGTATGCCTTGCCTTTTTTTATAAGCTTAACTGCGTTCTCATACATCTTGTCAAAATAGTCGGATGCATGGAAAAGTCTGTCCTCATAATCAGCCCCAAGCCAGTTCACGTCCTCGATAATGGCATCCATGAACTCGGATTTCTCCTTGGTGGGGTTAGTATCGTCAAATCTCATGTTGAACTTACCGCCGTATTCCTTGGCAAGTCCGTAGTTTAAGAGAATACTCTTAGCGTGTCCTATATGTAAAAAGCCGTTTGGCTCCGGAGGAAATCTGGTAACAACGTGGTCGTATACCCCCTCCTTTAAGTCCTTATCGATTTCCTGCTCAATAAAATTTCTTGATTCTTCTGACATGTTTCTATTTCCAACTTTCTAATAATGTTTCCCCTCAGACTATACATAGTTCATTTTATCATCAAATATACTTTTTCTCAAACTCCTCCGCGGGCATGGGTTTTCCGAAATACTCACCCTGCACAAGCGGAACCTTAAGTCCTTTTAAGATGTCGATCTGAGTCTTCTCTTCAACACCCTCGACACATACACTGGCACCGATTGCCCCGGAGAGATCCATGAGTGAGACAATAAGCGACTTAGCATACTCCTCTTTTTCAAGCTGTGAAGATATGGTTCTGTCGACCTTGACCGTGGCAAAAGGAAGCGCGCGAAGTCCGTTTATGGAGCTGTAGCCCGTTCCGAAATCATCAAGAGATAGCCGAACTCCCATCTCGCTTATCTTTTCCATCGCTCCTTTTGTACGCTCCGTGTTATTCATAGTGAGAGCCTCTGTCACATCAAGGACCATCTGCGAAGGCTCTATCCCTGCCTCATCAACTGCCGTCTTAAGCTTGCCGGCGATGTCAGGCTGCATCAGCTGAACCACGGACATATTCACATGGATGCTGATCTTCCTTCGAAGCTTCTTACTCCATTTTCCGCAGCACTTCGCTGCCTCTTTAAATACGTGTTCTCCGATGGGATTTATAAGTCCCAGATATTCCGCAAGGGAAATAAACTCCGACGGGCTAACCGCGCCAAGTATGGCACTGTTCCATCTGACAAAAGCTTCCGCCCCAACAACTTTGGGATTCTTACCCTTGATATCCATAAGCGGCTGGAAATGCACCGAGAACTCCTTGCATCCGTCCTCCACAGCCTTGTACATAGCTTTTTCCATATCAAGGCGCCTTATGGTGGAAGCATCTATGCTTTCCGAATACTGAGAAATCCTGTTCTTTCCTGATTTCTTAGCTTCGTACATCGCTATATCCGATTTTCTTATAAGTTCCTCCACCGTATCTCCGGCAGTCGGAAACTCGACGGTACCCATACTCATGGTGCAGTAGTAGTCGCCGTCCTTTAGGTACCAGGGTGTGGCAAAAGCGCGGCGTATCTCTTCCAGAATACTGTCCAGTTTATCGTAGCTTTCAGGAGGAACGATAATTACAAACTCATCTCCACCCATGCGGTAGCAGGAATTCTGCACACCATCGATATTCTTTATCGCGGTGGAAATATCCTGAAGCAAAATATCGCCATACTGGTGTCCCAAACCGTCATTGATTTTCTTGAAATCATCGAGATCGAGGTACATCAGCATACCCTTAGTGCCCTTTTTCTTAGCCTGTTCGATATATGTGACCAGATCTCTCTCACAGCACAATCTGTTAAAAAGTCCTGTAAGGAAGTCAGTGTATGCCTGCTGTTCTATACGTTTCTGATAAATCTTTTTCTCGGTTATCTCATAGATGGCACAAAGTGAAACAAGTCTGTCATCAACCCACTTGATCCTTGTATAGTAAAGGTCGTACCATCTGTCCTTCTCATCGTAATAGATTTCATAATTTCCGCTGTGGGAACGCGGAGGAATATTGCCTTCAAACAGATCCTTGAGCTCATTCTTCTGAAGCTCCTTTGCAAAGTGCTTGCGAAGACTTCTGTTTGCAAATAGAAGTTCATCGGTCTTCATACAACGCACATAGATCGAACTTCCCACATTATCAAGAACCGCCTCCAGCGACTGGAAAGAGCTGGCGATAGAGTTCTTCTGAATTCTCTTTGTAATGATATTCTGAAGAATTTTTATTGAATCATTTATGAATTTGATGTCGTCTACAAGCCAGTCCTTACCACGGTTATCCTCCCTCGTCTCCGCGAAGCAGGCATAGAAAGGAGTCTGATCAGAAATCGTGATCGGTACGGAAACGACGGCCTTGATTCCAAGGTCCTGCAGCTGTTCCTTCTCCCCGGAGTTCATTGTCGTACTTGAAGAAACCGCTATCATCTGAGGATGGCCGATAAACCAGCAGGGATCCAAATCCTTTTCCTCTTCGAAGAGCCTGAAAACACCCTGCCCCGTCCACTGCACAACGATATCCATGAGGTCGTCCTCGGAATGCATGCGGCATATGAAAGAATTGCTGATATCAAGATATTCGCATATCTTCTTTAAGATATTCAGCATGATGTCTTCTATTTCATCATCACTGTCGAGAAGTGATACTATCTCTGTCATCAGTTCCGCTCTGTGGAACGATAGCTTGAAATCCTCCGAGCGCTTGAAATTCTCAGCTGTCGAAGCGGCAGCCTGATTCTCGGATTTGAGTGCGCCGACAAGTGCAACCGAAGTAACCCTGAGGAAATCCAGGGAATTATAGAATTTCTTTTCACTTGTAATATAGGAAAAATCTGTAATAGGCTGCTCTGTGTAGAGATCGGGCTCATACTCGGCATCCTTTAAGATTGCACATACTATCCAGACGAGCTGCGGCTGTCCGTCGAGCTTGGCTGCAACCGCCGCCACTCGGAGATTTGGAATCATGGTTCGCTCAACCGCCTGATCCTCAAGCTCACCCTCCGTAACTCTCTGAAAAATGTTCCTTATATGAATTTCATCAACAGCCTTTTTTATTGTCGGAAGTTCAAGAAGATCACCCGAAAAATCGGTAATCTTCTCTCCCGAGGAATCGAGGCAGCATAAATACACTCCTGCCATAGCTGCGAAGCTGTCCTGCCACCTGCGGAGTTCTTTATCCTTAAGCTTTATGAAATTGCCGGGATTTTTCCTGGTATCTCGATCCAAAGCTGTCTCCTTCAGATATTTGTAAATTCTATTATATCACTATTCTATAAAGAGAACATAAAAAAAGCCTTCCCCCATTTTTTGGGGGAAGACATAGGAAGTTCTGCTCTCACTACGTTCGCCAGAACAACTCCATCCCACTAAGCTCGAAAGAACCTCGCTAAGTGGTATAGGTTTATTCATCCACGCTATAGTTCGGAGCTTCCTTCGTGATATGAATATCATGAGGATGACTCTCCTTAAGTGCAGCGCTTGTCATCTTTATAAATTTACCGTTCTCATTAAGTTCCTTGATTGTCTCGCATCCGCAGTAACCCATACCTGCACGGAGACCGCCGATAAGCTGGAATACTGTGTCCTCAACTGTTCCCTTGTAAGCAACACGTCCTTCAACACCCTCGGGAACAAGCTTCTTTGCGCCTTCCTGGAAGTAACGATCCTTTGAACCGTTCTCCATAGCTGAGATAGAACCCATTCCGCGGTAAACCTTGTATTTTCTTCCCTGGAAAAGCTCGAACTCACCGGGAGCCTCATCACAGCCTGCAAACATTGAACCCATCATTACAAGACTGCCGCCTGCTGCGATTGCCTTTGTGATATCTCCTGAGTACTTGATACCTCCGTCTGCGATGATCGGAATACCATAATCCTTAGCTACTGAGTAGCAATCCATAATAGCTGAAACCTGAGGAACACCGATACCAGCAACAACACGAGTTGTGCAGATGGAACCGGGTCCGATACCTACCTTAACAGCATCTGCGCCTGACTCGATAAGAGCCTTGGTAGCTGCCGCAGTTGCAACGTTACCAGCAATAACCTGAAGATCCGGGAACTTTTCCTTAATCATTCTGAGGCATTTAAGAACGTTCTCTGAATGGCCGTGAGCTGAATCAAGAACAACACAATCAACCTTAGCGTCTACAAGAGCACCTACTCTGTCAAGAACATTGGCACTGATTCCAACACCTGCGCCGCAGAGAAGACGACCCTGATCGTCCTTTGCTGAAAGAGGATATTTTATTGTCTTTTCAATATCTTTTATAGTGATTAGTCCAACGAGATTGTAATCATCGTCAACGATAGGAAGCTTTTCCTTCTTGGACTTCGCAAGGATCTGCTTTGCTTCCTCAAGAGTGATTCCTTCCTTGGCAGTTACAAGATTCTCACTTGTCATGATGTCTCTGATCTTCTGATCAAAGTTCTGCTCGAATTTAAGATCGCGGTTGGTTATGATTCCAACAAGCTTTCTGCCCTCTGTGATCGGCACACCGGAAATTCTGAACTTAGCCATAAGAGCGTCTGCATCAGCAAGTGTGTGATCGGGAGAAAGAGAAAATGGATCAGTGATGACGCCGTTTTCAGATCTCTTAACCTTATCAACTTCATCGGCCTGATCTTCGATTGACATATTTTTATGGATAATACCGATACCACCCTGACGTGCCATTGCAATAGCCATGCGGTGTTCTGTTACGGTATCCATTCCTGCACTCATCATAGGAATGTTGAGTCTGATCTTCTTAGTAAGGTTTGTGCTTACATCAATCATGTTAGGCACTACCTGCGAATATGCAGGAACCAAAAGTACATCATCAAAAGTAATTCCTTCGCCAATAATCTGTCCCATTTTTCTCTCCTTTTAATCCATGAATACTTTACGGGGTGCTACGTTTTTAATAGCGTCTACTAGTTCTCTGTTAGGCTCGAGAATTACCTTCTCCCTGCCATCATAGTACATTGTGTAAGTTGAATCCTCACCCGCACCGGATGAATAATCAAGTGTTCTGTATTTGTCCTGTCTGCGATATTCGTCAAGATGATAAGACTTAGACGGAGCAAGCGCATCGATACGCTCTGTAGCGAAAGTTGCTATTCTTTTTCTTCTGCTCTTATTGAGAATTTTGTCCACGGTAACTTCACGCTCACAATACTGATATTCATACTCTATTGATGCATTCAGAGTCGCGAAATATGCTCCGACGGCGCATCCAATGAATACTATCATGAAAAGTATACCGCCACCAAGAAAGCTGATAATAAAAGAAAAAACAGCCATAATAATCATAAGATATTTAAGAAAAACCACTAACGGTCTGGGTTTTCCCGCAATCATACATTCCACATAACTGTTGTCATTCATCATGATATTGCACTTTTCCTTCCATATTTTTTAAACGTTATGATATATTAAGTGTATTCTCCCGTCAATAATAGTTTTAAACATATTTAAAAAAATATTGCGGGTGACCTAATTAAATTTGGATGGAGTATATGAAAAAATGAATATCAACGAAGAGAAGAGACACCAGTGGCAAGCCTTGAAAGGCATGGGCTTTAAGGCTCACTGGGATTATTTTTGGGATTACTACAAAATTCACGTCATCGTAGCTTTGATAGTGATTATCGGTATTGCTTCCTTTGCAAAGGAAATCCTTACAAGAAAACCCGATGCCTTATCCGTCACCATAGTAAATGCGGCAAACACTCAGGATGCAACGCTTCTGCATGACGAATTTGCTGAGTATGAAAAAATCGACACATCACAATATAACGTACTTATAGATTCATCTTCAGTCATAAACATCGAGAATCCGGACAGTTACACAGTAGCTAATTCAGAGAGACTCTACGCAATGATAGCAGCTCATGATCTCGATGTGCTCATGGCCGATAAGGACGTATTCGATAACTATGCAAAGAGCGAACTGTTTTTGGATCTTAGGGAATGTTTCAGTGAAGAAGAATTAAAGAGTTTCGGTGACGCCGTTTATTACTTTGATACAGCTGATTATAACAGCAACGGTGAATATGACATGGATACCGGCGAGTATGTGAAAAATGAGAATGTTAAATCCGAATTGATTCCTGTAGGAATTGTTTTGAATGATAATCCTCACCTTACCGCAATGGGCTTTTACCCGGGAGTTTCACCCATCGTGGGGCTTGCGGTTTCAAGTGAGAGAACGGATGTAGGTGCGGACTTCATAAGATTTTTGATGCAATAACCCCCTCATCCGGCGCTTCGCGCCAGATGAGGGAATTATATTACAGCTGTGTTACTACAAAGATATCATAAATAGCCTTGATGGCTTTCTCAAAATCTCTGTTCTCAACACCGATGATAATGTTAAGCTCGGATGAACCCTGATCGATCATTCGGCAGTTTACATTGACATGTGCAAGTGCGGAGAAAATTCTTGCAGCGGTTCCGCGCTGCCTCTTCATTCCCCTACCAACGACTGCGATAAGCGCAAGGTCTGACTCAATCTCAAGAAGATCAGGCTTAGCCAGGCGGTGGATCTCTGAAACAACAGCCTGTTCCTTGTCGATGAACTCATCCTGGGCAACGAACACTGTCATAGTGTCGATTCCTGAAGGAACATGCTCGATTGAAATATTCTGATCTTCAAATGCCTGAAGAACTTTTCTCACAAATCCAACCTCTGAGTTCATCATATCCTTAGAGATGTTCACACAGCAGAAGCCTTTCTTTCCGGCAACACCTGTGATTGTGAACTTGGACTTCTTAGCAGTGGATTCAACGATCCAGGTGCCGCTGTCCTCAGGTCTGTTGGTGTTTCTGATATTGATCGGAATGCCCTCTTTTCTTACGGGGAAAATCGCATCCTCGTGAAGGACGGAAGCACCCATGTATGCGAGCTCTCGAAGCTCTGTATAAGTAATTGTCTGGATTGGAGCAGGTCTGTCGATGATTCGGGGATCCGCAACAAGGAATCCGGATACATCTGTCCAGTTCTCATATACGTCAGCGTGAATAGCACGTGCGATGATGGAACCTGTGATATCTGAACCACCTCTTGAGAAGGTCTTGATTCTGCCGTCTTCATAAGCACCGTAAAAACCGGATACAACAGCATACTCGATATTAGCCAGACGCTTCTGCATTCTTCTGTTAGTTATCTCTGCATCAAAGGAACCATCCTCATCAAAAAGAACAACTTCAGCGGGATCAATATATTCAAAGCCCAGGTACTGTGCCATGATCTTACCGTTTAAGTACTCACCTCTTGAAGCGGCATAATCACTTCCTGCCTTCTTCTTGAACTGCTTCTCGATCTCGGCAAACTCTTCCTTTAAGGACATCTTAAGCTTAAGTCCCTTTATGATCTCATTGAATCTTGCCTCGATTGCTGCAAGTTCCTTTGAAAAGTCTTTTCCGTTCTCAGCAAGTTCATAGGTCTGATAGAGCATATCCGTAACCTTGGTATCAAGGTTGGTCCTCTTACCGGGCGCAGATACAACAACATATTTGCGCTCCTTGTCACTCTTTACGATATCTGCTACCTTCTGAAACTGCTTTGCGTCGGCGCAGGAACTGCCGCCGAATTTCACTACCTTGCTCATTTCTTCACTCACTCCTCTGTAAATTACAATAATCTAAGATAACTCTTTGCTCCGTCGAGCTCCGCAAACTTCTTTGCAAAATCGCCCTCAGTCATCTCAGGTGTAATAAATGCGAACTCGCCGCTAACCTTATCTGACTTAACCTGCTTTACATCTCCGAAAAGCTCTTTTACGCCGGCCTCTGCCGAAGCATCGCATCTCACAAAGAAATTCCTGATATCATCATTTATCGGTGCAACCTCTGCGGGAACATTTCTGAGGTTCCAGTCGATGTGCTTACCCTTGTGACGGACAATGTCAATTACATCTGCTACAACTGCGGAAGCGGTAGCCTTTTTTCCTGCTCCCTTGCCGTAGTACATTACATCGCCGAGCATATTTCCGTGAACATCAATGGCATTGAATACACCGTTTACCATTGAAAGTGAATTGTCAAAAGGAATAAGGAAAGGAGCAACCATCGCAAAGAACTTGCCGTCCTCTCTCTTGCAGCTTCCGAGAAGCTTGATAGCCATGTTGAGCTCTCTCGCATACTCGAAATCTTCACCTGTAATCTTTGTAATTCCCTCTGTATAAATATCGTCGTGCTTTACAAACTGACCGCTCATAATGGAAGCAAGAATTGCGGTCTTTCTGCAGGCATCATGTCCCTCGATGTCAGCCTCGGGATTTCTCTCAGCATAGCCCTTATCCTGAGCCACCTTAAGCACTGCATCAAAATCGGCTCCCTCCTGATCCATCTTGGTCAGGATATAATTGGTTGTTCCGTTTAAGATACCTGTGATGGAATCAAGTCTCTCGTGGCGAATGGAATCATTCATGGAACGAAGAACCGGTATTCCGCCGCCAACGCTGGCTTCAAACAGATAGCTTACATTGTTCTTTTTTGCAAGCTCTACGAGCTCAGGTCCGTGCGCTGCAACGAGTTCCTTGTTGGAAGTGCATACGCTCTTGCCGCTCTCAAGTGCCTTCTTCTCAAAAGTGAAAGCAGGCTCAATGCCTCCCATTGTCTCACAAACAACTTCAATCTCAGGATCATTTAAGATTACATCAAAATCGTGTACTACCTGACTCTCATGCTTATCTCCCGGAAAATCCCTAAGATCCAGTATATATTTGATCTCAACTTTTTCACCGGCACTATCCTCAACGCAGGCTCCGTTTACATCCAGAACCTCTGCGACACCGCTTCCAACCGTGCCGTATCCTAATACTGCAATCTTTGCCATTTCGACTTCCTCCTAAATAGATAAATTTTTTCAAATGTAGGCTGCTAGACTTCGGTACTTCTGCCGATTATCTGCACCTTATGTACACGGCTCTGCTTCTCGAGCTTAGTAAGCATATCCGTTATATTCCCTGTGGTGGGTAAAACCTGAATACCTACAGACAGCGCTGCAACTCCGTTATACGGTATCGCCTGATGTATTGTCAGAATGTTTGCTCCGCACTTTGAGATTATCCGGAGCACTTCGGATAAAACTCCGAGCTCATCATCCATCTGCAGATTTAGTGTAAGAGTGGTACCCTGAAGACTGTCATGAAATTCATAGATATCATCTTTGTACTTATAAAATGAACTACGGCTGATTCCCAGGCGTTCTGCTGCCTCGTTGACTGTCTTGCATTTACCGGTATCTATCAGCTTCTTAGCCTCGAGAACCTTTAGCAAAACCTCCGGAACTGCCTGCTTTTTGAGCACGTAGTATCCTGTTTCTTCTCTCATAAGCGATATTTCCTTGCTTTATGGTGTTTTTGTGGCGCGGACATTTGTACGCCCTCGAACGATATTATCACAGAAGAATTTTAATAGCAAGTACTTTCGCGAATTAAATCGAAAAAGTTTTTTGACATCATAAAAAAATCAAGCGTATAATCAATGTTGTATTTATTGCTTAAGAAATGGAGATTTTCATATATGCACTTTACTAAAATGCACGGCTGCGGCAACGATTACATCTATATTGACGGAAGCCGTGAGGGCATTCCCAAAAAAGAAAAACCCGAGCTTGTGAGACTCCTCAGCGACAGACACTTCGGTATCGGCGGAGACGGAGTTATTTTTATAAACAAAGCAGGTGACCTTGCTGACTTCGAGATGGAGATGTATAACGCAGACGGCTCCTACTCCGAGATGTGCGGTAACGGCATCAGATGCGTTGCCAAGTTCGTCTATGACAAAGGTCTTACCGATAAGAAAAAGCTTCGCATCATCAGCGGTGGCAAGATTAAATATCTTGATCTCAAGACCGAAGATGGCATGGTCACAAAGGTTCGCGTCAACATGGGTGCGCCTATCCTCGCACCTGCTGAAATTCCGGTAGCTCTTCCCGATGAGAAGGTCATGGCAGGTAAGCAGGTTGTAAACTACCCCATTAAAGTTCTGGATAAGGATTACAACATAACCTGTGTTTCCATGGGTAATCCTCATGCCGTAGTTTTCCTGAACAGAGGCACCGATCTTGATTCACTCGATCTTGAAAAAATCGGCCCCAGATTTGAGCACCACGCGTTCTTCCCCAACTGCATCAACACTGAATTCGTAACCATCGATGACAGAGAGAACGTCCATATGCGTGTATGGGAGCGCGGCACAGGTGAGACTCTCGCCTGCGGTACAGGCTGCTGCGCAACAGTTGTTGCATGCGTTTTAAACGATCACACCTCCGATAATATCACCGTTCACGTAAGAGGCGGCGAGATAAACTGCAAGTGGGACAGAGAAGAAAATGTAGTCTACATGACAGGTCCCGCCACCACAGTTTTTGAAGGAGAAGTCTAAAACTATTCAAGATATGAAGACAGTGCTTTGTCGTTATGATGAGGGCTGTCTTTTTCTATGCGCTCAAGGTACTCATAGAAGGCATAGGAAAACTGCTGGTGCGATATATGGAATACCGTCGTAGGCGCACTTGCACCTGCTATTATCGTATCCGAATCGAGATGAGTCATCATGATAATTGAAGATGGAATCTGATTCACAGCTATAATTCTGTAGCCCTCGTATTTTTCCGACAACTCGGCTGCATGCTTTAAATGTCTTAAGTATTCATCACCGGTATATCTGTAATCCGCGCTTCCGTACATATCGGCAAGCGGCAGCGGTGCACCATTCGCCATCAGCTTGTCCTTATCGGGGAGCGCGATCATTTCGGTAATCTTCCCTCCCCCTTCCAGCACTCTTATCATATTTTCGTTTAGTGCCTTGGAGACATTTATAACATCAATGCTCTTTGCCCTCTTAGCTATGGCTGCTGCTATATCTTTAGGCATGGTCCAGAGTGACGGCGCGGGACTTGACAGGAAAAATTTCCCCGCCACTGCATTTTCACCAAGCAGAATATCCGTAAACCTTTCCCTGTCCTTAGAAACGTACATCTTCATAAGAGGTCTGCACATGCCAAGATAATTCTGATACTCTGCTTCAAGCGCAGATACCGCCTCTGTATTTCTCACTAGGAAATTTACCATCCCCTCTGTTTTGTCACCCACAGAGGTCGAAATAAGTGCAGAATATCCCTTGGCTATAAACAGAGATCGCCTGTATATCTTGTCACGCATTTTAGGACAGTAATAGGGCTCAATGGCACCCATTGCATATAGAGGAAGCCACTTTCTTATCGCTTCCATCATCTCCGTAAATTCGCGTCCTATCGTATGTATTATCTGTATATGTGAGCCGCTTTTAATAAGGCTTACCAGAAGCCCCGTCCACTCTCTGGCAAAAACAGGATTTTCGTAGAGCCAGCTCATATCCTCATCCGAATACAGATAAAGCAGGAATGGCCTTTTTTGCATAAGAAGCGATGAGAGGAATCTTTTTACACTGTCACGTTTCCCCTGGTTCCCATAGAACACTCCCACCGGGATGACTCTCTCGTCGCTCTCCGCAGACGCTCCAAAAGAAGCCGGCGCATCAAACATATCCGGTCTGGCCTTGTCATAACTTTCCAGCATCTGCGTAATATCGTCGATTAGTCCGGACATGGAACCGCCGCGTTCATCCTTGCTAAGATCATCCTGAAGCCAGTTATAGATCAGTTTCTCAAGCTCATCCTCGTCGATGGGCACATACTCATCTCCCCTGATCATTTTGGAGAGTGTCTCGAGCTGGTACCTGTCTTTTATGTTTCTGGAAAAGTAAGCCGCCACAGGCCTTGAAAAAGGCTGGCTCTTGGGAATGCCACGGCTCCCTGATCTGATCCTGCTAATGTAAGAAGGATCAAACGAGAGAGCCTTGCCAAGCGCTGAATTGCGCGTATTTGTGATGTTCATTAGAAAATCAAGCTTTTCAGAAATATTCATTTGTTATACCCCACAAGAAAACCAATCTTCTTAATGTAAAGTATAACATTTTTGTCATGAAATGTGCCAATCAGTCTTTCTTTTTTCCTAAAATTGAAGAAACAGCATCATCATAGGTTACTGTGCCGTGACACACAACCTTTCCTTTCTGATCGAATTCAAAGGTAAGGACTATAGCAAAGCCATCACCCGAATATGCATAGACACCGGTGCTCTCATCATAATCCTCAAGATCTGCCATCGTCATCTTATTGTCAGCGGTATTTGTGTTTGTCTCACCGGAAGCTGTCACTGTCTCATAGGTCATAAGATAATCGCCCACCAGATCTTCCTTCGTTGGAATCTTATTTACAGCTCCTGATACCGAATTACTATCGCCTTTGATTGTGATATCACTTACAACCTCCATAAGAATGTTCTTAAAAGTCTCGGTTGAAAGGTAGGGTTCGGTGTTGCCAAAGTAATAAAAGCGTCTGTCAATGACGGTCATATAACTGTACAGATTCATCGGACAGGACACATCCTCAACTGTGAAGGTCGACTCACAAATCAGCCCCTTTCTTCCACCAATCTGCACTTCTTTTCTGCTGATAAGTTTTTCGGAGCTTTCAAGATAAACATCAGCAAAGGTCTCCAGAAGCTCATCATCGGAAATTTTATCGAAAGCAGAATCCGTCAAGTCATCGGTATGAGCAAGCAGAAAGGCAGGAATTTTATCGGAGTAATATATATAAAGTGTATCCGTTGATTCCTCGGTTTTAAAAGCTGATGAGGTCTTAAATGTAGCTTCCCCATATGTATATTCACTGTCCAGAGCGTTTTTTTCCACAGCATAGTCGCAAAATGAAAGTCTGTAGGAATTATCGGTGCTTTCCATTCTGTAAAAGCCCGCATAAATATCCGAATTTATGAAGCTAACTTCAGGGATGCCGAGATTTTGAGAAGTCCCGGTGTATTTTCCGAAAACGCGAAGATCCTTGTCAACTGCCTGTACTGCAAGCGCATAGAAGCTTGACGTTCCGCTTTCGCCGCAATAAGCTGCCCATTCACCATTCACTGTTCTTATAATAATGGATTTTGCCTTTTCATTATAGGAAATGCCTCTTCCCTCAATCCACACAAGACTATCCTTAACGGATGCATCTTCATTAGCGTACTTTTCGTAGTCGCTTACCTTTTCAAAACCGTCAGTATAAAGCGCATCCTTTACATCCGCTTCTTTCGTCTTAGCCTTTGCAGAAAACGGTAAAAGCAGACACATCGCACAAATTATCAGCGCACCTGTGAGTCTTTTCTTCATGAGCAGATCCCCCTTATTTAAATTTTGCATTCTCCGAAGCACCCGCTGCTATAAACAGTTCCTTGTACTTCTTTTTCTTACCCCCAGGAAAATTATATTTTGCTTTTTCAGGTGTACCATAAAAAGCATTCTCTCCAACATATGTAAGTTTCTTTGATTTTATTTTTATCGTCTTTAGATTCCTACATTCACTTAAAGCCTCATCTCCTATTGATTTAAGGTTTGTCCCTAGTGTTACCGATTTAGCTTTGGCACCCTTTAAAGCACCTTTCCCAATTTCTGTAATCTTGTATTTTTTCCCTTTGAATGTTACGGTCTCCAGCTTTATTTCTGCCTTCTTATTCTTTTTCTTATCACTTATCCCGATAAGTCTTGCTGTCTTTTTCGATTTGCTGGTTATGTAATAAGTCAGTCCGTCTTTTTCTACAAAAACATTGCCATATCTATACTGCGTGCCATTGGCTGTTGGAATGGTTCCATAGATTACTTCCAGTTCTTTCTTGAAGGTCTCCATATCGGAACCGCTTACATCTGCTGTAGCAACAGTATCTCTGATATGTGTGGTATGTTGATTCGCTACCTTGTAGCTCTTCATCTGCTTAGTTGTAAGACCAAAGAAGTCATGTCTTCCAAGGCTGTCATCCCATGTCGCATCTACCTCATACCATTCTCCATCATCGAGCTGGATAATGTTCCAGGCATGTCTTTCGCTTCCTCCTGCATTACTTGCAGTTCCCGTAACCATATAGCATGGAATATCTCTTAAATCGCACAAAAGCTTGTAGGATGCAGCATAGCCTGTGCATGCCGCTTTTCCGAGGACAAGAGCCTCATAAGCTGACTGTGCTCCGTTAACCCCGTTTCTGTCATAGGAGACAGCTGCCATTACCTTGTCATAGAGTCCCAGCGCTATCTCAAATCTAGTACTTCCGGATACACTTGCAGCAATTGACGCCGCCTTAGAAAGGGTCTTCGCGCCTTTATCCGCAGATATTCCCTTGTTATAATCAACAAATGTCGCCGGATGATCGAAGGCATAGGCATAGGCCCCCGGAATATATTTAGTTCCGCAATCCCATAGTTCTCCGCCTGCCAGTACTTTTACCTGGTTATATCCTTCTTTGTAAATACCCGTCAAATGACTTGCATAATTACCATCTGTCTTTACATAATCAGCATAAGATGATGGCACGGCAGCTGCCGTCTCCATCCCAAATGAATTCAGTATTACTGACGCACAAAGTACAGCCGCAATATATTTCCCTAACACTTTTCTTATCATGGATTGCGCCCTCCATTACAAAAAATCCCTGCAATCTTATTTTTTCAGATTGCAGGGATTTTTTCATTACTTATAGTTGCATTGACAATGACAATTTTTTTGTCACGGTTCATGCCATCATTTTTCAGACTTATTTAATTTTTTATTAAGGCTTTAAAAAGTTTCTATTCGAAGTATTTATAAGATATTTCTAAAGCCTTCTTTATCTCACATCCACAGCGCAAAACTTGCATCGGATGGCATTCTGAGATCGCCTCTCGGAGAAACAGCCACCGATCCGACCTTCGGTCCGTCAGGCAGACAGCTTCTCTTAAACTGCTGCGTGAAGAAGCGCTTGCAGAATATATCAAGCCACTTGTTTATTGTGGCATGATCGTATATCTCCTCACCGTCTTCCACCTCTCCCGCACTCTTCTTTGAGCTCTTCTTTTTACCCTCTGAAAAAGCGAGATAAGCAATTCTTCTGATTTTCTCCTTGGAATATCCCCACCTCAACATGTAATACAGAAAAAAGTCATGCAGCTCGTAAGGACCCACAATGGACTCTGTCTCCTGTGAGATTTTACCGTCAGTAGGCGGAAGAAGCTCGGGGCTTACAGGCGTATCGAGGACATCAAGAAGAACCTCTCTTACTGTCTTTACTTCCGAAGTCTTTGCTTCTTTTGCTGAAGTCTTCTTTGAGGTTTTAGCTGCTGTCTTCTCACCTTTCTTATTTGGAACAGAAATCACAAACGGGCAGGTATCTGCGTAGTATTTAACCAGATGCCTTACAAGCGTCTTCGGAACACCGGCGTTAACACCGTACATTGACATGTGGTCGCCGTTATAGGTCGCCCATCCAAGAGCAAGTTCGGAAAGATCACCGGTTCCAATGACCATTCCGCCCTTCATGTTCGCAATATCCATAAGCACCTGTGTGCGCTCTCTCGCCTGGCTGTTTTCATAGGTGACATCGTGCTTATCTGGATCCTGTCCTATATCCTTGAAATGCTGGGTCACAGCCTTCTTGATATTTACCTCCTGAAGTGTTGCTCCGAGAGCCTTCGCAAGGCTGCATGCATTGTTATAGGTTCTGTCTGTTGTCCCAAAACAGGGCATTGTAACTGCAATAATTCCGCTTCTCTTAAGACCAAGCGAATCAAATGCTCTCGCTGTGACAAGGAGTGCCAGTGTAGAATCAAGTCCGCCGGAAACACCAATTACAGCTGTTTTGCAGCCTGTATGCTCCAGACGCTTTTTAAGTCCCATTGCCTGTATGGAAAGAATCTGCTCGCATCTCTTTGCACGCTCGAATTCAGATGAAGGCACAAAGGGCTTTCTGGGGAATTTTCTATCCAGCTTTGTCTTTGTAAATTCTATATCACACTCAGCTGTCTCAAAATCATCTTCACTATGCTTTGTAACAAAGGTTGTGGTCTTTTGTCTCTCATGAAGGATTCTGTTTATATCAATGTCAGCGTAAGTGATTCCGTTTTCAAAAAGTGTCTGCTCGGCAAGAATTGTTCCGTTCTCGGCTATGATATTATGTCCGCCGAAAACAAGATCCTGGGTCGACTCTCCCTCACCTGCAGAAGCATATACATAGCCTGCGATAAGTCGTCCGCTCGTAGCCTGCACGAGGCTTCTTCTGTAGGAGTCTTTTCCGATAAGATCATTCGACGCCGAGAGATTCACAATTATGGTCGCTCCCTGCTGCGCATAGGCTGTGGAAGGTGTGTCCGGCACCCACAGATCCTCACAAATCTCGCAGCCTATCTTCAGTCCGTGCATCACTTCTGACAGATCAATTATCTCTCTTCCAAAGTCGAAGCTGTCGATATCGTCCTCATCCTCATCGTCGTCTTCATCATCCCCGTCATAGTCGGAATATTTAGAACCTCCGACATAATCATTAAAAAGATTCTCTGCGGACACGTAGACTGTCTCATTAAAATCAGCCCCACTCTCAAAATATCTTCTCTCATAGAATTCCCCGTGATTAGGAATGTTTATTTTGGGGATCATCGCGCATATCTCGCCCTGATTGATAACGGCAGCGCAATTGTAGAGCTTGCCGTCGTATTCAAAAGGAACTCCCACAAAAAATACGGCGTCAAGGTCTTCGGAATGGCTTACAATTTTGCCAAGTGCCTTCATTGCTCCCTTGAGTAATGCATCCTGCAGGAACAAATCTCCACAGGTATATCCTGTCACACAAAGCTCAGGGAAAACGACTATCTTTGCACCCTTTTTCACCGCTTCATCCATCTGCTCCATTATTCTGTCAGCGTTATAAAAAGGGTCAGCGACCCTGATCTTCGGAGTGGCTGCTGCCACCTTAATAAATCCGTCTTTCATAGTTTATGTATTCTCCTCTATTAGTTCATTAACTTACCATGCTCTCTCGCAAGCACGTAGATCCGTTCGCTATCCTCTGTTGGCTGATCGTGCGTATCCGCATCTATTGCGGTTATGAAGCTCATCCCCGCCTGTTCGATAAATGCTTTCATCTCATCTAAAGTGTACCCTCTCTGAAGGTGCGTCTCTATAGATCTCTCAAAGAGTTCCTCTTCCTTGTCGCCACTCTTATCTTTTTTCACGAAAAGTGTGAGATCATATTCATTTATATTTGTATCGATGTCGAAGAAGTTTTCCCAGATAAAACTGCAGTCCTCACGGTTCTCCGCAATTGTCACGTTCCCGATAACATCTCTGTATTTGTGCAGGGTATTGAAATCGAATAAAAACAGTCCGCCGGGATACAGATAATTATTCACCTTCGTGAATGCCTTCCGTATCTGCTCGTCCTCAATGAGATAGTTTATGCTGTCGCAAACGCTGACTATCGTCCCTGCGGTGCAGAAAAGATCAAGCTCGCACATATCCTGCTCAAGGTACATGATATCAAGTCCCGCCTTTTCCATCTTGTTTCTGGCTATTCCCAGCATTTCTCCGGAGTTATCTATGCCTATCATATCATAGCCAAGTTTAGCCATCTCCTCGGTAAAGCTGCCGGTGCCGCAGCCAAGCTCTACCACCAGGTTCTGCTCCTGCAGAAGTAGTGCCTCTTTGTCCTCTTCTTCCTCTTCTCCCGGCTGTGAGGTGGGGGCGTCAATATCCTGACTTTCTGCCCCGTCTTCCTGCGTGGGGTCCTCACTTTTTTTCTTGTAAGGAACAGAAATCCCATATCCCGAAATAAGCCGCGATATATACGCAGCCCAATCGTGATATGGGGTCTCGTCCATAAATTCATCATATACTTTTGCAAAATCGGTATAGGCTTCCATAATTATCTCCTATTATGTGCTACACCTTATTCTAGCAAATACGTTCTGCCATTATCAACCTGCAAATCCCAATATTGCTCCAATGCTGAGGAAGCTAACCAGGCTCATAATTATTCCTGCTAAAGCTATTCCACCTATAACCGCAAGAACGCTCTTTTTAAAATCCATGTCAAGGATAGAAGCTGCAAGAGTACCTGTCCATGCTCCTGTTCCCGGAACCGGGATTCCTACGAAAAGTAGAAGAGCCCAGTAAAGTCCGCCGCCTGCTTTTTCCTGAAGTTTCATTCCACCCTTTTCACCCTTCGTGAGGCAGAAGTTAAAGAATCCACCGATTACAGGCTTGTCCTTTCCCCACTCAAGAAGTCTTCTTGCAAAGAAGAAGATAAAGGGCATCGGAATCATATTACCAACAGCAATAAGAATATAACCAAGAATTATATTGAATCCCGTGCCGGTTTTCAAAAAGCCATAGGCAAAAGGTACCGCTCCACGAAGTTCAACAAGCGGAACCATTGAAAGCAAAAATACAAAAATATACTGACCAACTAACGATGTTTTAAAAAAACTAAGCATACAAACAGCCTTTCCGATAAAAATCACCTTTAATCAAAACACTCCAAGGCACAATTTTACCAAAAGGCTGCTTTATCATCAAGTTTTATTTCACTTTACAGTTACTCTTATTCTCTTACCCACTCCGTTCTGGGCATATACATATACCCAGGCTTTACCGGGTTTAAGCCCCTGAATAAAGCCTTTTTTATCCACTCTTACTACGTCCGGTCTGTCGGTCTCATACCTGAACTTCGCTATGTGAATATTTACCTTTTTATCATACTTGAAGGATGCCGAAATCTTTACTATTTCATTCTTTTCTATCTTGTACTTCCTTTTTTTCACCTGGACACTGGTCGGATTGCCACGCCTCTTTGAGCATGTCAGCGCATGAACGGACTTGGAGGTACTGATCCTATTTATCGTGTCTCCTTCCATCTTATAAGCAATAACCAGGTATTTATAATACCTATCCTTCTTGACCTTCTTCGGAGACCATGAAGTCTTTTTATTGTTCTTGATGGTGGTGATATATTCCATCTGTATTCCGCATGGTGACCCGTATATCATGTACCCTTCCGCTTCCGGAATCTTGTTCCATGAAAGCTTCAGCGTCTTTCCCTTAGGTTTAAGCTTTGCTGCAAGGATATAATACTTGGTATCCTTTACATCTGTTTTATCTGTATTGGTCTCGGCAATTTCCTTATCTATTGCAGGTTTATTGACCGCGTTCTCCGGGTCCACTTTTTCTACTAAGGTTGTGGTTATGCACTCCGGGGCACTATCCTTATGGTTCGCATCTCCCACTATCTTGTACCAGATATAGTAAGTCCCTGCCCCCTTGGCTTTTGGAACATTTGTCGAAAAAGCACTGCTAGCCGGAGGTGTGGTATCATCCGTACCAAGCGCATACAGAATTGTGCCCTCTGCGGTACTCCCAAGATTAGCAAGTGCTACATCAAGGTCGCCGCTGATCAACTGATTCCCTGTAGGTCTGGTTATATAATTCGATGGTACTTTATTAACCTTAACCCTGACGCGGGCAGTATCAGTTCCTATATAGCTGATCCTATCATTAGGAGTAAAAATCACCAGATATTCAGTGTAGTTACTGTCTAAAACTTCAGGTCTGGTTGTAGGTTCTGCCCATGCAAAGGTTCCCTGAACATTAGAGACTCCGCCTGAAAGCACACTGCTTGCAAGTGACTGCCCGTAATCAATCTCTGATGCCACCGGAGGAGTAATGATTCTCGGAGTATTACCTATCAAAACTGTAGTAACATATTCCGGCGCACTATCCCTGTGATTCGCATCGCCAACAATCTTGTACCATACATAATATGTTCCCGGATTTTTAGCCTTGGGTATAGTAGTAGAAAAGGCACTTGCAGCAGGCGCTGTAACTGCATCTGTTCCCACTGCGTACAAAATGGTTCCATCGGAGGTGCTTCCCGGATTAGCGAGTTCTACCTCACTTTCGCTGCTATCCTGATGTTTTCCTGTAGGTCTGGTTACATAGTTGGAAGGCGCCTTATTTACCTTAACCTTTAAATATGTAGTAGCTGTCCCAACATAACTGACTGTATCATTAGGTGTAAAAATAACCATGTATTCCGTCACCTCACTGTCAGAAACAGCGGGTTTTATAGTCGGCTCAGCCCATGTAAAAGTTCCGGGAACATTTCCTACGCCGCCTGAAAGCACACTATCTGCCAGTGACTGCCCATACTCAATTTCAGATGCCACAGGAGGAGTTGTTATGATTGGAACTCCTTTGAGTATAATCCATGACTTACTACCTGTCCCCGTATAATTGCCGCTCCCGGTTACAGTTATTTCATATCCCGGTGATTCGTTTATATCGGTTGCACTTCGTTCGCCGGTCACAGTATAATCTGTACCTTCAGTAAGAACTTTATTCCCTTTTGTAACAATCACTCTGGGTGCCTTACTGCTTCCATCATAATCAAAATGGGTTGGGGATAGAGCCAGATCATCACTCGTAATAGTGACCTGATTTATTTCAAAGTCCTTAGTGATCGTCACAGTATTCGCACTAGTCCCATCAGAAACAGTGGCATATGCTGTATATTCACCGGCATCACTGGGCGGCCCGGCAAGATCAGATGTCGCCCCTCGAATCTTGTACTTGGGTTCACTTACTTCTATTTCATCAGGAAAATCGCTATCTTTAGTGACCTGAGCCGTAACAAGCGTTCCATCATAGGGTTTACTTTCATCTGAAACACTTATAGTTGCGGTATATTCACTGCCTTGAGTGTATGGGCAGCCAGCCACAGTACATTTTACTTTTGCAGTATCCTCAGGTGCCTTGTTAATCACCCAATTATGAGCATGTATTGGCCCATCAATTAAACGAGGAGTGCCGGCGTAATCTGTCTCATGATCTCCTTTTACAATCTCCGCCAAATAATATATTTTATCTGTACTGCTATCATAAGTACTTGGTAAATTGTTTGTATCAAAAGTAACTCTTCCATTTGTCGAAACAACACCACCTACCGGCTCTAATTTGCCATAGTATTTGCAGGTTCCGGTATAATCATTTAATACACCACTTGATGGCAGCTCTGAACTAGTTATAAGAATTGATATTTGGTTTACATCCCCGGCCTTACTTCCTGTAAGTCTATATGGAATTGAAAGAATATCACCGTTTTGAGTCATCGTACCAGTGGTAGGAAATTCAATACCAATGTCACTGTCTCTAAGTGTGAGTTTATACTCATATGGTCCTGATAATCCGCCAGAGCTGTTACAACGAGATGTAAATAATACAGAATTCAGGTCAATATTAAATGCAGGACTTACCCCCGCATAGCTACCATCAAAATGTGAAAAATATCCGCCAGCTGTAACCAACATATCATAGCCACAAGTAGCACTATTTCTTGTAGCTGTGCATATGGATCTTGTTAACCATTGAGTTTGTCCTGCTCCGCTTTTTGCTCTTTTATCATCCGCCATACCTGAAGATGATGACGAATTGAAACCATATAAACTATTATTTAACTCAGCCACATCGAGCTTAAATATATGCTCTCCATTTAACGGTGTAAATTGTCTTGTTGTTATCACCGTGTCACCTGTAGTCGGATTTGCCTTCACACTTGCAGCTATTGCTGATTCTTCCATAGCTGTAAACACACTTCGATTGTGTAAAAAATAATCACTGTTTAAATCATGATATGAACGCGTAGGATGACTAAATGATTCTTTATAAAGTATGCTGTCACAGTCCAGAAGCATAGTCCTGCCACCAAAATCAGTTGTGTCCATTCGAAGTACGCGATATTTTACAGGCTGACCATCATATTTCCCATAATAAAGATATGCCCATGATTTTCCTACACCCGGATTTCCTATAAGCCTTGTTCCAAAACAGGTAAATCCTTTATCCGCTGCCTGTGCAGTCACATTTTGGGTTAGAAAAGTACCTGTAAAGCTCGTCAGACACAAAATCGGAATCATTATTTTACTTATTAAGTTGTTAAAAAACGAACGTTTTTTCATATCATGTCAGTCCTTTAGGGTATAATTTGGTTAGCATACTTCATATTAATCTTCGCAAACCCCGGGCGGCTTTTCAATTAATTAGGACTAAACTTTCTATTAGATTTTAGTAAACGATTTTTTATTACATAGGTGTTTTCTATGTAATAAAAAACTGCCGGCTTTTATACCGGCAGGCCTTATTTGCAATATGCTATTTTTCCGATAGATAATCCTTCAAAAATGCGACAAGCTTATCCATCTCCTCGTCTGTTCCGATGGTGATTCTGAGATAATCAGCTATCCTTTCGGCATTCCAGTGTCTTACGTAAATTCCTGCTTCTTTCAGGGCAAGGAATAACTCTTCACCGCTCACCTTATCATGCTTAGCGAAGATGAAATTGGCCTTGGAATCCGGGAATGTAAATCCCAGCTCTGCAAGTTCCTTCTTTACCCGCTCTCTGGTATTAATGATTTTCGCACAGGTCTCCTTGAAGTATACATCATCCTTGATTGCAGCTACGCCCAGCTCCAGTGATGGTCTGTTCATGGTGTAGGAATTGAAGGAAAATTTCGCATCCTTCAGATATCCTATGAGTTTCTTCGAACCGAAGGCATATCCTATTCTCATTCCCGCCATAGCCCTGGATTTGGAAAAAGTCTGCACCACAAGAACATTGTCATATTTTTCAATAAGCGGAAGTGCGCTCACTCCGCCAAAATCGATATATGCCTCGTCAACTATGCAGACAGAATTAGGATTGTGAGCTATTACCTTCTCAATCTCAGACACAGGTTCAAATATTCCCACCGGTGCATTTGGATTTGCAATAATCACTCCTCCATTGGGATGATTTTCCTCATAATAGTCTTCGAATCGTATCTTAAAGTTCTCATCAAGCGGAATCTGCTCGTAAGGCACCTTGTATAGCTCCGCCCAGACATCATAGAACGAATAAGTGATATCCGGGAACAAAACCGGCTTATCCGAGTTAAAGAACGTAAGATACGCCATCGATAACACATCGTCCGATCCTACGCCTACAAATATCTGATCCTCCGGGACGTCATAATATCTTGAGAGTGCCTCCACAAGTACCTCGGCCTCCGGATCCGGATAAAGTCTCATATCCTCATATTTCATATTCTCAATAAGAGTGTTGACAGCCGGCGCCGGCGGATATGGACACTCATTTGTGTTTAGCTTTATTATGTTTTTATTCTTGGGCTGTTCGCCCGGAACATACGGATTTACTCTTCTTACGGATTTTTCCCAGCTCATAACTCGCTCCATTTCTGTTGTTTATGATACTTTAACATATTATCACGCTAAAGCATAAAAGTGCAAGTCAAAATTTTTCTTTTACTTCCGTACTTTTAGTACAACGCCTGAACATCCGTTATCTCATCATTTTCAATCTTATAGCTCCACACAGAATGCCCCGGAACCCTGTGCTCCGTAAGATACAAAGTATCCCCAACCCTGGTGATATTGTAGGGAGTCCCTCCGCCAACAAAATACTCACTGTAAATCTCCTCGTAATCGCCGCTTAAAAGCCCGTGAAGATCCTTTGTCCTTATCATGGTGGCTGCATCCTGATTGCCTGTTATATCGGTCGAAACTGTTATGTAGAAGTATCCTCCATCCTTTCTAAGAGCCACCATTCCCGCCATATCATCCGGGACCTCTATCTTTTCCTTAATCTCGAAGCTATGCTTATCACACACCAGTATCCCCGATGCCTGTCCGTCAGAGCCTATTCCGGAAACAAAATAAATCTCTCCGCCATCAATGTAAAATGACCTGATATAGGTGTCCTTTGTACCCGCATCCCTTATCTCTGTCAGGTACATCTTCGTATCGTCCGCAGCATGCCTGAAAATGTACATCTCACCGGTTGTCGAGCTCCATACATAAAAGGCTTTATCCTCTTCATCATAAACTGTATAATGAGGTCTTTTCCCAATATCATTAAAAAGCTGAGTATTCACATAGGAATCGCCTCTCTTCTCATACACAAGGACTCTGTTATTCTCTGTATCATCAACCAGAATAACGCTGCCATCTCCTGCAATCGTATGAGGCTGCTTTGCTTCTTTAGTCAGAACCCGCCACTCATTTAGCGGCGCTGTCATATTGTCGTTATATATAATTTGATCGTGATAGCAATCCACAATAAACCATTTATCGTCAATCCTAGTAACAAAGGTCGGAACACTTAATGAAAATTCTGTATTGAAAGCATTCTCACCCTCCTGCAAACTCTGATCGCTTTCTACATCTCCGCTTTGCATCAAAACTTCCTCAGATTCTTTTAAGTAGCCGTCTTCAGGCCTAAAATCCGCAGTTTCAACAGTGTCATAATCTTTCTCAGTATTCGTTATCGTCACCTGTCCATTTCCCGTTTTACTGCATCCTGCAGCAAGACATGTACCCAGAAAAATAGAAGGAATCAGCACTATTACAGAAAGTGCCTTATATAATTCAGCTTTTATAAAATTCTTCTTTATTTCCATACTTACACCCAAAAACATATTTATTAGGAATTACGGTGTAATTTCCCATAAGATAAAAAGCTGCTTTTTTCAGCAGCTTTTTAATAACAAAAATATAACTCAATGAAAAAGAAATATCTTTTCCCCAAATAGCCTCTTATGAGCTTATTCAGCTGGGATCCGGAACTACCCAGTGATTAGCTTCATTTTCATAATCCTCCGCCTGCTCCAGATTACCCATCTCACGGTAGCACTCAGCAATCTTATGGAGAGCCATATCTCCTCCGCGGTGAATATCAAGAATCGGTGAGGTCTCATACGCAGCATTATAATACCAAACTATTGCCTCTACGAGATCTCCCTTGTTTCTATAATAACTTCCAAGTTCATAGCACATCTCACTTGAAGGAATGGTCGTGAGATCCTTCAAGGAGTACTTCAGTATCTCCTCAGCTTTCCCATCAATAACCGCTATGTGTGCAAGGACACATGCCGCCTCCTTTATCTGGTCAAGGTCGCGACCATTGTCCTCAATCGACTCCTCAAAGAACTCCTTGGCAAGCATGAAGTCCTCATCCGTTCCAACCATGTAAAGTTCTCTGGCATACATGTTGTGAAGGCGCTTACTGATGTACTCACCTTCTCTGATAGCCCTTCTGAAAGCAGCCAGATCTCTCTGTCCATGATCTTCTGTCGGATTGTGCTTAATCTCAACTTCACTGTTGCAGACAGTGGAATCGAGCTTTATCATCTCATGGATCGGATCGTGCCACACATATTTACGAATTCTTCTGAAAAGCTTAGGTCTAAGCTCTCTGTCATAATTATATACAGTATTATGGCTAAGCTGATTGCAATAATACATCTGAACAATATCAATATTCAGCTCATCAATATCCTCTTTGAGCTGTCTGAAGCGTTCCTGGTTTTCCTCGTCTATCGTCTCATCAGCATCCGCAGAATAGATGAAATCACATGTAGCCTGCTCAAACGAATAGTTCCTGGCATCCGAAAAGCTGCCGGTCCACTCAAAATCAAACACCTTGGCCCCATAAGATTCCGCAATCTCTTTGGTCCTATCAGTTGAACCGGTATCAACGATGATCATCTCATCAACAAGATCTTTCAGACAATCCAGGCAGGTAGCCAGTTTATCCTCTTCGTTCTTAACGATCATACACAAGCTTACAGTAATCATAAATTATCCCTCATAATCTGCGAAATACCGACAATATTTCACTTATATATTACTCAAAAAGCCATTTTATGTCAATGATAACGGTTGCCTAGGAATATATATCCAAAACCTGTCTATTGAATAAAGCCGTTTTCATCCAAGGCAACACCGGGTGACATTTCACGCATGTGATTTAGGATTGCGGTTTTTCGTTCGCCTGTGGCTTCGTTAACTGTACAGCCGCTTTGAACACAGGGCACGAATTGCAGACCTGTGTGTCCGTCGGTATAGATATTAACGCGTAGAAGTCCTGTATTAAGATCCTTGGAATTAAATAAAAAATTACCAAGACTATATATAACCGGAACGCCATCTATATATCCTATTTTCTGTAATATATGCGGATGAGCTCCAACTATCAGATCCGCCCCTGCTGCAACAATCTCCGGTCCCTGTTTCTGTTGCCACCAGTCAATAGTTTCATCATTCTCAGTTCCCCAGTGGATACATACTATCGTATATGCACCGGCAGCCTTTGCCTCCTTAATTCGACTAAGGAGCTTTGTTATATCAAGACATCTGAAAACTCCGGGCGATGTATCTGTGGCACCTCTTGTGTCAGGATTGTCTATCCTTTCAATCTCTGTAGCGGATATAATGGCTATTTTTATACCATTACTCGACGTGTAGTAAACAGGATGTGAAGCCTCCTCAAGATTGGCGCCTGCGCCTATTCTGGCAACCCCGACACTATCTAAGGTGGAAAGTGTATCAAAAAGCGCCTGCTCCCCATGGTCATATGCGTGGTTGTTTGCGAGTGTAGCTACATCAACTCCCATCTGGTTAAGCAGCGCTGCCGATGACGGATCAGCCCTAAAGGTAAAGGTCTTTCCTTCTATCGGAGTTCCTCTGTTGGAATATGGAAACTCGTTATTTACTACCATAATATCGGCACCACGCATATATGAAAGAAGGCTTCCACCTATCACACCCTCTATTCCGCCTCCATTCTGGCGGATTTTGTTCATAATTGCATACCCCGGGTCAAAGAGGATATCTCCTGCAAAAGCAAGGGAGACATAATCCGAGTTGGCCGGCGTTATATTGTACTCCCAATTTGCTCCTGAAATATAAGTTTCTCCTGTACTCTCCACAGCCTCTCCAGCGTCATCTGCTCCTTCGCTGCTCTCATCATTCTGGGATTCATCTCCACTCTCTGCGGAACCTTCCGCTGTTTCTTCACCCGCAACAATCTCAGTATCATTTTCATCATCAGCAAGAGCGTTATCCGCTGCGGTAGCCTCACCCTGCAGACTAACATCAGCAGTTCCACCTATATCATCCGAGCGCTTCTCTGAAAACGGAAGCCTTGAAGCTACTGTCTCCTCTTCAAAAACATCCGCTTCTACAGTTTTTGTAGTCTTTCCTGCTTTCATGCTAAGAAGTGCGACTCCACCAATTGAAACAGTAACTAAAAAAGCGCATACAAAAGCTATTACAGCCTTGTTTGCACCTGCAAAAAATCCGGTTTTCTCATTTTGATAGTCTAATTGTTCTTTTTTCATACCTATAGCACAGAGAATAACTCCCTGTTCGTCTCCTCGCTTTTAGAATAGCATATTTGCAAAGAAAAAGCACAAAATCTTGCGATTTTGTGCTTTCTGATAACATCATATTGGTATATAACTTATCAATACTTGTTTGATACAACCTTGACACCAGGGCCCATTGTTGTAGCAAGTGAGATGCTCTTAAGGTACTGACCCTTAACTGTTGAAGGCTTAGCCTTAACAATAGCATCCATAAGAGCTGTGTAGTTCTGCTCAAGCTGCTCTTCTGTGAAAGATGCCTTTCCGATAGGGCAGTGGATGATGTTAGCCTTGTCAAGACGGTACTCAATCTTACCAGCCTTGATATCGTTGATAGCCTTTGTAACATCCATTGTTACTGTACCAGCCTTCGGGTTAGGCATGAGACCCTTAGGTCCAAGAACCTTACCAAGACGTCCTACAACACCCATCATATCAGGTGTAGCAACTACAACGTCAAAGTCAAGCCAACCTTCGTTCTGAATCTTAGGAATAAGCTCCTCGCCACCTACATGGTCAGCGCCGGCAGCCTGTGCCTCGTCAAGCTTTGTTCCCTTAGCAAATACAAGAACCTTAACAGTTTTACCTGTTCCGTGCGGAAGAACAACCGCACCACGGATCTGCTGATCCGCATGACGACCGTCGCAGCTTGTACGAATGTGTACTTCAACAGTCTCATCAAATTTTGCAGTAGCAGACTTCTTTACTAAAGAGATTGCTTCTGCAGCTTCATACTGCTGTGCTCTGTCGATGAGCTTAGCAGCTTCAACATACTTCTTTCCGTGTTTCATCTCTCAGTCCTCCATCAGTCTTCTACTACAACACCCATGCTGCGTGCAGTTCCAGCGATCATGCTCATAGCACCTTCGATATCAACTGCATTCAGGTCAGGCATCTTTGTCTCTGCAATTTCTCTGATCTTATCCTTAGAAATTGTTGCAACCTTGTTCTTGTTCGGAACACCAGAAGCCTTCTGGATGTTGCATGCCTTCTTGATAAGAACTGCTGCAGGCGGAGTCTTTGTGATGAATGTGAAACTTCTGTCTGCATAAACTGTGATGACAACAGGAATGATGACATCACCCTTGTCAGCTGTCTTAGCGTTGAACTGCTTTGTGAACTCAACGATGTTTACACCATGCTGACCAAGTGCCGGTCCAACCGGGGGTGCTGGTGTTGCTTTACCAGCCTGGATCTGTAACTTAATGTATCCTTCGACTTTCTTTGCCATAATGGCACCTCCTAGAAATAATGTGGTCAGGCGCATTCCATGTGCATTTCCGCGCTCTCATATGAAAGCAATACACAAATGCTCCCACTCCAGTTCCCATGAATTGAAATATCTTAATTTCAACTCATCTATATATAGTAGATTGCTCTACAATATACCAAAATTATTATATATTAGCTTGTCACCTTACGAACTTCTGAGAAACCAATCTCAACAGGAGTCTCTCTGCCAAACAGATTAACATTGATTGTAGCACTCTGTTTACCGAAGTCCATACGCTGTACGATACCAACTGTACCGTTCCATACGCCGGCAACAACAGCAATCTCGTCGCCTACGCCGAAATCGACAGTCATATTCTCTGTCTTGATTCCAAGCGGCTTGATCTCTGCATCTGACAGCGGCACCGGCTTACTTCCGGGTCCTACAAAGCCTGTAACACCTCGGGTATTACGAACCACATACCATGTCTCGTCATTCATGTCCATGTTTACAAGAACATAACCGGGGAACATCTTACGGCTTACTGTCTTACGTGCGCCATTCTTCATCTCAACAACATCCTGAAGCGGTACACGAACCTCAAATATCTGATTCTCAAGATGACGGTTCTCAATAGTCTTCTCAAGGTTAGCCTTAACCTTCATCTCATAGCCTGAATATGTATGAACAACATACCAATGGGCATTCTCATGAGCAGGAGCCTCTGTGGATTCCTCACTGCCTTCAGCAGTCTCGTTTACAGCTTCAGCAGCCTCGTTAGTGCTCTCCTCTGCTGATCCCATAGTCAGATCGAGTTCATTTTCATTCTGCATCTCTTCTGCCATAACACTCCTTTATCCAATCTTGGTGATGAAGTTAATCAAATAACCAAAAGCATAGTCAAACACAGCTATAAGAGCACCAATAATAACAGAAATGATAACTACAGCCGTTGTCTGCTTGTAAATATCCTCTCTTGTAGGCCACTTGATCTTATTGAACTCAGCCTTAATACCCCTAATAAAAGCAGATACTTTACTCTCCTGTGCATTCTTTGCAGCATTATTTTCGCTCATATCAACTAAACTCCCTTCAACTCAAGGACTTCCTCTACCTATATTATAGTAGAATTACTTTGTCTCCTTGTGCGGTGTGTGCTTCTTGCAGAAAGGGCAGTACTTCTTGATCTCCATTCTGTCAGGATGTGTCTTCTTATCCTTTGTTGTGTCGTAGTTACGGTTTTTGCACTCTGTGCAAGCAAGTGTGATTCTTGTACGCATTGTTCATTCCTCCGTGCGTTATTCTAAAAGGTTTACCGCCTATTTTAAGGCATAAAAAAAAGACCTAAATTTCTGTCGCTTGTATAATATAGCATAGGTCTCCTGCTGAGTCAACATCTTTTTATAAATTATCTGCTATATGCACCTACTTATAATACAACCGTTAACGTAATCGGTCAATTAGTAAATATTCTTAACCGACTTTCTTCTATTTTAAGAATATGTTTATACTTATTTAATTGACGCTATTGACTAGGGGATGATAATGTTAAGGTAATAAAACATGTCTTTGTATGCCCTCGTGTCGGTTGCCAAAGGAATGGCAGAAGCACTCGCACGACATCAAGGAAGAAAGGAGGGGCAGCATGGCAGGCATTAGTGTTAATGAAGCTTATAATCATTTCGCGTCAACATACGTCGCAAAAGAGAATGCGAATGTAGACAAGCATAAGAAAAGCGAACTGCAGAGTGTCTACAAATCCATCGCACGGATCAACAGAAAATCCCCTCTTCATGTTTTAAAACAGGATGATAATGCTCAGGCTGAGGCCGTGGGCATTAAAGAGCATGCCCGGACTCTTAGAAGTCAGCTGGATGCAATCAGCGGCGAAGAAGATGCAGCTCTTAGCAAAAAATCAGCTATTTCATCAAATCCTGATAAGGTAGCTGTTGAATATGTAGGAAAAGGCCAAGGAAACACATCCGAATTTACAATCGGTGTTGATCACCTCGCAACGAATCAGATCAATGCCGGTCATTTCCTAGTACCCGATGAAGAGGTTGCTCTCCCCAAAGGAAGCTACGCATTTAATGTAAGCATAAACGGTCATGACTACGAATTCCAATATAGCATTCGGGATGGTAACACCAATCATGATATTCAGGCTAAGCTGTCCCGTCTTATTAATAAAGCAGGCATCGGACTTATTGCCGGAATGCAGGAGGATGCACAAGGAAGAACCACATTGATTATCGGTTCGAGCGATACCGGTCTTAAGCCCGGGCATACTCATCGCTTCGAAGTAAGTGAATCCCAAATCTCAGAGAATCCGCATAGTGTATCCTATTTTGGACTTAATCTGATAGCACAGGAACCTACAAATGCACATTTTTATCTGAATGGTACGGAGCACAGTTCCTCTTCCAACAGATTTACGGTTGGAAATGAATTTGATATCACTCTTAGAGGCGCAACAGATCCCGCATCTCCCGTCTCGATCAGTATAGAGGATGAGAATGATGCTCTCGTAGAAAATGTCCGCTCCCTTATAAACGGATACAACGGATTTATAGACAGTGTCAGTGATGTTCACGATGCCGGATTCAAGAGCACCAAGCTGGTCGGAGAAACCATAGCAATTGCCGAAAAGCATCTGACAAAGATGGATAATTATGGTATTTCCCTAAATGAAAACGGACGAATCGATTACGATTCAGGGCTTTTGAGAGAAAAATCCGCAAAAGGTCCTCCCAAGGAAGTCCTACATCCACTCATGGATTTTGCAAAAGCGCTTATCCAAAAGACCGATGAAATATCTATAGATCCAATGAAGTATGTAGAGAGACCCGTATTCAATTACAAGGATCCGCACGGCAGCAACACACCGTCGCCATATATCACAAGCGAATACAGTGGTATGATGTTTAACAATTATTGCTAACAGTCCGTTCAAATAACAAATAGGTGCACAATAAATCTCGTTGCTTACGCATAATCGATTTATTGTGCACCTATTTTTATTTTCACATTCCTTCTACCATTTCCAATGCGGCGGCGATGACCTGATCCATATTGTAGTATTTGTACTGACCAAGGCGGCCTCCAAAGAGAACGTCACCGAAATCATCAGCGAGCTTTTTATAATCTTCAAAAAGCTTGTTGTTTTTCTCGTCGTTCATCGGATAGTAAGGCTCATCACCGGGCTTCCAGTCCGCAGGATACTCTTTTGTGATGATGGTTCCTTTGCCGGTACCGAATTCAAAGTGCTTGTGCTCAATAATTCTGGTATAGGGCACTTCACGCTCTGTATAGTTTACAACTGCATTTCCCTGATAGTTATCATTATCGGGAAGATCCTTTGTCTCAAATCTGAGAGATCTGTACTCGAGATTACCCAGCTTATATCCAAAGAATTCATCTATCATACCTGTGTATAGGATCCTGTCAAAAGTATCCCCATCAGTCGATGTGAAAGGTTTTGCAGGTACATCTCCATCCATTTTCACGAAATTCTTGAATTCAGTTTCAGTCTTTACAGTTATGCTTCCGGTCAGGTTATTTTCAGATGCAACATCTGAAGGCTCCAAAAGAAGAAGCTTCTTAATAGCGCCGGTATAGCCTCCCATTGGGATTCCCTGATATCTGTCATTAAAATAGTTGTTATCATAGATAAATCTGAATGGAAGTCTTCTTATAATAAATGCAGGAAGTTCCTTGCAGTCCTTACCCCACTGTTTCTCTGTATAGCCCTTAACAAGCTTCTCAAATACATCTCTGCCGGCAAGGGAAAGTCCCTGCTCCTCTAGATTAGCTGCTTCAAAGCCTTCGCGAATATCCTCTCCACTGGCCGCTGCCACATCGAGCTGTTCTGCTGCTGCCTCATCGCCATTTGCAGCGCGTTCCTTCAAGATACGTTTCACTTCCTTCTTTGCCTGCTCATCAATAATGGCACGGGCTTCATCCGGTGTTCTGATTCCCCAGAGCTTGCTGAAAGTATTCATGTTAAAAGGAAGGTTATAAAGTTCATCGTGATATACCGCCACAGGTGAGTTTATATACTGGTTAAACTCAGCAAAGCGGTTTATGTATTCCCATACCTTCTTGTCGGATGTATGAAAAATGTGGGCTCCGTACTTATGGACGTTAATTCCCATTCTGTTTTCAGTATAAATATTGCCGCCGATATGGTCTCTTTTATCTATTACAAGAACATTCTTGCCTTCTCTTGCCATCTCATGTGCAAAAACGCAGCCGAAAAGTCCTGCTCCAACTATCAAATAATCGTATTTCATTTTTCCCTCCAAAACCATGTACATAATACCGCAGGAGATAACTAAGTATGCGGCACAATCCCACCATCATGACAGGACACTTGAAATAGTATCATATTTCAGGGCAAATAGAAACCCGGAAGGATTTCCTTCCGGGCCGGTAATCTTCATAATATAAACGGTAAATCTTATGCCTGGTATTTCTCAAGGGCTGTCATGTCACTCATATAATCAAGCACCTTTTTGCGGCCAACCTTGTTGAGCTTAACATACTGCTGCATCACACGATTCTCTACAATCTTGTTTCCAAGATCTGTTCCCTTCTCCAGTGTGCTGAAATCAACAGGATTAAGGTTGAGCTTGTCGCACATACGAATAACGGTACCATAGGCCATGCCCTCAATACCTCTGTCAAGTGCTGTTACCAATGTGCTATATGGAATCGACATATCAATCGCGAATTGTCTGACACTCTTATACTGTGCTAAAATTTCTCTCTTAAGTATCTCAGCTTTTGTCATTACATATACCTCCTATTCGTAATATTTATTTCAGGTCTCCTTACCTGGCCACAATAGTAATAATAAAATGCAATCAGATACTTCTGTAGCATTTACAAGTATAACGTATGAACGTTTTTTCGTCACTTATTTTTTTCTTAAATTTTGTGATAATATTCAATAAATTTATCTGCGTTTTTTGGTCATGTTGCCAAAAAGTGCATGGATTCTGAATTTTTTATAACTATTTCAAAACCCATGCACATTTTTTCGTCTTTGAGATTTCACTCATCCGACAATATTTGAAATATATTTTTAGAAAAATTTGTAATTTTCAAAATATTTAACGAAATTACATACAAATTTTCAAAAATATTTCGAAATATTATTTCGTTTTTTCGTGTGTAAAATAACGCCAAAATCAATCAGTTTCCCTAATAACATTTATTAGCTGGCCATTTTCCTTTAGATAAACATGTAGTTTCCTAAGAAGCTTCTCCGGATCAGAAGCAGACGCCGGAATATCTCCCAGAATAATGAAATCAAAGCTGTGTTCAGGCCATGGGAAAGTCACCAGTTCAGGGTTTCCTGAAATCATGTCATCAGCCATATATTTAGAGAGTCCGGCAAAAACATCTACGTTAGTTATTCCGGCGGTAAAGCTGTCAGGCATCTGATACTTTATCGCAGACAACGTAGTTCCCATCCCGGCACTGATATCCAATATTCTAAGCACACGGTTATAAAGCTTAAGGTCCGTCTGATTTCTGCTTGCACCGGCATCTTCATCAATTGAAGCTCTTTTATCACTCTCAGCAATCGCAGACATAAGCGCATTCATCTTATCTTCCTCAAGGAGGGTATAATTCCATATATCAAAGCCCCACTTTTCCTTGAACTTCTCCCTGGAAGCCTCCATCGCATCTGTTTTATCGGCAAAACCGCTTCCGCCATGATGATATATAAATGCGTTATGACACAGAATCTGTCTGTAACCCGCAAGGCAAAGACGTATCCCGAGATCATCATCTTCAAAGTACCCGGGAGAAAAGCGCTCATCAAAGAGCCATTTCCTTTCCTCTGAATCCTTCATCATCACATTATTCAGAGCTTCTCTTCGAAGCAGCACGGCAAATCCTGTAAGTCTGCACCTTACCTCAAACGGATTCCACATCGGAACATTGTGATCCTTCGCATAACTTTTTGCGGTTTCAAGAGCCGAATCCAGGCTTATTGTACGCCACCATCGGTGTTCTTTGACATCCGAAGATATACTGGTTATTGGTCTTGTCTCATCCATCGGAGCATTTTGCAGATAAGGTTGTAGTGATTCCATTGACACTTCCTGAGAAGGCGCACAGTTTGTAACCGCCCCGGATGCTCCGTTTCTCTTATCGGCATAGAGTCCCATTTTCATCCAGAATAGTGCATTGGGCATAAGTACTGCATCGTTGTTTAAGAACAATACATCATTTTCCGAATTAGCAGCTTCCAGTCCCTTGTTGCACCCGGCAGGAAAACCTTCATTTTTATCATTTTCGATCAAAATAAATTTCTTGTTTTTTTCCTTCTGCTCCCGCAAATATCTAAGAAGAGCTTCATCTGTCGAGGCATTATCCACTACAACTATCTCTATATCATCCTTGTGATAATATCTCCTAATGGCTCTTATGCACTCCCTGCAAAGTTCAAAATCATTATAGGATACAATTACTATCGAAGTCCCACGAACCCTGGCCCTGTCCTTTATTCCTTCAATAGCGTCACGGATTATTTTTTCATCCTCAGGTTCATCGCAATATCTGATAGCGTTCTCAAAACACAAAAATGCCTGATCTGCATTACGATACCTGTAATACAGACCAAGCATAAAATACAGCTCATAGTTGTCATAGTGAGCCCTGAGTCCTTCTATCAAAACCGCATACTCATCCACGCTGCTGCCTTCCTGCTCGAAGACGCCCGCACGCAAAATATATGATTCCGCTGATTCACGTTCAACTTGTTTAGCATGAGCTTCCATATACATCTCCAAAAAGCAAATCACGATAAATAGTCAAAATAATTATATTAAAGTGATAAGCTTTTTTCAAGAGATTTACTTTGTCTCAAGTGATGCTCTTATAAATTCTCTGAAGATCGGATGAGGTCTGTTGGGTCTGGACTTAAACTCAGGATGATACTGAACTCCAATATAGAATGGATGATTCTTGACCTCAACAGTCTCAACAAGCTTTTCGTCCGGTGAAAATCCGGACAGGCAAAGACCGGCTCCCGAGAGCACTTCTCTGTAGTCATTGTTAAACTCATATCTGTGACGATGTCTCTCATTGATGAGGCTCTCTTTATAGCATCTTTCCATAAGAGTACCCTCTACGATACAGCAAGGATAGCTGCCAAGTCTGAGTGTACCGCCCTTATCTACTTCATCTGACTGCCCCGGCATGAAATCAATGACTTTATGCTCCGATGCATGTGAAAACTCGCCCGAGCACGCATCTTCAATACCCGCAACATTTCTGGCATATTCTATTACGGCGATCTGCATTCCGAGGCATATTCCAAAGTAAGGAACATTGTGAGTTCTTGCATATTTTGCCGCAAGTATCATTCCACCTATGCCTCTGTCTCCAAAGCCTCCCGGCACAATGATTCCATGGAGATTTTTCAATCTTTCCTCATAGTTATTCTCATCAAGCTCTTCCGAATCAATCCACTCGATGTTTATATGCGCATTAAATGCAAATCCCGCATGAGTAAGAGCCTCGGCAACGGAGAGATATGCGTCGTGAAGCTTTACATATTTTCCTACAAGTCCTATGTTTACTTCCTTGTTCCTGTTTTTTATCATGCTGACCATCTGTTTCCACTCATCAAGTTCGGGTTCGGGAACATCAAGTCCGAGTTCTCTGCAAACTACCTCTGAGAACTTCGATTGTTCCAGCATGAGCGGCGCTTCATACAGACTGCCAAGGGTACGATTTTCAATTACGCAGTCCTCCTTGACGTTGCAGAACAGTGATATCTTCTGAAAAATGCTGTCCTCAAGCGGTTCATCGCATCTAAGTACAATAATGTCAGGATTTATGCCCATTCCCTGCAGTTCCTTAACAGAGTGCTGGGTGGGCTTTGATTTGTGCTCATCAGAGCCGTGAAGATAAGGAACAAGCGTAACATGTATGAAGAGACTGTTCTCTCTTCCTACTTCCAAAGATATTTGTCTTACAGCTTCCAGGAAAGGCTGTGACTCAATGTCACCAATTGTACCACCAATCTCGGTGATTACTATATCCGCATCAGTCTCTCTGCCTACGCGGTACACAAAATTCTTGATTTCATTTGTGATGTGAGGAATAACCTGAACTGTAGATCCAAGGTATTCACCACGTCTCTCTTTATTAAGCACATTCCAGTAAACTTTTCCCGAAGTAAGGTTGGAATATTTATTTAAATCCTCATCGATAAATCTCTCATAATGTCCAAGATCAAGGTCTGTCTCGGCACCGTCTTCCGTGACATAAACCTCACCGTGCTGATAAGGGCTCATGGTTCCCGGATCCACATTAATATATGGATCTAGCTTCTGTGCTGCCACCTTAAGGCCTCTTGCTTTCAATAGTCTTCCCAGCGATGCCGCAGTAATTCCCTTTCCAAGTCCTGAAACAACTCCCCCTGTTACAAAAATGTACTTAGCCATATCCTCTCCCTTCTATCATAAAAAACATTACACCGAAGTATCAGTTTAGGCTGTATCCTCGGTGTATGGTCAATATTATTCAAATAATCAAAGCTTCTTAAAACGCTCTATCGCTCTTATTGTATTTTCTCTGCTACCAAATGCTGTCAGTCTGAAATAATGCTCTCCGGAAGGACCAAATCCCGATCCGGGTGTCCCTACAACATTTGCCTTTTCAAGGAGGTAGTCGAAGAATTCCCAGCTTGTCATTTCATCAGGTGTCCTAAGCCAGATGTAAGGAGCATTTATTCCTCCGTAAACTTCGTATCCGGCTTCCACCAGTCCATCCTTTATTATTCTCGCATTTTCCATATAATAAGCTATCTGCTCATTTACCTGACTTCTTCCTTCAGCTGAATATACTGCTTCGCCGGCCCTCTGAACAATATAAGGAGCTCCGTTAAACTTTGTCCCATGTCTCCTTGCCCAGAGCGGCCATAGCTTTTCACCGCCTGCAGTCAGTTCCTTCGGAACAACTGTATAGCCAAGTCTTAAGCCTGTAAAGCCTGCTGTCTTGGAAAATGACCTGAACTCGATCGCACACTCTTTTGCCCCATCACACTCATAAATACTGTGCGGAACATCGTCCTCCGATATATACGCCTCATATGCAGAATCGTATAGGATAATTGAATCATTTTTACGTGCATAATCAACCCATTCCTGCAGCTGAGTTTTATTCATCACCATACCCGTAGGATTATTGGGGAAACACAAATAAATGAGATCTGGCACCTCCTCAGGAAGTTCCGGCACAAAGCCATTTTCTTTGGTGCACTTCATATAAATAACATCTTTAAAACGCTCTGCCTGAGGATCATACTCCCCTGTCCTTCCAGCCATAACATTGGAATCAACATAGACAGGATAAACCGGATCACATACAGCTATCTTATTATCTGTGTTGAAAATCTCCTGAATATTTCCGCAATCGCTCTTAGCACCGTCTGATACAAAAATCTCATCCGGCTCTATGTTACATCCACGAGCCTTATAATCCTTCTCAGATATCGCATTTCGCAGGAAATCATATCCCAGATCCGGAGCATAACCTCTGAAAGTGTCTGCATTTCCCATTTCATCAACTGCACTGTGAAGTGCTGAAATAATTGCAGGTGCAAGAGGCTGTGTAACATCGCCTATTCCAAGTCTTATAATCTCAGCATCCGGATTATTCTCCGAATACTCCTTTACCTTTTTTCCGATTGTTGAAAACAGATAGCTTCCGGGAAGCTTAAGATAATTATTATTTATGCTCGCCATGATAAACCTTTCTACAATAATAATGAAGTGCTGACTGCTCTTCTTTTCATTAAACAGAAAAAAGGCGTCTCGGAACACACTTCCAAGACGCCTTTGCCTTTACCGATTTAATTTACAACTGTTTAGAGCGATTGTCAAGACACTTATTACGCCCATTTTGAGGTTATATCTATCACTCCCTCCGGCTATCTATTTTCCCGATTTGCTGATTTTCAAAATCTCATGAAGGATATCTTTAGTGGTCTCCATATCCTTTTCCTGCCGCTCCTGCCCTGGCCGCTTCTATGGAAGCATTGAGTGCCAGTAGATTGGTCTGTCCTGAAATGCTAAGAATGGTATCTACTATATCCTTAACCGTTCCTGCTGACTGCTGAAGGTTTGATGTCATTTCCGCTGTTTCTGCATTTATTGTCGAGGATTCATCGGACTTTGCACGAAGCTGTTTTACAAGTCTGTTACCATCACTGACATTCTCTGAAACATCATCTGAATTATTGCGCATTTGTCTGGACTGGTGCGCAATATTTTCAAGCGCCGCGGTAATATTCGAGTTCATCTCCGTCTGAGTCTGTATCGCTTCCGCTGTTAAAGTGACAGATTGTGAAATCTGCTCTGAGGATTCAGCAGTAGATATTACCTTCTCAGAAAGCGCTTCCATAGATTCGTTTGCATCTACAAGTTTGTCGGCTATCTGTTCTCCGATTTTTTTGATTGTTTCTGCATCTTCCTGCTGCTTTTTTGCAGCATCCTGAATCTCATCTATCGTTTCTTTGTTTTGCTTGCTGTTAAGCCTCACATAGAAAACAGTCCTTCGTGCGAACACGAAGGACTGCTCTATTTGCATTTTATGCGGTTAGCTCAAGGCTATGTAATTACTCAACGATTGTAGCAACCTTACCTGATCCAACTGTACGTCCACCCTCACGGATAGCGAACTTAAGACCCTGCTCCATAGCGATGGGGTGAATAAGCTCGATAGACATTGTTACGTGGTCACCAGGCATGCACATCTCTGTACCCTCGGGAAGATTGCAAACACCTGTAACGTCAGTTGTTCTGAAGTAGAACTGAGGTCTATAGTTGTTGAAGAAAGGTGTATGACGTCCACCCTCGTCCTTAGTAAGAACGTAAACCTCTGCTGTGAACTTCTTGTGGCAAGTTACAGAACCGGGCTTTGTGATACACTGACCTCTCTGGATACCGTCACGGTCTACACCACGAAGAAGAAGACCCACGTTGTCACCAGCTTCACAGTAATCCATAGTCTTACGGAACATCTCGATACCAGTACATACAGACTTAGAAGACTCTTCCTTGATACCAACGATTTCGATTTCGTCGTTAAGGTTGAGGTGACCTCTCTCTACACGACCTGTAGCAACTGTTCCACGACCTGTGATTGTGAATACGTCCTCAACAGGCATAAGGAAAGGCTTATCTGTCTCACGAGTAGGTTCAGGGATGTAAGAATCAACTGTATCCATAAGCTCCATGATCTTATCGCCCCACTCACACTTAGGATCCTCAAGAGCCTTAAGTGCAGAACCACGGATGATCGGAATATCATCTCCAGGGAACTCATACTCTGTAAGAAGGTCTCTGATCTCCATCTCAACAAGGTCAAGAAGTTCAGGATCATCAACCATATCGCACTTGTTCATGAATACGATGATGTAAGGAACACCTACCTGACGAGCAAGAAGAACGTGCTCTCTTGTCTGAGCCATAACACCATCAGTAGCAGCAACAACGAGGATAGAACCATCCATCTGTGCAGCACCTGTGATCATGTTCTTTACATAGTCAGCGTGGCCAGGGCAGTCAACGTGTGCGTAGTGTCTTGTAGCTGTCTCATACTCGATGTGAGCTGAGTTGATTGTGATACCACGCTCTTTTTCCTCGGGTGCTTTATCGATCTGATCGAAAGCAACAGCAGGGCTGAATCCTCTGTCTGCAAGAACAGTTGTGATAGCTGCTGTAAGAGTTGTCTTACCATGGTCAACGTGTCCGATTGTACCAATGTTTACGTGCGGCTTACTTCTGTCAAACTTAGCTTTTGCCATTTTTAAATATCCTCCTTAAATAAAAATGTTACTTCAACATTTTTTCTCATAATAACCGACTATATCGATTATATTAAAATTTACACTTGAAATCAAGCATAAAATAGTATAAACAAGGGCTTTGTGGCACGATTTCGTTAGAAATCGTTGCCGCCCTTAATTTATTTATTAATTTTTGTTGGAAAGTACTTTCTCCTGGATGTTCTTCGGAACAGGAGCATACTTCTCGAAGAACATAGAGTAGTTACCACGACCCTGAGTTCTTGAACGAAGGTCTGTAGCATATCCGAACATCTCAGCAAGCGGAACATGTGCTCTGACAATCTTTCCACCGCCCATGTCGTCCATACCTTCAACCTGTCCACGACGTGAGTTAACGTCACCGATAACATCACCCATGTACTCTTCGGGCATTGTAACTTCAACCTTCATGATGGGCTCAAGAAGAACCATTCCGCCCTTAGCCATAGCATCCTTGAATGCCATAGATCCGGCAATGTGGAATGCCATTTCTGAAGAATCGACTTCATGGTATGATCCATCATAAACTGTTGCATGTACACCAACAACCGGGAATCCGCCGAGAGAGCCTGCCTTCATAGCCTCTTCGATACCCTCGCTGATAGGCTGGATGTATTCCTTAGGAATAGATCCACCGACAACTTCGCTATCGAACTGGTAAAGGTTCTCTCCGTTGGCATCCATAGGCTCGAAACGAACCTTACAGTGACCATACTGACCACGTCCACCGGACTGCTTAGCATACTTACTTTCAATATCGCAAGCATTAAGAAGAGCTTCTCTGTATGCAACCTGAGGTGCACCAACGTTAGCCTCTACTTTATACTCACGAAGAAGTCTGTCAACGATGATATCAAGGTGAAGCTCACCCATACCAGCGATGATAGTCTGACCTGTCTCAGAATTTGTATGTGCTCTGAATGTAGGATCCTCTTCAGCAAGCTTCATAAGAGCTTCGTCAAGCTTCTGCTGACCAGCCTTGGTCTTAGGCTCGATAGCAAGCTCGATAACAGGATCCGGGAACTCCATAGACTCAAGGATTACGGGGTTCTTCTCATCACAGAGTGTATCACCTGTAGTTGTGTTCTTAAGACCAACAGCTGCAGCGATATCACCTGAGTAAACCTTATCAAGGTCTGAACGCTTGTTAGCGTGCATCTGAAGGATACGTCCAAGACGTTCCTTGTTATCCTTAGTACTGTTAAGTACATAAGAACCTGAATTTGCTGTACCACGATATACGCGGAAGAATGCAAGCTTTCCTACGAAAGGATCGCTGACAATCTTGAATGCAAGAGCTGCGAACGGGCCATCATCTGTTGACTCAACCTCAACCTCATTGCCATCCATGTCAGTACCCTTACAAGCAGGGATATCAACAGGTGAAGGCATGAACTCGATAACAGCATCGATAAGCTTCTGGATACCACGGTTTCTGTGTGCAGAACCACAGCATACAGGGAAAGCCTTACACTCACAAGTAGCCTTACGAAGAGCAGCCTTAAGCTCCTCCTTAGTAGGCTCTTCACCTTCGAGATACTTCATCATAAGCTCGTCATCAAGATCACAGATCTTCTCAACAAGCTCACCATGATAAAGCTCAGCATCATCTTTAAGATCTGCAGGGATCTCTCCGATTGTTACATCTTCACCCTTATCATCATTATAGATATAAGCCTGCATCTCAAAAAGGTCGATTATACCCTGGAACTGATCCTCAGCTCCGATTGGGATCTCGATCATGATAGCATTTTTCTTAAGTCTATTTCTGATCTGCTCAACAGCTCCGAAATAGTTTGCTCCAATGATATCCATCTTGTTGATGAATGCCATACGAGGAACATTAAATCCATCAGCCTGACGCCAAACGTTCTCAGACTGAGGCTCAACGCCTTCTTTTGCACTGAATACGCCTACAGCGCCATCAAGTACACGAAGTGAACGCTCAACCTCAACGGTAAAGTCAACGTGGCCGGGAGTATCGATAATGTTGATACGATGCTCCTGAGCACCGGGCTTAACCTTTCCGTTTTCCTGAAGTGTCCAATGGCATGTTGTAGCTGCAGATGTGATTGTGATACCTCTCTCCTGCTCCTGTTCCATCCAGTCCATGGTAGCAGTACCTTCGTAGGTCTCACCAATCTTATAGTTAACACCGGTGTAGTAAAGAATACGCTCTGTAAGAGTAGTCTTACCGGCATCAATATGAGCCATAATACCGATGTTTCTGGTTCTCTCCAATGGATATTGTCTTTCAGCCAAAGGTTTATCCTCCTAATAATAATCGACGTTTCCGACACCAAAATTCTATTAGAATCTGTAGTGTGAGAATGCCTTGTTTGCTTCTGCCATCTTGTGCATATCTTCTTTTCTCTTTACAGATGCACCAGTGTTGTTGAATGCATCAAGAATCTCTGATGCAAGTCTGTCAACCATGGTCTTCTCGCCTCTGTTACGAGAAAATGTTACAAGCCAGCGAAGTGCAAGAGCCTGACGTCTGTCCGGACGAACCTCGATCGGTACCTGATATGTAGCACCACCGATACGTCTAGCTTTTACCTCGAGAGCGGGCATGATGTTGTTCATAGCACCCTCGAATACTTCAAGAGCAGGCTTACCAGCCTTCTCCTCTACCTGTGCGAATGCACCATATACGATCTTCTGTGCAACACCCTTCTTACCATCAAGCATAACTGTGTTGATAAGCTTGGTTACAACCTTGTTATCGTATAAAGGATCCGCTAATACGTCACGTTTTACAATATGTCCTTTACGCGGCACGGTTCTTCCCTCCTTTAGAATCGCAGATGAGTGTCAGTCTTCATCTGTTTACTATAGATCATAGGTACTCACTAATTTTAGTGTACGTGCGGTTCTCTTAATTCTATATATTAAATATGAAAAAAAGTACCAACACTTAATAAAAATTAGATCTTGTTATGATAGTTACTTAGATTACTTTGCAGCCTTAGGTCTCTTTGCGCCGTACTTGGAGCGAGCCTGCTTACGGTCTGCAACACCTGCTGTGTCAAGAGTTCCACGGATAATGTGATATCTTGTACCAGGCAGGTCCTTAACTCTTCCGCCACGGATGAGAACTACGCTATGCTCCTGAAGGTTGTGACCTTCTCCGGGGATATAGCTTGTTACCTCGATACCGTTTGAAAGACGTACTCTGGCGATCTTTCTAAGAGCAGAGTTAGGCTTCTTAGGTGTAGCGGTCTTAACTGCTGTGCATACGCCTCTCTTCTGAGGAGAAGATGTATCAATCGCCTTCTTGTGAAGAGAATTGAAACCTCTCTGAAGCGCAGGAGCTGTAGACTTCTTCTCGGAAGTCTGACGACCTTTACGAACTAACTGGTTAAATGTTGGCATTCCTTTCACCTCCTGTATTAATTGGTAAAACATTTATGATAAACAAGTTATCTCCTGACATGAGAAAACCCGCAATCACCGACATGCATCAAGCGAAAGGGCATAGTTACCCTCTCGCTCGTCGCACAGTTTTTAAGTATAAATATATAAATTTGCCTTGTCAAGCACAATCTAATTAAAATTGCACTATTTTATATACTTTTCATAATTTCGAAAAGTACTTACTCCTCATCATCAGCTACAACTACTTCTTCTGCATCTGTGTCGAGGTCAGTAATAATCTCATCGTCATCATCAAGACGCTTCTTTAAGATGAGCTTCTCGGGATCCTTGAAGTTTGCATCTGTATTGAGCGCTGTGTTGCGATAACGCTTCATACCTGTACCTGCAGGAATCAGCTTACCGATAATAACATTTTCCTTAAGTCCGATAAGCGGATCAACCTTACCCTTAATAGCTGCATCTGTAAGAACCTTTGTGGTCTCCTGGAATGAAGCTGCTGACAGGAATGAGTTGGTTGCAAGCGCTGCCTTGGTGATACCAAGAATAACCTGCTTGCCTTCAGCGGGCTTTTTGCCTTCGCTGATAAGTCTTTCGTTGTCATCCTCAAAGTCGAGTACGTCAACAAGTGTTCCGGGAAGGAAGTTTGTATCTCCGCTCTCCTCAATACGAACCTTCTTGAGCATCTGACGAACGATAACCTCGATATGCTTATCGCAGATATCAACACCCTGCAGACGATAAACTCTCTGAACCTCGCGGAGCAGATAATCCTGAACTGCACGGATTCCCTTGATCTTAAGAAGATCATGAGGATTTACACTACCTTCTGTAAGCTCGTCACCGGCCTCAACCTGCTCGTTATCCATAACCTTGATTCTGGATCCGTAAGGAATGAGATATGCCTTGGACTCTCCGGTCTCATTGTTTGTGATGATAACCTCGCGCTTTTTCTTTGTATCCTTAATGGTAGCTGTACCATCAAGCTCTGAAATAATAGCAAGTCCCTTAGGCTTTCTTGCCTCGAAAAGTTCCTCAACACGGGGAAGACCCTGTGTGATATCGCCACCGGCAACACCACCGGTATGGAAGGTTCTCATGGTAAGCTGTGTACCGGGCTCACCGATTGACTGAGCAGCGATAATACCAACTGTCTCACCAACCTGAACAGGCTCACCTGTTGCCATGTTTGCTCCGTAGCACTTAGCACAGATACCGATGTGTGAACGGCAGGTAAGGATTGTACGAATCTTAACCTTTGTTACAGGATCACCATTACTGTTAACACCCTCACTGAGAATTCTCTTAGCACGGCTGGGCGTAATGATGTGATTCTTCTTAACAATGATGTTACCATCCTTATCCTTGATGTCCTCACATGTATATCTTCCTGTGATACGATCCTCTAAAGGCTCGATCATAGCCTTACCATCCTTGAATTCCTTGACGGTAATTCCGGGGATAGTAGCCTTTCCTTCACTACAGTCAAGCTCACGAATGATAAGCTCCTGAGATACGTCAACCATTCGACGTGTCAGGTATCCGGAATCGGCTGTACGAAGAGCTGTATCTGACAGACCCTTACGAGCACCATGCGCTGACATGAAGTACTCCAGAACATCCAGACCTTCACGGAAGTTTGACTTGATAGGAAGTTCGATTGTACGACCTGTTGTATCAGCCATAAGTCCACGCATACCTGCGAGCTGCTTGATCTGCTGATCACTACCACGGGCTCCGGAATCAGCCATCATGTGGATGTTGTTGTACTTATCAAGTCCCTTAAGAAGTACATCTGTAAGTTGTTTATCTGTCTCCATCCAAGTCTCAACTACAAGACGATAACGCTCTTCGTCTGTCATAAGACCACGACGGTAGTTTGTTGCAATCTCATCAACTACTGCCTGAGCCTTATCAAGCATCTCCTGCTTCTGCGGAGGCACTGTCATATCTGCGATTGATACAGTCATGGCAGCTCTTGTTGAGTAGTGATAACCTGTAGACTTGATCTTATCAAGAACCTCTGCTGTAGCAAATGTTCCATGAGTATTGATCATATTTGTAACAATCTTCTTCAGCTGCTTCTTACCAACCATGAAGTCGATCTCAAGCTTATACTTGTTCTCCGGTACGGAACGATCTACAAATCCAAGATCCTGAGGAATGAACTCATTAAACAGGAATCTTCCGAGTGTAGATTCAACAAGTCCTGATTCTTCCTCACCGTTCTCGTTCTTACGGCTTACACGGATAGTAATCTTTGACTGAAGTGTAATGTAATCATTTTCATATGCAAGGATAGCTTCATCAATGCTCTTGAAGAACTTACCCTCGCCCTTAGCACCTTCACGCTCCTGTGTAAGATAGTAGATACCAAGGACCATATCCTGAGTAGGAACGTTTACAGGGCCACCATCTGAAGGCTTAAGCAGGTTATTGGGAGCAAGCATAAGGAATCTGCTCTCTGCCTGTGCCTCAACTGACAGCGGAAGATGTACAGCCATCTGGTCACCGTCGAAGTCCGCATTGAAAGGCGTACATACGAGAGGATGAAGCTTAATAGCTTTACCTTCTACAAGGATGGGCTCAAACGCCTGAATACCAAGTCTGTGAAGTGTGGGAGCACGGTTAAGCATTACAGGGTGCTCTTTGATTACATCCTCAAGCACATCCCATACCTGCTCATCAAGTCTCTCAACAAGCTTCTTGGCATTCTTTATATTCTGTGAGATTCCTCTGGAAACAAGTTCTTTCATAACGAAGGGCTTGAAAAGCTCAATAGCCATTTCCTTAGGAAGTCCGCACTGATATATCTTAAGTTCAGGGCCTACGACGATAACTGAACGTCCTGAATAGTCAACACGCTTACCAAGGAGGTTCTGACGGAAACGACCGCCCTTACCTTTAAGCATGTCTGAAAGTGACTTAAGTGCACGGTTTCCGGGGCCTGTTACAGGTCTTCCACGTCTACCGTTATCTATAAGGGCATCAACTGCCTCCTGAAGCATACGCTTCTCGTTTCTTACGATAATATCCGGAGCTCCAAGGTCAAGGAGTCTCTTCAAACGGTTATTACGGTTGATGATACGACGATACAGATCATTAAGATCTGATGTAGCAAAACGTCCACCATCAAGCTGAACCATAGGACGAAGATCCGGAGGAATTACCGGTATGCAGTCAAGAATCATCCATGACGGATCATTACCTGACTCACGGAAAGACTCAACAACCTCAAGTCTCTTGATGATACGCTGTTTCTTCTGTCCGCTTGAAGTATCAAGGCCTTCCTTGAGTTCCTGATACTCTGCCTCAAGATCGATGCTCATAAGAAGCTCTTTTACAGCCTCTGCACCAATGCCGGCACGGAATTTTCCGCCCCACTCTTCACGAGCATCCTGATACTCTTTTTCTGAAAGAACCTGCTTGTACTCAAGGTTAGTCTCACCTGCATCAAGAACTATATATGATGCGAAATAGAGAACCTTCTCAAGTACTCTGGGTGAAAGATCAAGGATAAGGCCCATACGGCTGGGAATACCCTTGAAATACCAGATATGTGATACAGGAGCAGCAAGCTCGATGTGGCCCATACGCTCACGACGAACACTGCTCTTTGTTACCTCAACGCCGCAACGGTCGCAGATAACACCTCTGTAACGAATCTTCTTATACTTTCCGCAGTGACACTCCCAATCCTTTGTGGGTCCGAAAATCTTCTCACAGAAGAGACCGTCTCTCTCAGGCTTAAGTGTACGATAGTTGATTGTCTCAGGCTTTAATACTTCGCCATGTGACCACTCTCTGATCTTCTCAGGAGAAGCGAGACCAATCTTAATTGCGTCAAAAGTCATTGGCTGATATGTCGGTGCTGCTGAAGATCTTCCGCTTGAAGCATCGTTTATTGCTTTATTCATTGTAGAATCAGACATTCGTAACCTCTTTTCTGTTGTTTACATGATTGCAGTTACTTTATTACCGCATATTAAAAGTTGTCATCAAGACCGTCTGCAGCATCAAATTCTTCCTCGAAAGCTGCTCCGTCTTCATCTTCAGTCACAAGCTCTCCGTCTTCATCAAAAGCCTGTGTCTGATAACCGTTCTCAGCAAGATTCTCACGATCGTAATCGCGGTTAACCTCACCTTCGATCTCATAGCGGTAGTCAGAATCACTGTAATCAACTGACTCCATGATCTCAACCTCTGTATTATCCTCGCGAAGTACGCGTACATCCAGACCAAGTGACTGGAGTTCCTTCAAAAGGACCTTGAAGGATTCAGGTACTCCGGGTTCAGGGATATTATCACCCTTAATGATAGCTTCGTAAGTCTTAACACGACCAACAACGTCATCAGACTTAACTGTAAGGATCTCCTGAAGTGTATAAGCTGCGCCATAAGCCTCAAGAGCCCAAACTTCCATCTCTCCGAAACGCTGTCCACCGAACTGAGCCTTACCGCCAAGAGGCTGCTGTGTAACCAGTGAGTAAGGGCCGGTTGAACGTGCATGGATCTTATCATCAACAAGGTGATGGAGCTTAAGGTAATGCATGTGTCCGATAGTGGTCGGTGAATCGAACGGAATACCTGTGCGTCCGTCGCGAAGCTGTACCTTACCATCTGTGTGGATCGGAACACCCTTCCAAAGCTCTCTGTGATCTCTGTTGTCATATAGATACTTCATGATCTCGGGATCAACAGAATCTTTATATTTCTCTTCAAACTCTTCCCATGAGCTGTTTACATAATCGTTAGCCATGGTCAGAGTAGCCTGTATATCTTTCTCGTTAGCACCATCAAAAATAGGTGTTGCAATATTGAATCCAAGAGCCTTAGCAGCAAGTGAAAGGTGAATCTCAAGGACCTGTCCGATATTCATACGAGAAGGCACGCCAAGAGGATTAAGCACGATATCCAGCGGACGTCCGTTAGGCAGGTACGGCATATCTTCAATAGGAAGCACGCGGGAAACGACACCCTTGTTACCGTGACGACCAGCCATCTTATCTCCGACTGAAATCTTTCTCTTCTGTGCTATATAAATACGAACTGCCTGGTTTACACCCGGGCTGAGTTCATCACCATTCTCTCTTGTGAATACCTTGGCATCAACAACGATACCATACTCACCGTGAGGAACCTTAAGTGATGTATCTCTTACCTCACGTGCCTTCTCACCGAAGATGGCACGAAGGAGTCTCTCTTCTGCTGTAAGCTCTGTCTCTCCCTTAGGAGTAACCTTACCTACAAGGATATCACCCGCACGAACCTCTGCACCGATACGAATAATTCCGCGATCGTCAAGGTCCTTAAGTGCTTCATCGCCGACACCGGGAACATCTCTTGTGATTTCTTCAGGTCCGAGCTTTGTCTCACGAGCTTCTGCTTCATACTCTTCAATATGAATAGAAGTGAATACATCGTCACGAACAAGTCTCTCACTAAGAAGAACAGCGTCCTCGTAGTTATAACCTTCCCATGTCATAAATCCGATAAGAGGGTTCTTACCAAGACCAAGCTCACCCATGTAAGTGGAAGGACCATCAGCGATAACCTGACCTGCTTTAACATGGTCACCCTTGAATACTATAGGTCTCTGGTTATAGCAGTTACTCTGGTTACTTCTCTGGAACTTGATAAGGTGATACTCTTCCTTCTCACCGTCATCATAAGTCATCTGAATAAGTTTGCTGTCAACAAAGTCGATAACACCATCTTTTTTAGCAACTACGCAAACACCTGAGTCAACAGCTGCCTTCTGCTCCATGCCTGTTCCTACTGCAGGTGCCTCTGTTGTAAGAAGCGGTACTGCCTGACGCTGCATGTTTGATCCCATAAGAGCACGGTTAGCATCGTCATTCTCAAGGAAAGGAATAAGCGCTGTAGCAACTGAGAATACCATTCTCGGTGATACGTCCATGTACTCGAACATTGTCTTCGGATACTCGGAAGTCTCCTCTCTGTAACGGCCTGAAGCATTATTCTTCTTGAAATAGCCGTTCTCATCAAGAGGTGTGTTAGCCTGAGCTACATGGAAATTATCTTCTTCATCCGCTGTAAGATACTCAACCTCATCAGTTACACGAGGGTTCTGAGGATCTGTGCGATCTACCTTACGATAAGGAGCCTCTACGAAACCATACTGGTTAACTCTTGCATAACTTGCAAGTGAGTTGATAAGACCGATGTTGGGTCCTTCAGGAGTCTCGATAGGGCACATACGTCCGTAGTGAGTATAGTGTACGTCTCGAACCTCGAATCCTGCTCTGTCTCTTGAAAGACCGCCGGGACCAAGTGCGGAAAGACGACGCTTATGTGTAAGCTCACCAAGAGGGTTGTTCTGATCCATGAACTGTGACAGCTGTGAAGATCCGAAGAACTCCTTAACAGCAGCCTGTACAGGCTTGATGTTGATAAGGCTCTGTGCTGAGATCTCATCTGCGTCATGAGTTGTCATGCGCTCACGAACAACACGCTCAAGTCTGGAAAGACCAATTCTGTACTGGTTCTGTAAAAGCTCACCAACACAACGGATACGACGATTACCAAGGTGATCGATATCATCGTCATGGCCAATACCATATTCAAGGTGCATATTATAGTTAATGGAAGCAAGAATATCTTCCTTAGTAATGTGCTTAGGAATAAGCTCGTTTACATTCTTTCTGATAACGTCAGCAAGGCTCTCAGGATCCTTATCAGCATACTCTGTAAGAATATCTCTGAGTGCAGGATAATAAACATCCTCAGTAATTCCGAGCTCTTCAGGATTACAATCGATAAAGCTTGTAATATCAACCATCATATTAGAAAGAACCTTGATATTACGCTCCTCGCCCTGAATAAGAACATAAGGAATACCTGCATTCTGAATGTCAGTTGCAAGAGCACGATCAACCTTTGTGCCTGCAGCTGCAATCATCTCGCCTGTGTTCTCATCGATAACATCCTCTGCAAGAATCTGCTTATTAATTCTGTTCTTGAAGTGAAGCTTCTTATTGAACTTATAACGTCCAACCTTTGCAAGATCATATCTTCTTGCATCAAAGAACATAGCTGTAATAAGGCTCTCTGCACTTTCTACGCTAAGAGGCTCGCCGGGACGAATCTTTTTATACAACTCAAGAAGACCACTCTGGTAATCAGTCGAGGGATCCTTTGTAAATGAAGCCTGGATCTTGGGCTCATCACCAAACAGGTCTAAAATTTCTTCGTTGGATCCGATTCCAAGCGCACGAATCAGGACAGTAACCGGTACTTTTCTGGTTCTGTCTACTCTTACATAAAATACGTCATAGGAATCGGTCTCATACTCGAGCCATGCACCACGGTTAGGAATAACGGTGCATGCGATAAGCTTTTTACCGATCTTATCGCGAGTAATATCGTAATAGATACCGGGGGAACGTACAAGCTGGCTGACGATTACACGCTCTGCTCCGTTGATAACGAAGGTTCCGGTTGCTGTCATAAGAGGAAGATCACCCATAAAAATCTCATGCTCTGCGATCTCTCCGCTCTCCTTATTGTTAAGACGGACCATAACCTTAAGCGGTGCTGCAAAAGTTGCATCTCTCTCTTTACATTTCTCGATTGTGTTCTTGTTTTTATCGATTTCATCTTCACAAAGCTTGAAATCAACAAACTCAAGACTCAGCTTACCGCTGTAATCTTCAATAGGAGAGATATCGTCAAAGACCTCTTTAAGGCCCTCGTCAAGGAACCATTGATAGGAGTTCTTCTGAACTTCGATCAGGTTCGGCATCTCCAGGACTTCCTTCTGGCGCTGGAAACTCATACGTACATTCTTACCAGTACCACTAGGATGCAATCTGTTTTTTTCCATTGACATTCACCCCGTTCTTATTTTTTATTTGGCTGCTGAGCTGTTGTACTCTAAAAAAGCGCGCAAAAGCCCACCACTCCACAATAGTGCATCATCCATTGTACAACAAGCTTTTTCGCGCGTCAAGTAATTTTTTTATCTATTTTTTTGAAACGAAAAAGGGAAGATACCTGCGTATCTTCCCTTCAGTAAATTCATAAGTGATGGATTACTTAAGAGTAACCTTAGCACCCTCAGCCTCAACCTTAGCCTTGATGTCATCAGCCTCTTCCTTAGAAGCGCCTTCCTTGATCATCTTAGGAGCATTGTCTACAAGATCCTTTGCTTCCTTAAGACCAAGACCTGTGATCTCACGAACAACCTTGATAACCTTAACCTTGTTAGGACCTACTTCTGTAAGCTCTACGTTGAACTCAGACTTCTCTTCCTCAGCACCTGCTGCTGCGCCGCCTGCTGCTGCTACAACAACACCTGCTGCTGCTGATACGCCGAACTCTTCCTCACAAGCCTTAACGAGATCGTTAAGCTCAAGAACTGATAACTCTTTGATTGCATCGATAATCTCTGCTGTAGATAACTTTGCCATTATTATTTACCTCCATTAAAAATAAGTTTGTTTTCAAAATTAAAATATTACTCAGCTGTTGTTGCTGCTGCCTCTTCAGCAGGAGCCTCAGCTGTCTCTGCTGCGGGAGCCTCCTCTGCAGGAGCTGCTTCTGCTGCAGGTGCTGCTTCTTCACCGCCCTCAGCCTTCTTCTCAGCGATCTGCTTAATAACGCGAGCGAAGTTTGTGATAGGTGACTGCATAGAACCAAGCAACTTGGAAAGCAACTGATCCTTGGGAAGGATGTTTGCGATCTCCTTGAGTGCCTCTGCATCATACAGCTTGCCCTCGATCACACCACCTTTGATCTCAAGTGCCTTTGCCTTCTTTGCGAAATCGCAGAGCACACGTGCAGGAGCTGCAGGATCTGTCTCGGAAATAGCGAGTGCGCTGGGTCCGTTAAGAAGATCTGAAAGCTGCTCAAAATCTGTGCCCTTGAATGCGAAGTTCATCATCGTATTTTTGTAAACCTTGTAGCTGACGTTCTCAGCACGAAGCTTTCTACGAAGCTCTGTGTCCTCAGCAACAGTTAAACCACGGTGATCTACAAGTACGAGTGCCTGAGCGTTCTGAATTTTCTCAGAAATCTCTTTTACTACGGGCTGTTTTAATTCAACCTTTGCCATCTTTTTACCTCCTTATAGAATTTACCGCCAAAGAAAAACCTCTTATCACAAAGACAAGAGGTATAAAAGTCATATTAAAACTTTTTCCTCGGTAGGCGCTGTGCTTACGTCATCAAATGACACCTACTGTCTTCGGCTGGTCATAACGACCTTGAGTAGATTAACACAATAATACAACTGTGTCAACAACTTTTTTCAAAAGTTTATAATCAGTTTCTTAATATTTGATGTTACTCTTCTTCTGTGTCTCCAACAGGCTTACCACCGGTTGCGAGCCACTTAAGATACGCATTGATGAACGGATCAAGATCCCCATCAAGAACTCCGTCAGCATTAGACGCCTTAAAACCTGTTCGAGTATCATTAACCATTGTGTAAGGCTGAAGGACATAGGATCTGATCTGACTTCCCCATGCGTTATCCATTACCTCACCTCTGATACCTGCAAGCTTCGCTGCCTGCTCTTCCTGTTTCATAATGAAGAGCTTTGCTTTCAGCATCTGCATTGCCTTGTCCTTGTTCTGGAACTGAGAACGCTCATTCTGACAAGCAACTACAACACCTGTAGGAATATGTGTGATACGCACAGCAGATGATGTCTTATTGATGTGCTGTCCACCCGCACCACTTGAACGATATGTATCAATTCTAAGGTCATCAGGGTTAATGTCGATATCTACATCTTCCTCAATATCAGGCATGATATCACAGGAAACGAATGATGTCTGTCTCTTAGCCTGTGCATTGAACGGGCTGATACGAACAAGTCTGTGAACACCGTGCTCTGACTTAAGAAGTCCGTAAGCATTAGTTCCTGAAATCTGGAATGTAACCGACTTGATTCCGGCTTCGTCACCATCGAGATAGTCAAGAACTTCTGTTGAGAAGCCCTTTCTCTCAGCCCATCTGGTGTACATTCTGTAGAGCATTGATGCCCAGTCGCAAGCCTCTGTTCCACCTGCACCTGCATTAAGTCTGAGGATTACATCATATTTGTCATAAGGTCCGTTCAAAAGGTTACTGATACGGATTTTCTCAAGAGTATCTTCAAACTGATCAAGCTCTGACCTGATCTCTGCAGCCATATCGTCATCATCAACACCCTCTTCATTCTGAAGGTCGATGAGATCCATCATATCGTCGTACTGTTTGTGAAGGCCTTCTACCTCTGCAACAAGATCCTGCATGTTCTTAAGATTTCTTGTCTTCTTGTTGGCCTTCTCAGCATCATCCCAGAAGGTAGGCTCTTCCATCTCACGGGAAAGCTCTTCGATCATTTTCTTCTTTGAATCAAGGTCAAGTGAACCTGTCACCTCGTCGAGAGTCCCCCTCAGGTTTGAGAGTTCAACCTTCATCTGATCTAAAATTACCATACTTGAATCCTTCCATAAAAAAACTTGGATTATAATTCCATCCAAGATAAACCTCATCCGGCCGCTTCGCGGCCACCTTCCCCTTAAAAAGGGGAAGGCAGTAATTGTTACTGCATTCTGCCGTGGCAGTTTTTGAATTTCTTACCGCTTCCGCAAGGGCATGGATCGTTGGGATAGACCTTGGCTTCCATACGCTTAACGGGTTCCTTCGCAGCACTGTCGTCCTTATTGGTACCTGTTACCTTTGCAACCTGCTCACGCTCCACCTTCTCTTCGATGTGAACGTGGAAGAGAAGTCTTACGGTATCTTCTTTGATGTTACGTGTCATCTCATCGAACATCTCAAAACCGGCAAGCTTGTACTCAATCTTAGGATCTCTCTGAGCGAAAGCCTGAAGGCCGATACCCTGACGAAGCTGATCCATATCGTCAATGTGGTCCATCCACTTTCTGTCGATAACCTTAAGGAGGATTACACGCTCGATCTCACGGATTGTCTCGGGTTCCGGGAACTCCGCTTCTTTTTCCTCATAGAGCTTAACTGCCTCTTCCTTGAGCTGCTGCTTAAGGCCGTTCTTGGTAAGCTTGTTGATCCGTCCGCGATTGATCTTCTTAAGCGGAATCGTAGGAAGCAGAAGCTCATTGAGCTCTGTAAGATTCCACTCATCGGAATCGGTCACCTCTCCTACTACTGTCTCCACAGCCTCCTCAACTATATCCGTAATCATCTTATAAACAGTATCACGCATGCTGTCACCGTTAAGAACACGTCTGCGCTCGTCATAGATGATCTCTCTCTGCTCATTGTTAACCTGGTCATACTCAAGAAGGTTTTTACGAATACCGAAGTTGTTATCCTCGATCTTCTTCTGAGCTGACTCGATTGCTTTTGACAAAGCCTTATGCTCAATCTCCTGTCCCTCCGGAATACCAAGGGAATTAAACATAGAGATAAGTCTCTCTGAACCAAACAGTCTAAGAAGGTTATCCTCAAGTGAAAGATAGAACTTTGATTCACCGGGATCTCCCTGACGTCCTGAACGTCCACGAAGCTGATTATCTATACGTCTACTCTCATGACGCTCTGTACCCACAATCTTAAGACCGCCGGCTGCAAGTGCCTCGTCATCAAGCTTAATATCGGTACCACGTCCTGCCATGTTGGTAGCGATTGTAACAGCGCCGTGTTTTCCTGCCTCTGCGACAATCTGTGCTTCCATCTCATGGAACTTCGCATTCAATACGTTGTGCGGGATTCCTCTCTTTTTAAGGAGCTTACTTACTTCCTCTGAAGACTCAATTGTTATGGTACCAACCAGAACAGGCTGTCCCTTTTCATGAGCTGCCTGAACAGCATCAGCTACAGCATTGAGTTTCTCCTTCTTTGTTTTGTAAACAGCATCCTGAAGGTCCTTACGGATAACAGGTCTGTTGGTAGGAATCTCTATAACGTCCATTCCGTAGATATCACGGAACTCGCGCTCCTCTGTTAGAGCAGTACCTGTCATACCACACTTTTTCTCGAACTTGTTAAAGAAGTTCTGGAAAGTAATGGTAGCAAGTGTCTTGGATTCTCTCTTAACCTTTACATGCTCCTTAGCCTCGATAGCCTGGTGGAGACCATCTGAGTAACGACGTCCGGGCATTACACGACCGGTGAACTCATCGACGATAAGTACTTCATCATCTTTAACAATGTAGTCGTGATCCTTCGCCATAAGGTTGTTTGCGCGAAGAGCAAGGATTATGTTGTGCTGGATCTCGAGGTTTTCGGGATCAGCAAGGTTATCTATTCTGAAGAAGTTCTCAACCTTAGCAACACCCTGTGCAGTAAGGTTTACAAGCTTATCCTTCTCATTAACTATGAAATCTCCGGACTCCTCCTGCTCGATACCCATGATGGCATCCATCTTGGAGAACTCTTCCATATCAGCACCGCGAGTCATCTGCTTAGCGAGGATATCGCAAGCCTCGTAGAGCTTTGTGGACTTGTCGCTCTGACCGGAAATAATAAGAGGTGTACGGGCTTCGTCGATAAGAATTGAGTCAATCTCATCGATGATGGCGTAATTAAGTCCGCGAAGAACGCACTGCTCTTTGTAAATAGCCATATTATCACGAAGATAGTCGAAACCTAGTTCATTATTGGTAACGTAAGTGATGTCGCAGTTATAAGCTGCCTGTCTCTCCTCACTGTTCATGCTGTTAAGAACAACACCGACAGTCAATCCGAGAAACTCATGAACTTTTCCCATCCACTCAGCATCACGCTTAGCAAGGTAATCGTTGACCGTTACAACATGAACACCCTTACCTGCAAGTGCATCAAGATATGAAGGAAGGGTAGCCACAAGGGTCTTACCTTCACCGGTACGCATCTCTGCGATACGACCCTGATGAAGAATAACTCCACCTATAAGCTGAACGCGGAAATGTTCCATACCGAGTACTCTGCATGCTGCCTCACGAACAGTGGCATATGCCTCGGGCAAAATGTCGTCCAGCGTCTCCCCACTCTCAAGTCTCTTCTTGAATTCATCGGTCTTAGCCTTCAGTTCTTCATCGGAAAGTTTCTTCATCTCAGGCTGCAGACTCTCGATCTTATCTACAGTTCCCTGGATTCTCTTAAGCTCTCTCTCGCTGTGTGTACCGATGATCTTATCAATAATGCTCATTTCTTAACACTCCGTTTAAATAATTACATGTAAAAAAGTAGGAGGCCTCTGATTCGCCTCCTACTTTAATAAAGACAAAATCTCACATGACATTCTAACAAATAACAAAAATATTATCAACATAAAACATGGCAGCACTGCCAAAACAGGCTCCGTCATCCTTTGGGAACGCCCTCTCAGGGCTCCTCAACCGCATACTCTATGCCATCCACAGTAACACTCTTTACCGTGTTAAGAGAACTGAATATCTTCTCATCAACATAGTTGAAGGTTTCCGGAGTCTCTCCTTTGTCCAGAGCCTCAATAAGCGCCCGGACTCTGGGACCGTGGAGCGGGTTGCACTCTGCTATGCAGGATATCTTTCCTTCTCTGCAATATTCAAGGGACTTTTCATTCACGCCATCAAAAGAGACCACCATTACTTCTCCGTTTTTTATATTGGGTCCCACGCGTTTTCCTGCCGCTTCCAAGGCGTCTATTGCACCTATAGCCATATTGTCGTTCTCGCAGTAAACCACGTTGATGTTGTCATACCCCTTGAGCATTGCAGCCATGACTTCCCTGCCTTTATTTTCAGTAAAGTCACCGCTGACCTCTGTTATGAGATCCCAGCCGTTCTCCCTTGCTGCATTGGCCAGTCCCCTGGTTCTTCCGATCTGAGCGGTGGATCCCATCGTCCCCTGGATATTTACTATATGAAGCTCCTCAGGTGAGATGTTTCGTACTTCAGTTAATTTCCTTAGCCATTCGGTCATCTTCTTACTTTCAAGCTCGAAGTCCGAACCAACCCAGCAGGAAAAGAGTGTTTTATCTGCTACATCAACTCTTCTGTCCACTAGAATAACAGGTATTCCTGCGTCTCTGGCTTCCGTCAGAACTGATTCCCATCCTGTCTCTGTTGCGGGAGCAAGCACGATATAATCGACGCCCTGCTGAATAAACATCCTGACTGCAGTTATCTGGTTAGCCTGTTTTTGCTGTCCGTTTTTATATACAAGATTAAAACCGTTATCCCTGGTGAAGGCCTCCTGCATGGAGATTGTATTGGTATTTCTCCAGTCGGATTCCGCACCAAGCTGTGAAAATCCCACAGTTATGAGATCTTCTTCAACGGTTTCATCTGTGCTTTCTTCTTTAATGGCACTGCTCCCGCAGCCGGCTGCAAGAGCCGGCAGGAGGAGCAGTAAGGTAAGTAGTGTGGCAATCTTTTTCATGCTTTTAATGCTTTCTTTTTCTGAGCCATAACCACGCTCTGGATCAGAAGGAATATGCAGAGCATCGCTGCGATTGTGATACCGGTCCACCAAGCCTGGTCAAGACCTGCTGACGAAACGATGTTCTGAATTGTACTAAGTGAGAGCACTCCGAAAAGTGTTCCGATAATATTTCCTACACCACCGGTAAGCATTGTGCCACCGATGATTGATGATGCGATAGCGTTCATTTCCATACCCATCGCATGGCTGGCTGAACCTGAACCAACATGGAGGAAATAAACATAACCGCCGATACCTGCGAGAACGCTGCAGATCATGTGTGAAAGGAACTTTGTTCTCTTTACATTGATACCAAGCATAAGTGCGCTCTGCTTGTTGCCGCCCACTGCGTAAAAACTGCGGCCGAGTTTTGTCCAGCGAAGAGCAATAAACAAAACGGCTACAACTATCAGCGCAACGATTACACCGATTTCTACATAGGCAGGTACATAAATGCCCTTTTTGTTTGTGGTTCCCATTCCGGGAATAATAATTCTTGTAAGCTTAAGGGCTGTAAACTCCTCATCAGCAACATTGAAAGGAGCTGTGTTAACAATAGTTGTCATACCTCTTGCAAAGAACATACCTGCAAGGGAAACGATGAAAGGCTGGATATCAAGATAAGCTACAAGGAAGCCCTGAACTAAGCCGTAAGCAATACCGATGCCAAGAGCTATAAGTATTGATCCGATGATGCTTCCGTCGTGATAATCAAGATAAACCGCGCAGCACATGGAAACAAGAGCAACGACACCGCCGACTGAAATATCGATTCCGCCGGAGATCATAACCACGCTCATTCCGCATGCTGTAATAATGAGAGCCGCATTTGCATTCAGGATGTTAAAGAACATCTGGGGCTTTGTGAAAGCACCCCCCTGGAACACAATAGCTCCGATATACATAAGGAAGAAAATCACTATAGTAATAGTAAGGAGAAGAGAAGTATCATTCATCTTCCCGAATATGTTTTTCTTTGAACCGCTCATTCAGGCCACCTCCTTCTTCGCAGGTGCGACCTTCTTGGTAAGCTGCTTCATGTAATCTCTCACTGTCGGAGCAGAGAACACAACAAGTACGATAACGACTACTGCCTTGTATGCTGCAAGAGCATCCGACTGAACGTTGAATTTATAGAGAGTTGTTGTAAGGAACTGAATTACATATGCTCCCAAAATAGAAGCCCACATATTAAACTTACCGCCGGAAAGTGCATTTCCGCCAAGTGCAACCGCAAGGATTGCATCCATCTCTATGTCCTTTGCAATAACGGAATAATTGATGGTTGAAAGTCTGCTGACCTTGATAAGTGCTGCAACTGCCACGCAGAGTCCAAGAATAACAAAACTGAGGAACTTTATAAATGTAGGATTGATACCGTTGAGTCTTGAAGAATTCTCGTTGATACCAACTGCCTGGGTATAAAGACCGAGGTTTGTAAACTTAAGCACAAGTGCGATTACAATGATGCATGCAATAACAATGAAAACTGTTGTCGGAACCGGAATTCCGGGAATAAAACTTCCAAAGTATGCGAACTTGGGATCCGGAACAATAGGAAGCTCATTGTTGTTGATCCACGCTGCGATGGAGCGTCCGGCCGTAAACAGTATAAGCGTCGCTATCATGGGCTGAATCTTGAATACCGCAACCAACATTCCGTTAAAAGCTCCACAGAGCATTCCTACTACACAAGCTACAAGGAATGCAACAATGATCGGTGCCGCAAGCTCTGTAGGTCTTGAAGTACCGCCGCACAGAACTCTCAGCATAGCAGAACCAGCAATAGCGATTGTAGCGCCGACAGAAATATCCTGTCCGCCTGAAGCAGCTGTAACCAGTGTCATGCCTATAGCCAGAATACCAAGCTCTGAGCCGTAGTCCAGAATTGTTATAAGGTATCCGGAGAGAACCGGATTACCTGCATTGTTAGTTCCGAGAGTTATTTTGAAAAATCCCGGATCATTGATCAGGTTTATTACCGCCAGGAGAAGAAGTGCCAGGATCGGTATAAACAACTGATTTCCAACGAGCTTTTTGAAAAAGTTCTCATCTTTATTTGCTGTTTTACTCATATCTTACTTATCCCCCGCGATTGTACTCATTATCTTATTCTGTGTAAGGTCACCGCCACTGAGTTCCCCTACAACCTTTCTGTCTCTCATAACCACAAGTCTTGAGCAGGTTCTGAGCATCTCGTCTGTTTCCGAAGAAATGAAAGTAACACTCATACCCTCTTTTGCAAGCTCAAGAACAAGCTTCTGAATATCAACCTTGGTTCCTACATCGATACCTCTCGTAGGCTCATCAAGAATAAGATACTCAGGATGCATAAGCAGCCATCTCGCAAGGATAACCTTCTGCTGATTTCCTCCGGAGAGAGACTTTATAGGTGTGTCTACCGAAGCTGTCTTTATGTTCAGCTTCTTTATGTACTCCTCAGCAAACGCATTTACCTGAGCCTTGCTGAAGGGCTTGAAAAATCCGGTAAGCACCTGAAGTGCCAGGATTATGTTTTCCTTAACAGACAGATCACCGATTATACCGTCACCTTTTCTGTCCTCAGGAAGGTAAGCGATTCCGTGCTTCATGGCATCGAGCGGCTTGCCGATCTTAACCTCTTTTCCGTGCATCTTTACAGTTCCGTTAAGAACTCTGTCTGCTCCAAAAATAGCTCTTACGCACTCACTTCTTCCGGAACCGAGAAGTCCGGTAAATCCGTTAACCTCGCCCTTTTTAATATAGAAATCAAAGGGCTTGATTCCTGCATTACTCTGAAGCTCCGATGCCTCAAATACACGTTCATCGGCATCCGCACCTTCATAGCTTCCGCCCTCTCCCTTAATATCCGAGAGGTCATCCATCTCTTTACCAAGCATCTTGGCAACGAGCTGAACTCTGGGCAGATCCTTGATCTCATATTCTCCGACAAGCTGACCGTCACGAAGAACCGTTATCTTGTCGCAAACTTCGTAAACCTGATCAAGGAAGTGGGTTACAAAAATGATACCTACGCCTCTGGCCTTAAGATCTCTCATGAGACCGAAAAGCTTTTCAACCTCCTGCTCATCAAGTGATGATGTCGGCTCATCGAGGATAAGCACCTTACAATCCATATCTACCGCCCTTGCAATTGCAACCATCTGCTGAACCGCGATGGAGCAGTTTGAAAGCTGCTGCTTTGCCTTGGCAGGTATTTCCAGTGACTGAAGAAGCTCGTCCGCCTCCTCATTCATTTTTTTCCAATTTGTTATCTTACCTTCTCCGCGCCCTATGAACATGTTCTCGGCAACAGTAAGATTAGGACAAAGTGTGATCTCCTGATACACTGTACTGATGCCATTTTTCTGGGCATCCTGGGGTGAGTGAATTGCTACTTCACCCTTTCCTTCAAGAGTGATGGTGCCTGCATCCTTACTGTAAACACCCGTGAGAACCTTTATCAGGGTTGATTTTCCTGCGCCGTTTTCTCCCATAAGCGCATGAATCTCACCTTTATTCAGAGAAAAGTCCACATTCTGCAAAGCCTTAACACCCGGGAAGGTTTTTACTATGCCTCGCATTTCCAAAACTCTGTTATCTTCCACTGACTTACCTCTTTCCTTTTTTTCTACTTACTCCATTTCAAAAGAAAGAGCGGTGCGGACATTCCGCACCGCTCAATAAATCAACTATTAGATTCCGTACTTGTCTACGTCATCCTGTGTAATTGTTGTAGCATCGAAGCCCTTCTCATCCATGATGATTGTCTTCTCTGAAAGTGTGCCGCCGCTCTCAAGAGTCTTGATGATCTCATCGATGTAACTAGCCTGGAAAGGATTGCACTGTCCGTCGTAGTTCCAGTTCTGAGCAAGAAGCTCTTCAAGTGCCCACTTGTTGCAGTCATAACCCATAACGATTACGTCTTTGCCAACGCCGTGAGAGATACCAGCTGCGTCAAGAGCTGCAACTGCACCCTTAGCCATATCGTCGTTCTCTGCATAGATTACGTTGAAAGGTGTGCCTGCATCGATAACTGACTGAACGATCTGCTGAGCTTTCTCTGCATTCCACTCAGCTGTCTGCTGTGTAACGAGGTTCCATGATGCCTCTGCGTCAACCTTGTCGCTAAGAGCTCCGGAACGTCCCTGCTGAGCTGCTGAGCCCATAACACCCTGAATGTGGATGATGTTGTACTCATCAAGTCCCTGACCTGCGAGCCACTCAACTGCCATCTCACCTTCCTTAGCCATATCAGAAACGATAGAAGCCTCATAGAGTGAAGGATCTGCATCGATTGTACGGTCGAAAAGAATAACCTTTACACCTGCTGCCTGTGCATCCTGAAGAACTGAATCCCAGCCTGCTGTGTCAGCTGCGGAAAGAAGAAGATAATCAACTTCGTCCTGGATAAAGCCCTGAGCTGCTGTGATCTGCTCATCATTCTTTAAGCTGTAAGCAAACTTAGCATCATAGCCGTTTGCCTCATTGAACATTGCCTTTAAGTCAGCATCGTTAGCTGTACGATAACCGGACTCGTTAGGATCGTTGTTGATGATACCAACCTTGATAAGGTCGCCAGATGCTGCTGTTGTCTCTTCAGCTGCGGGCTCTTCTGTAGTTGTCTCTTCAGCTGTTGTCTCTTCAGCTGCGGGCTCTTCTGTAGTTGTCTCTTCAGCTGCGGGAGTCTCTGTTGCTGCAGACTCTGCAGGAGCTTCCTGTTTTGCGCCGCCACCGCATGCAACAAGGCTAAGTGCCATTGCTGATGCCATTACCATTGACAATACTTTTCTTTTCATAACTTTTTTCCTCCTAAAAAAATATGAAAGTTAATAGCTGTGGGAACCCTTATGTCCCCGACAAGTATTATTCTAATTTTTTTAGTAAAAAAAGCCATTGAATAAAAAATGCATTGAAGTTGATTTTTTTATGTAAATTTTATTTAAGTTCATTTTTTTATGATTTCGGTTAAGATTTTCGGGAGGCGAATATTTACAATAGTCCCGACACCTTCCGTGGAATCAATTCCCACACCGTACTCATCACCAAACGACAGCCTGATTCTCTCATTTATATTGTAGAGACCGTAAATTGTATTATCCTCGGGCTTGTCACTTTTCAGATTTTCCCTGATCGATACAAGTCTCTCATCGGAGATGCCCATACCATCGTCCTTTACAGTGATCTGGATAAACTCACCCAGATCTCCGCCGGTAACTATTATCTTGCCGCCGCCTCGCCTGTTCTTAATTCCGTGATAGAGCGCATTTTCTACCACCGGCTGAATTGTGATCTTCGGAATCACATAGTCATAAATCGTCTCCGGAACATCTATCTCATACGAAAGGATATCCTGATACCTTATCTGCTGAATCTCAAGATAACTCCTGACGTGCTGCAGATCCTCCCTGATGGTAACAATTTCTTTACCTTTATTTAGTGAGCTTCTGAAAAAGTCGGAAAGACTTCCGACCATGCTCACAACCTGCTTCTGATTACCGGCCTCCGCGGACCATACAATAGCATCGAGCGTATTATACAAAAAGTGAGGATTTATCTGCGCCTGCAAAAGCTCAAACTCCGCTTTTCTCAGCTGCTTCTGCTCATTTTTTACCTGCTCCTCGATAGGCCTTGTAATCCACAAAGGCCCCCAGAAAGACATAACCATAATGAAGATAACGATAAATGCAAACAAACCGGTTGAGATTTTTACGATATCAAAATAGAACTGACTGGTCTCCTGCTGAGCCGTTTGAAGCTGTCTGTTTTCATAGTAGACGTACTCATTGATGGTTTCCTGCAAAAGCGACGTTACAATCTGGACATCATTCTCCCAGATCGTGATATTTGCCTCGTACCTGTCCTCGTAGTTCATATTATCTTCGATTCGATCAATATAAGTCTCGAGGTTGTTAAGGTATTTCTGTGCGCTCTCAAGACGCTTCCTGTTATCCTTGGTATCAGTGTAATCCTCGAGCCTCTCAACAACTTCCCTGGCATCGGACAAATACTCCGGTATCTTGGAATCCGCAAGCGCTACGTTTCCAACAATGAGCAAATAGGTCTCGTAATCAAAGTCCTCTTTGAAATCAAGACTGAATTCACTGGCCGCCACCACCGAACTTAGCATGTCTTTGTATCGCTCATTGATCGTCCACATATTATAAAAAGCGTACGCCATGAAAATGATGCTCGGAAGGAGCAGTATCACATATGAAATTCTTATCTGATTGGCCAGCTTGGATTTTCCGCTAACCGACCGTCTGCTCAATCCGTTTTCCATCAACTAATTCTCCTCCGTGCGATTACCGCCTCTGTACTGAGTAGGTGTAACCCCCTGAGTCTTTTTAAATAAATACGAAAAATAATGAGGATCCTTATATCCCACCATGAGCCCTATCTCGTTGCTCTTTTTGGATGTACTGCTGAGAAGCTCCTTCGCAGCATTCATACGATAGTCGGTGAGATATTTGATAAACGGCTGACCTGTCTGCTGCCTGAAAACTGCACTTAAATGATTAGGTGAAAAGTTAACGTGCGCGGCAAGTGTATTAAGCGACAGATCCTCCTCCGTGTAATGCTCCTCTATATAATTCATCACTTCGTTTACAACGTCGCGATAATGTCCCTTGTTATCATTTTCCCTTAAAGCCGCAGCATTTTTTACTATGCGGACCATATACTGCTGCGTCTTTCCCTCATCCGCAAGGACATCGGGAACCGGTATCTCCGGCTTCTCCTCACAGTGAAGCTCATTTTCCATAAAATCCGTAACACAGAAATAGACATCCATTGCTATATACTGACGAAGCAGCGTTGAACGAATCGCGCCTTTTCCCATTCCGTTAATGAACTCTTCGATGAAAAATTCAGCCTCTGTGGCGTCTCCTCTTCTGAGGAACTCTCTTATCAGCCTTCTGTCTATATGTCTTGGATCAATTTCCGACAAAACCACATCCTCCTGCTGGGGATGAAGCATGTCCTCCTGACCTATCAAAAAACCGTTGTCATCTGTCAAATACATGTGTGCGAAGGCTCTGCTGGCCCAGGAAAAAGATATCGGGATATCCGAAACTCGTCCTACGCACTGTCCAACACCTCCAAAATATTTTATATGATGGTACTTCTCGAAAAGCTTCTTCATTTTGAGCATGCTTTCTTCGATTTTCGCACCAATTGATTCATCGTCATCACCCTTGAACAAGAGTGCCGCACCCTCGATTCCAAGATCAAAGAAAATAGCACCTGCCTCTTCCGCAATGCCCCTTACACCCTTCTCAATTTCCACAACACTCTGGGAATACTCGTAGGCATCATGGCGGGTAGACCAAACCTTTAGACGAATCACGTTATATCTTATGGAAGTAAGGTCGAGTGAAAGCTTTTTAGCTCTGTCAAGAATCTCAGACAGCCCCTTGGTGCCTGCCACAAGATCTGCGAAAAGTTCCTGTCTGTCGTACTCAGTGCGCTCCAGCATTTCTTCTTCATAGCGCTTTTTCACTTCACGCTCACGGCGCTTTTCTCTTGTTTTCTCAGCAAGATTATCAATCTCTTTTAATAGATTTTCACCGCTTATGGGCTTACTAAGGTAGCTGGACACACCTATCCTTATAGCTTCCTGGGCAAACTGGAAATCTTCGTAACCCGTAAGAAGAATTATCTCTATCCAGGGAAACTGCTCCTTTATCATTCTGCTAAGAGTCAGCCCATCCATAAAGGGCATCTTGATATCTGTGATCACGATATCCGGCTGGAGTTTCTGAATCATGGGATAGGCCACTTCACCGTCTCCCGCTTCGCCGCAGAATTCGTAGCCATGTGCTTCCCAGTCTATATTATTTTTAATTCCTTCTCTGACGACAAACTCGTCTTCCACCAAAAAAACTTTCATGCTTCCTCCAAAAAATAGGAATTTCGGAGACATTTCCTATAAGATAAAAACCCTTCCAGGTGTGACACCCGGAAGGGTTAATTCACCCCTCTTCCGTCAGCTTCGCTGACACCTTCCCCCCCAGGGGAAGGCTATGAGGGCTCGTTTTACTCGTAGATCTTAGCCTTTTCCTCACCGTTCATAACGCGAAGGGCGCCCTGAGCAAGTGCAAGAAGCTCATCCTCTCCGGGATAAACAGTAACAGGTGCAATAAACTTAACCTTATCTGTCAATCTATCCATAAGTGTAGCATTGTATGCAATACCACCTGTGATGATGATCTGATCAACCTTACCGTCGAGAACAGCTGCTTCGGATCCGATGTTCTTAGCAAGCTGGAAAAGGAATGCATCGATAACGAGCTTTGCCTTCTCATTGCCCTCATCTCTCATCTTAACAACTTCTCTCATGTCGTTGGTGCCGAGCCATGCATTGAAGCCGCCGTTACCAACTGCCATCTTACGAACCTCTGCCTCAGAATATTTACCTGAGAAGCAAAGCTTGATAAGACCGCCTGTAGGAAGACCGCCTGCACGCTCAGGAGACATAGCTCCGTCACCGTCAAGAGCGTTGAATACATCGATGATCTGACCGTTCTTGTGAGCACCAACGGAAACACCACCGCCGAGGTGAACTACTACAAGATTGATATCCTCGTACTTTTTGCCGTTTTCCTTAGCAAATCTTCTGGCAACAGCCTTCTGATTCAGAGCATGGAAAATTGAAACTCTGGGGAGCTGAGGAAGACCTGAAACTCTTGCCTCATCGCAGAGCTCATCTACAACAACGGGATCTACTATATAGGAAGGAACACCGATCTCATCAGCGATCTCTTTTGCAAGAAGTCCGCCGAGATTAGATGCGTGTTCACCCTGAACGCCTGCCTTAAGATCCTTAAGGAGTGCATCGTTAACTTCATAAGTACCGCCCGGGATAGGCTTTACAAGACCGCCGCGGCCTACGATTACGTTAAAAGACTTAACATCAACATTTGACTCTTTAAGGAAATTGAGAATAAGTTCTTTTCTCCAGCCAAGCTGATCTGTGATGTGGTCATACTTTGCAATCTCTTCTGTGGGATGGCGAAGTGTCTCATCCATCTTAAGAGTCTCATCCTCGAAGATACCGAGCTTTGTTGATGTGGAACCGGGATTGATAATTAAACTTTTAATCATGGTTTTCTCTCCTTTATAATACCCCCTCATCCGTCTGCTTCGCAGACACCTCCCCCCAAGGGGAAGGCTAATTAGAGGTTCTTCTCTTCTGCTACTACTGCTGCAAGTGCGATAGAGTTGAGCTTAACCTCAACTGAATCGGAACGTGATGTAAGAATAACGGGAGCCTTGGTTCCTGTTAAGATGTTACCGTTTTTAACTGTTGCAAGACGAACGATTGTCTTGTAAGTAAGGTTACCTGCATGGATGTCAGGGAAAAGAAGAATATCAGCGTCGCCGACAATCTTACGATCCTTAGCACCTGCCTTGTGCTCTGCTGCAGAAGGATCAATTGCAAGGTCCATGGAAAGAGGTCCGTCAACGATGCAGTTCTTGATCTCGCCTGCCTCATTAAGACGTGTGAGCTCAGCTGCCTCAACTGTAACGGGCATCTTGTCGTTTACAACCTCAACTGCTGCAAGAGGAGCAACCTTAGGACAATCAACTCCGCAAGCACGTGCTACGTTAACTGTATACTCGATAATAACCTTTTTATCTTCAAGAGTCGGATAGGGCATGAAAGCAACGTCTGTAAGGAATAAAAGACGATCAATGCCTGGAATCTCAAATACACAAACATGAGAAAGAGGACGACCTGTACGAAGTCCAACCTCTTTATTCAGAACTGACTTAAGGAAGGTCTTGGAATCAAGCTGACCCTTCATGTAAATATCAGCTTTACCGTCATGAACAAGTGAAACTGCAGTTGTAGCTGCCTCTACTGTGTCCTTCACATCAATAATTTCGAACTGGGAAAGATCCATTCCCATACCTGCTGCGATCTTCTCGATCTCATCCTTATCGCCTACAAGGATTGCATCGGCAATGCCGCGCTCCTTAGCAAGCTTAACAGCCTCAAGAACAGGCTCATCCTGTGCGCATGCAACCGCAAGCTTCTTAGTGCTTGCTGTCTTTAACTTTGCAAGAATATCGTCGAAACTCTTACTCATTTGTGTTCCTCCTGATTGTTGAAAAAATAATAATTCTCTGCCATATAATAAAATAATGGCACATCGTTAAAATTTTACCACGATGTGCCACGCATTTCAATCTAACTGGCTTATTTACTCCATTCTTGAGAAGTATTCTTCTATAATATATGTAGGTACTTCGGAATTCATTACATAATTTTTGTCGTCGTCTATCATCTGAAGAAGAACATCGGCAATTTCGGGATCAAACTGGGTTCCCTTTCCATCCTCGATTTCCTGTCTTATCTTCTTCTGCTTCATAACGCAGGAATAATTTCTCTCTGAGCTCATTGCATCATAGGCATCCGCAACACCTATGATTCGCGCCTCCTCAGGAATTGCCATTCCTACGAGACCATCCGGATATCCGCTTCCGTCAAATCTCTCATGATGCCATCTTGCACCCACCGCAAGCCCCGGAATCTCTGTGATGTCCTGGAGGATCTTCGCACCTATCATTGGATGCTTTTTCATAAGGTCGTACTCTTCCTCCTGCAGCCCCTCCGGCTTAGCGGTTATGGAGTCGGGAACACCGATTTTACCTATATCATGAAGCAGTCCCATCTGATATATCTCGTACTGCTCCATGCGGCTTTTCCCCATGCGTCTTGCAATCTCCATCGAGTAAAGCGCAACTCTCTCAGAATGCTCTTTTGTATATCTTCCGTTTTCATCAGCAACCCTTGCAAGTGCATGCATAAGCTGATCCGTGATTCTCTTTTGCTGATGATATTTGATTTCAAAATTATCCATTTAATGACTTCCCTTGATTTTCTAATTCCCATCTAAAACAGTTATTAGATTTTAATACATCACAGGGAATTTTAAAAGCCCTCTTTTCTTCTTTGTGCACGAAGTTCAATCCTCTTCTCGGCACCCTGCCACTCAGCCCGCTCAGTTTCGGTGCGCACATTAAGACCGTAGGGAACTGTCGTCGGTCTTCCGTCCTCATCTACGCAAACCTCGGTGAGATATGCTCTGTTAACCACATGTCTCATACCGGTTCTGAGGTCCTCAACATAGGTATCCACGCGAACCTCCATAGAAGTGCGGCCTACGTGAGTAATTCTTCCTATAAGAACAACGATATCGTTAAGCTTGATCTCCTGTTTGAACTGCATGTTATCGATTGCAGCAGTAGTTACGGGTGTTCCTGCGTGCCGCAGTGCAACGGTTCCCGCCACCTGGTCGATCCAGCTCATAAGCTCTCCGCCAAAGAGTCTGTCGTAGCCGTTGATCTCATTGTACTGAACAACTCTGGTCCACTCAGTAACCGACTCCTCTACATTTTTACTTGCTATCTGGTGATCTACATGAAAAACACGATTATTCATAACAAGCCTCCGTATGTATAATATTCCCCTCATCCGTCAGCTTCGCTGACACCTTCCCCCAATGGGAAGGCTTTATAGTAAATATTATAACATAACTTGCTATGTGATTACTTAAGACTTAAAACCATTTCTGCGGTTTCAAGAAGAGATGTTCCGGAATCCATGGAACACTTCTGAAGATATTTGTGTGCTTCGGGCTCAGTCATGTTGTGGCGCTCCATAAGGATAGCCTTGGCGCTGTCGATAACCTTCTGGTCCTCGCTGCTCCTGAACCTGCGCTTGTCTTTTATTTTCTTGCGTCTAAGCTGCACGCCCTCGATCATCATCGTAAGGGTTGAATAGAGGTCATCCTTTTTCAGGGGAGTTGGCAGATAGACGATATTTTCATACGCGTGAAGTCCAAGTTCATCTGCTTTCGCAGGGCTTGCCACCAGAAGCATCTTGAAATACACAGACATATCCTCTGAAAGCTCGGTACACAGCATGTCACCAAGCCTTGAGCCGCAAATGACCACGCCGCTACCAAGGTTCTCCATTGCTGTGAGAACCTGAGCACCGGTCTGGCATACGTAAGCGATTTCAAAACCGCCACGCATCAATATGCTTTTGAAATTCTGCGCATCCGTCTGCTTTGCGAATGCAACGATGATGTTTTGCAAATTGGTACTTCCTTAAAAAGTTTATTACTGCTTATTCAAATATTCCCTGATTTCCCACTGGGTTACACAGGTGCGGAAGCTCTTCCACTCGCTGCGCTTGGCATCGAGATATCTGTTGAAAACAGCTTCTCCTAGTACCTTCTTTACAAATTTATCCTTCTGATAGCTTTCGATGGCTTCTCCGAGAGTCTCGGGAAGGGTGGAAAGCCTGGTTTTTCTGAGTTCCTCATCGGTCTTATTTTTCAGGTTGACCTTGAGCTCTGCAGGAGGTGTAAGTTCTTTCTTAATTCCATCCATACCTGCTGCCAGAATAAGCGCCAGCGCAAGGTAAGGATTGCAGGCAGCATCCGGGTTTCTGAGCTCAATTCTCGCATTCCTTCCTGTCATAGAAGGAATCCTGATGAGTGCGCTTCTGTTAGTTGAAGATGCTGACCATGACACATTGACCGGAGCGTCGTAGCCCGGCACAAGTCTCTTATATGAATTTACAAGTGGATTGGTAACAAGAGTCATTCCACAGATATGGTCAAGGACACCCGCAATAAAATGGTTGGCCATATCCGAAAGCTTTCCGTCCTTTCCGGCAAAAAGGTCGTTACCATCCTCATCCTCACAAAGGATATTGATATGCATACCGGAACCATTCACACCTTCCTTGGGCTTGGGCATAAAAGTGGCATAGAGTCCGTGACGCTTTGCGATGGTTTTGACCGCCATCTTGAAGGTCATGATCATATCTGCCATTCTTGCAGCATCATCCTCGGTGAAATCAATCTCATGCTGGGCAGGTGAAATTTCATGATGAGATGTCGTTATATTAAAATCGAGTTCCTCAAGGTTCATGATAATATCACGGCGCACATTCTCACCCTGATCTGCGGGAGCAAGGTCAAAATAGCCGGCATTCTCATGCGTTCTTGTCGTGGGCTGTCCCTCATCATCAAGGTCAAAAAGGAAGAACTCAAGCTCGGGATCTGCCTTGAAGATAAGTCCCATATCCTTAGCTTCATCAAGGACTCTCTTTAATATTGATCTTGAATCACCTGAAAAAGGCTTTCTGTCTGCGGTATAGACGTCGCAGAACATTCTGGCAACTTTTCCGCTCTGAGGTCTCCAGGGATAAATCTGGAAGCTGTCAAGATCGGGGTAGAGATACATATCGCTCTCAAGGTCTTCAAACTGGTCTCCTGCCAATCCCGTAAAGCCCTCTATTGCAGAACCGTCAAACATGCAGTCGTTGTTAAGTGCGCTCTCCAGCTGCCCGGCGGTTATCGCGATGTTCTTGGGCGTTCCGAAAATGTCGCAGAACTGAAGTCTGATAAAAGCAACATCCTCTTCCTTGACTATTCTAAAGATATCCTTCTTGGTTAGATTACCCATGTCGTCCTCTTTCTGCGCCTTGATATGCGGCGGCGCTGCCGCGTGTATATAAAACTAAAGGCAAAGACACTTATCCCACTGGAATGGCGCCTTTGCCTTTTGTCTACGATAACAGAAAACACAAGCTAACGTCAATCATTTTTGTACGTTTTATTTTCATCTGCGCTTCTTAGACAAAAACTTTGCAAGCTCTGTTTTGATGTTCTTACTGTTATAATGTTCTTCTCTCTTATCCGTCCCTATCGGAATCTCCTTATAAGCTCGGGGAAGAGTCACATTATCACCCTCGAAAGGATGAATGACTCCCGTCTCATCGCCGCAGATTATCGCGCCGTCGCAGAATGCCGAAAGTTCCAAAAGCTGTCCCTCACTGGGGTTTGCGCCGGCAAAGCCCGCAAGGCACATGCAGAATTTCTCCCTCACACCGCTGTAGGCAGCTGCCGTATTTATGGGCTTTTCATTGACAAAACTGTCCGCATATTTCTGCAAAACTCCCTCGCTCTCAGAAGGGTATTTCTTACTTTGTATTCCATAGGTTCCATAGGGATTAAGACTAAGGTGCTGTCCTTCTCCGTCAGTCAAAAGTCTTCCGGGACATATAGCAAGACCTCCCAGAACAGTCCTCGGAATTCCTATAAGTATTCCGGAGAGAGCTCCCTTTGCTCCCACAATACCTGCGGTCATCTGATGATTAAAGGATGCGATATTCTCATTTCCGGGAACCGATTTTCCGAAAACAGAAACCGGATAATCACCCACGATTCCGTTAAAGCTTCTCCTTATCACCGACACACCCGCACGATACTGCGGCGAAATCTGAAGCGGTGCGATCTCCTCCAAAAATGCCTCTCCCACACCCTCAAGACTGGGATAGGTAACATCCATATGAAGAAGAATTCCGTCAATACCTTTAAGCGCTGCAGTTTTTATAATCTGAAGTTCATACCTTCCGGGAGCTGATTCGCCGCCTGCGTGAACTGCTCCGGAAATCGTAACTCCCATGCCTTCTCCGGCAAGCTCGGCGTCCTTGATCTCTTCGCAGGTAAACTCGGAAACAGTTCCTCCGCTTTTCACAAAGGAAGAAAGAAACTGATTATCGCCGATTCTCTCATCATCGTAAAATACTTCGCGAATGTGACCCTTCGTAGCTCCCATGCCGCTTATCACAATCCTAAGTTTTTGATCCGGGCTTGATATAACATAGCTGTCGCGCTCACCACCTGAGGTAAGAGTCTTTGCTCTTGTTACCCCCTGTGCACTGTTTATCTCCGCGATACGATTAGCAACAGCCTGCCTCCTGCCATCATCGGGACTTGGCGGCGGTGCTGCTTTAAGTTTTCCCTGCGCCTCCAGAAGCCTCTTCATGGCACCCTCTGCATGGAAAACCGGATGATCCTCAGGTTTTAATTCAATAAGAGGCTTGTGCGGCTCCTTCGGAATATCCGAGCGATCGAAGTGATAGTATATCTTATATGTCCCTTGTGCCTCCGCGAACCGCATCACCACAAAGGCAGAATTAACATATCCATTCTCCTTGCTCATTTCTACAGCAGTATAGGATCTTATCTGACACTCATCACACTCCAGAACAAGTGTCCCGATTTTTGGACACTGCCCGCTGTCGATCAAAAGCTGAAAACTGACAACGCGCTGTCCCTTAGGATTCATAATGATGAAGGAATTCCTCTCCTCATCATCTTTTCTTCTTGAATAAAGATGCTTACCGATTGCACTGTTGTTGAGCCTTTGGCGGCCACTGGTTCGCATGGACATCTCTTTTTCGTTTATGGCTTTTCTCTCAATCTTCTGAATCTCGGCGGAGAGTCTGTCCATCTCGGCGAATCTGTCCTTGGCGGGAGCCGGCGAAAAGAGGCCAAATTCCGAAGCCGACAAAAGCTTTATCCTCTGTGCCAAAGTATCGGAAACTCTCTCATGGTCGTATACTCTGCTGCCCATACGGGCTCTTTCTATTCTGGTCCAGATAAGTCTGTCATAGGGAAGTTCACTGTAGGCAGAAAAGTCTCCACTTGTTCCTCCTGCCAAGTCTCCCGCAAAAGAAATCTCCGACACCGGAGCATGCTCCTTAAGATATCCTGTCGGTGTGTTATAGGCTATGTAATCAAATTTCCTCAGAGCTTTTATAAATCCGGAAAGTCCCTCTGTCCCCGATGACTTTCTGAAAATATTTCTGATCTCCATATCTTCCCACCAGGGACTTCTGACATCTGCTCCGACAAGAACAAAAACATCACCGTCTATCTCGCCCGATAACTGCTTATTATGCAGGGAATCAAGGAATTTTTTCAGTGATCCCTCCTCAAGAAAATCAGCGGGAGTATAGTAGGGAAGCACAGTTATTGAATTGTTCCCGTGTCTGTAGGTTGCGGGATTATATTTTACATAGGTATTTTTTCTAAGATCTTTAGTGACTGTGGAAAGCGCATTAGGCCCCACATTGCTGTTGCCAAGAAGCACAGCTTCGATTCCTGCTTTTTTAAGTCTTCCGATTATCGCAGGTGAAAACAAATCACCCTCCGGGCGAAGAACATTTGAAGTTTCTCCAAGCTCGTTTGATTTATAGTGAAGCGCAAAGCTCAGCTCTTTTCCGGTCATTCCCGCAAACAGTCCTGCGTGCTTCCCGGAAAAAAGAAGTTCATCTCCCCTTTCACGAAGCCTAGTCTTCACACCATCTATTACATCAGGTCCAAGCGAGGGCAAAATCCGCCCAAGCGTGTAATCGTTCTCAAAATCCCACGCTGCGCGCACCGGCTGTCCTTCATTATTTGCTTTTGCTAAAATATCGAGAATATCGCGAATCCGTGCAAGGTCACGCCCAAAGCCCCTGTCATCATTTGTATCACCGAGCCCTGCATGATAAAAATTCACATGAAAAAGAAATCCGAAATGGATCCTGTGATTCGTCCCCATAAAAAAATCCCCCAAGCAAGTATTATATGAAAATTATACTAGATTTTGGGGGAGTAGTAAAATGGGAAATAGCTGTTTTTTCTACAATATCATTCTGTTTTAAGTGTTTTGAACAGTTCCTCATAATCGAATCCGAACTCACTCCGAATAGTTTTGGGAACCGGATTCCCGGTCCTTTTCAAATAGTTTATGAACTCCTCCGGCGAATCAAACATTCGTAAATTGTCTCCAAGCTTTTCGGAAATATGCGGAACGAGCATGAAGCTGTAGAAATATTTCTCTGCTACCGAATCATTTAAAACAAAATAGATATAGCTGTATTTCTTAACGGATATCTCCGGCCAAATATCCCTGAAATCGCATATGGAATCAAATAAAATGGCATCAGTTGTCTCTTCGACTTCCTGATCGGCATAAGCATCCAGATCTATCGGATAGTCCCCTGCGAATTCATTGGTATCATTCACATAGATATAATACTTTGTGTTCGAAGCAGGATAAAAAGTCAGTCTCAGATCCTCAAATTCAGGGATATCATATTTTTTATTCGGATTACCCTTAAGAAAAATTTCCACATTGTTATCATAAGCCTGCCTGAATTCATCCAGATTGGGTTCTACAAAACTGGCATACAATGCCTCTACTATGTATTTCTTGCCCTCTAAATCAGATAATTCATGCGCAGCAATAAAACTCTGCAGCGCAGAATCATACTCATGCTTATCATATGCTTCAAATGCATTCTTAATGTATTCTTCCCGAGTCATATTGTCTCCAATCTTATCAAGCACCTTATATACATATTTTAATAGGTTTTCCGCGCTTTTGCAGACATCTTACTGTAATATAATAATTTTTTTATTCTTTTATAATACTTTCGCCTCTATTTTACCGTCGAAGGCACCCTTTTCCACTTGACATCTGTTAAATTACGCCTTATTCTATAATGCGCTACAAAGAAATACGAGTGTTAAATCCTTCCCACTCGAAATCGGTCGGTATTTTGACCACTAAACCCTAAAGGAGAGAAAAATGAAAAACAATAACGTATTATTTATCACTCAGGCAGCGATGATTGCTGCTATCTATGCTGTGTTAACGGCGATGATTCAGCCGTTCGACCTTGCAAGCGGTGCTATTCAGTTCCGCGTTTCCGAAGCACTTTGTGTACTTCCCTTTTTCACACCCGCTGCAGTACCCGGAGTTATAATTGGGTGCTTTATCAGTAACATTTTTGCAGGTGCAGGAGTGTGGGATATCGTTTTAGGTACATTTGCAACAGCTATTGCGGCTTTTGCTTCCTACAAGCTTAAGGATCACAGATTCCTTGTGACACTTCCTCCGGTTATTTCAAATATGGTAATCGTTCCTTTCATTCTTATTCTGTGCGGTGTGGTTCCCGCAACAGTGGCTTCATATTTGTTCACTGCATTTACAGTTGCTATCGGAGAGGTTCTTGCATGTGTTGTACTTGGATCCGTTCTTATCTCAGCACTTTTACCCGTAAGAAACGTTATCTTTGGAAAAGCAGCTGACTACAACAGCAATACTGCTGCTTGAAAGCATCGTAAAACATCAAACCAAAAGAAGGATACTTCAGCAAAATAAGGCTGGATATGATAAAAGGACACCTCAGAGGAAAAGGTGTCCTTTTATTTTTTATGGCTATATTATCGGCACAACCGAATCGCTTATCTAAGCAAGCTTTGCCAGATCGATCTGATGGACTGCTCCGGCTTCTCCCGTCGACTCTCTTAGGAAAATTCCGCTCGACTTAAACTGTGCATTCACTGCAAAATCCGAGCCTTGGGATGTGAACTTTGTTTCCGCATTTCCAAGGAAAATTGCTCCGACATCAGCTTCCTTAAGAGTCATAAGTGAGTCCTTTCCATCCTCACCTCTGCACCAGACTCTCAGTTTTTCATATATCGCATCGTTCTCATCAATCCAGCCGTTGTTATCACTGTCAAACTCCGAAAGTTCCATAAAGCCGTCACCGCTTTTTGCACCAAAGAGTTCGCTTCCGTCACCAATTACGCCATCACCGTTTCTGTCATATGCAAGGAATCCGCTTCCGGGGCCTATGCTCTTTACTTCATCCAAGGTTCCGTCACAGTCCAGATCAAATGTGAAGGTCTGATCCGAAATCTCCGTAACACCGCTTCCCACATTGATCACAAGCGGATCGATAAGCTGTGCAGGTCTGATCTGAGTGATACCAACCGCCTCCGTAAACTGCCTGGTCATGCTGATCCCTACCCCGAAGCTGATCTCTCTTCCGTCTTCGGTCCTGGCAATCCCCTGCGCTGAAAAGGCAGTATATTCTTCCTGCGTGTGGACATAAGTTGCAGTGGATACACTCATCCACTGATAGGATCCGCCGCCCATCCGGCTGCTCAGCTCCCTCATGTACTCCTGCATCTTGCTCCTTCCACCGCCTCCTGTCTGTCCGTAAAGAATCTGCATGATGTTCAGAAGTCTTTCCATTATCTGCATTCTTATGTTTTCTATCTCGGATACTTTCGAATAATTTGGGCTCTCACCTGTAATTGCAAAGCCACCGTCCGCATTGTAATTTGTAAACAATTCTTCTTTTTCACCCGAGAGTCTTGAAGCTTCCGACGACATCAAGGCTTTCTTAAATTCCGACGCCGTATCTCCAATCGTCTGTCCGGTCGTCAAAGCATTCTGCCTTGTAAAAGAGTAGTTTTCCGTGTACCTCCTTTCTGAAACAAGGTTGACTGTACTTCCCGTAATCCTCATAAGCACTACCTCCAAGCAATAACGCGCATCCTTGCTCTTGTGAATATGTTTTGCGCCGCTTTCGCGCTACAAAAAATAACCGGGCATACCTGTCGGTCTGCCCGGTTCATTATCCAAATAGCTCCGCTACTTTGGACTCAAAATATATTTCGGATTATTCTGATATTTCTTTAGAGTATTCTATTTACGAAGATTATATAGCGTTATAAAATATTTATATGAAACTAAGTGATGTGATGAAAGATTCAAAAATTAAAATTCATGCGACCATCAACGGGCACGGAATCCTTCTTATTACCAAGGCTGAAGTGGGTGTTCGGGATGGTCTTCTTGTGGACTCACTGACCTATTTTGATGAGGATCTTACATTCGCCGAGCCTTCCAAGGTTGTAGCCGTAAACAAAAGAGACGGACGTTCCTACGAGTTTACTTCAAGCCGCATCGGGCCTGTAGAGACGCGCTATGGCAAATTCCATCTGATCAGGTGTACTGAGGATGGTAAAATCATCAACCGCAGACAGGCTGAGCGCTACGATATCGACAGACTGGGCGTCATCAGAATCGGCGACAGCAAAGATATCAGAAACGCCCTCGTTTATGATATTTCCATGAAGGGCATCGCCTTTATCCTCGACACCAATACTACGGCCAAGGTCGGAGATCACATCATCGCATCCTTCCGATACGATCCCAATTATTTTCATTTCTATGCCTGTGAAGCGACAGTTGTCCGCGTTTTCACTTTGAACGGACAGCCCGCTGTCGGTTGCACTCTCGATGCTATGGGAGCCGACCTTGTAACTCTTATCAGCAGCAAGAAAAAAGAAAAACTCGGAATCGGTGTTGACGACATTCTCGGTATCGCAGATTCTCCCGATGAAAAAATCGCATCCGGTGACAAGATACCTGTTAATTATGTACCTCAGCTCGCAGTCTCTGAAGAATACGAGCGTCAAAAGCATGCAAATAAGTGGGAACTTCCCGAAAAGAAGAAAGAAGTCGCACCTGCGCCTGAGCCTCAGCCCGAACCTGAGGATGCAGAATATCTTACTCCGGAGGAGGCTGCCGATCTCATTCCCGAGAGAAGCGTGGAGGATATACTTCAGGCAAGAGCCGAGCGAGTCGCAGATATTGAAGACTTGACTGATATTCGCGACATCAGCGAAATAGTATCCGCTGAAGATCTCGCAGAACTTGCATCTATCGAGGACAGAACTCCGGGGAAGAAACAAGGCTCAAAGCCTGCTTCCAAGCGGCCTGCCACTACTGCAGAAGAAAATGCTCTGAGGGAAAAAACTTCAGGCGATACTGCTCCGGTAAAAGATGCCTATCAGGAAGAACTTGATTCCATAGAGGACAGAACTCCCCGAAAGGGTGCCGGAGTTAAGAATACAGTTTCCGGCAAAACAAGGAAAACCGATGCCGCTACGGCAAAGAAAAGTTCTGCTGAAACAGTAAAGAAAACAAAGAAAAAGCCTCTTCATGATCTCTCAGAACTTGATTACATGGAAGAGACTCCCGTCAGAGCAAAGAGAAGGCAGCTTGAAGAGCTAACGGCACTTGAGAGCTCCGCTTTCAAGCCATCCAAAAAAGCAAAAAAGGAAATCGACTTTATATCCTCAGTGGTAAGCAGTGAGGAAGGTCTTGCTGCGCGCCTTGCAAATAAGGCAGCTTCAGGGTCTGCAAAAAGGCCTGCACGTTCATCCGCTTCCGGCGGCAACACACGTCGTTCATCCGTTTCCGATGTACCTGCTGCAAAGAGACCCAAGGTCTCCTCTGCTCCTGTCGCACCGGCTGAACACCAGGCAAAATTTGTTGATGCCTACCAGAGTTCCATGGGTTCAGGCTCGAAATCCACAAGAACAAGTACTGACAGCGCCAAGGCTTCTTCAACAAAAACCACAGGTCGAAACTCGCTCAGAGAAAATCGAGAAACAAACTCTGCACCCAAGCGCCGCGGATATCTTGTAGAAAACCGTCAGGCTGACGAATCTGCAAAGAGACAACACGCCCATGATACCGGTTATTTCCCGGAGGACTACGACGGCTACTTCAATCAGAACGGCAACTCCGTCGATGAAGGCCTCTTCTCTCCAAACAAGAACGATGGCTTCTTAACTCCCGAACAAATCGCCGACATCATCGAACTCGAGCGAATAAGTAAGAACGAATAGTTCCGCCTCATCAGTCTGCCTTCGGCTGCTAGCTTCCCCTCAAGGGGAAGCCTTTTTTTACCCCATCTCGGCGAGTTTCATCTTTTGTTTGGCAACATACATGCGGGCGTCTGCGCGCTTGAAAACCGATTCCACATTCGCGTCGGTCTCGGGATCGTACTTCACCATACCTTTTGCGATATTGATCTTCTCCCACTCATTTACAGTCTCTAAATTGTGGCGCTCAGCCTCCACATCAAAATCACGAAGAAGCTTGTAGCAATTATCGTAGTCATCTCCCTGAAGAATTACAACAAACTCATCTCCGCCAATTCTGAAAACAGGACTTCCCTTGAAAATCCTACAGGTAAGACGGCAGGCATTCTGAAGATAAATATTGCCCCTCTCGTGACCGTAAGTATCATTTATCTTCTTAAGATTGTTTGCATCAAAAACAACTATACCGTATTCCTTCTCACCGCCCTGTGAATCCAGCTTGGATGCGGCATCATCATATGCCGTCTTGTTCTTTACGCCCGTCAGAGAATCGTGATAAGCAAGTGAATTCAGATCGTCGATGTGATGCTTCAAGTGATGAACCATCTTCTCCATGGCATGAACAAGATCTCCTACCTCATCGCTGGTCTCTTTAGGGAAAGTCACCTCGAGTTTACCATCATTGATCTCTCTTGCAACCTGAGCAAGAGTCTTAAGAGGCCCTGTAATCCTGCGGCTAACCATAATAGTAAGGAACAGGAATGTGAACAGAACGATGATCGTTGATATAATAACTCTTCTTGTAAGGTTATTACTCATCGCGAGTATCTCACTTCGAGGCGCTGTTATGATAAGTCTCATTCCATTAACAAGACTGCTGTAGGAGAGCAGTTTTCTCATATCTCCGAGATAATAATCAACCGGCTCATCTCCGCTGCTCTCGGCTTCAAAAGACATAATACCTCTAAGGTTCATCTCTTCCATAACAGTTCCGGGATCAAAATTGGGATTGTAATATACATCACCCTTATCATTTGCAAGGCATGCATATCCGGTATCATAGCACTTGATAGCCTTAACGGTATCAACAAGAGTATAATAATCTATATCCATTCCGGCTATACCGACAAGCACACCGTTTTCATACAAAGGAACAACATAGGATATAAGATCCTTGTCGATATTCTCATTATGATAAGGTTCAAGCCATGTGGGTACTCCGTTTTCAACCGGTATGTACCACCAGTTTACACGGCCCATATCGTCCTCATCGTAAGCCTTGATATCTGTAGGCTCGGTCATCTCAAATTCATCATCAAGGGAATCTCTTCTGTAAAAGAGTCCGCTCGTAGGCGGCATGATATCAGGATTATACCTGACATAATAAGAAACTATTCCCGGAACGTTCTCCGCGATATTAGAAAAAAGATTGGACAGCTGAACAGTGTAGCTGTCTCTGTATGCCTGATCTCCGGCAAGTTTTTCGACTGAAAAAAGGCGTTCAACCGCATAATCAGCCAGGATATTAACAGCCTCCTCCGTATTTAAGAGGACTCTGTTAATTGTATCTGCCTCCTTTTCACAGGTAAGATGCAGAATTTGAGCCGAATTGTACTCACCCGCTTGTCGCAAAGTGAAAATTGCGGTTCCGCCTACAATAAGAGCTACCATAAGAATTGCTATAGTTGTAAGAAGCGTGATTTTTTCCTGAATAGATTTCATTTTTCCCTCATTTTGTTACTGTCTCTTATAAAGACAATAAAAACTGCCAGCATTATCAGTATCAAGAAAATATACATAACCAATTCAAGTGAATAAGAATTCATAAATTCGTAAGGCGAATCTGCCTTTGCTGCATCCTCGTCCTCGATTTCAACAATCTCTTCATCCTCTGAGACGACAGACTCGCTCTCTTCGGATTCTGCTTCATCTTCCTCAGCATCTCTCTTAGCGCCGAGAACCGCTTTCTTCTCGCTGATTCTGAGGGTCCCAGGTCTAAGCTCAACATTGACGAATTTCTCGGTCACGTTAAGTCCGCTCGGATCGAATATAGCATAATCAGTAACTATGTTGTTGTTCTCCTGATTTTCCTCAGGATAAGTAATGCTCCCTTCTGCGACTGCTTTGTAGGTATATCCCGGTGGAAGCCCCTGTGCCGTGACATCAATCTGTTCCGTAAGCGGAGTTCCGTCAAAAAGCTTCTCCGCACTCGGAGCCGTAAAGATCACCTTATTATTGTAAACACCCTGAAACTGAGCATTTCCCTTCAGTCCGCAGAATGGGGACTGAATAAGCACGCAGAGAACAATGCAGACTCTCAAATACGTGGATATCCTGCTTCCCAGACTGTATTTTTTCATCTCCCCATCACCTTTCGCTCCTAGTCAGAGCAATTATGACATAATGTTACAAATATTATTATAACAGTCTTTTTTCAACAAAAACTACGAAATATGAACTGTTCTGTTCATAATTCGTACTTGACAAATCTAATAATTGTGATATTAGTTGTCAAAATCGTCACATTTTATGATATTATAATTAAATAAGAACATTATTTTATGAGGGGTTGCATATGGGTGCATCTGATATTCTAAAAATCGCTGTATGTGATGATGAAATGGCTCAAAGGCGTCAGCTTCAGTTCATAATCGATAAGGTTCGTCCGGGTTGTGAAATTATTCTTTTTGAGTCCGGCGAGGCATTCCTGGATGCTTTCAGGCCGGGTTTGTACGACCTTATTTTCATGGACATTCTAATGCCGGGCATGGGCGGCGTTGACGCAACCACAAGAATACGAAGTATTGACGCTTCCGTTCCGATAGTATTTGCCACATCCAGCCAGGATCACGCTATGGAAGGTTATAAAAACCGTGTAATCCGCTATCTGATGAAACCTTTTGATTCTACCGAGGTTTCCGAAGTATTGGAGCTCGCTGCCTCGATGAAACATACCCAGGGCGGTGTTTCAATCAGAGTGGGAGGGAAGGATATGACCTTTCCCTTTGAAAAAATCTGTTATGTTGAACAGAGTTCTCACACGCTTTATTTCCATATGGCTAACGGAGCAACCATTCAACTTACAGGTAAACTCGACAACATCGAGGCCCAGACTCCGGACGATTCCTTTATCCGCTGCCACAAGAGTTATCTTGTGAATCTCGCCCATGTAAAATCCGTGGACAAGGATCTTCAGGTACTCCAGATGAAGGACGGAGACTCCGTTCATATCAGAAGGGAAAGTGTTCGTGAAGCAGCTCGCATGCTCGCAGATTATTCCCTTAAAAACTTATGACTCTTTATCATCTATCATTCCTATTAGCACATCTACAAGAACCGGATCGAACTGTTTCCCGCGGTTTCGCTCCAGTTCTTTTTTTATCTTTAGGGGCGGCATTACAGAGGCATACGGTCGCTGCGAAGTCATAGCGTCATAGGCATCGGCAATTCCTATGATCCTGGCCTCTATAGGAATCTCCTCCCCTGCAAGTCCGTCCGGATATCCTGTTCCGTCATATCTTTCATGATGCCATCTGGCTCCCGTCGCAAGTCCCGGCATCTCTGAAATATTCCTCAGAATTTCATATCCTATTATAGGATGCTGTCTTACTATCTCGGATTCTTCCTCCGTCAGGCTGTCGGGTTTTCTCAAAATCTTCTCCGGAATGATAAGCTTTCCTATATCATGTACAAGTCCCATGTAATAGACATCCTGCTGTTCGGTCTCGCTTTTCCCAAGCCTTCTTGCTATTTCAGACGAGTATCGTGCAACCCTCATGGATCTGCCCGGATTGTTTATATCCCTGGAGTCCACTGTATTTGCAAGCGCGAGAAGAATCTGGGCAGACAATCCCCCACCAAGAGGAGAATCTGCGGCCTGCTGCATTCCCGAAACCGCCGGCGCACCATCTTTGTCGTCCGCAGTCTGAACAGGCATATTTTTGTACTCATCAAGACCCTTTTTCAAAGCAATGCAAAGTTCATCAAAGTGAGTCTTCAGAGCACCATGCCCCTTAGTAACGCTTTCGTAGCGGCCCTCTTTTAATGCATTTTCAATTGCCAGCGCCTCTTCGGATAACGAATCGGCGCCGATTGTCTTTGCCGTACTCTTTAGAGAATGCACAGATATAAGGTAGCTTTCCCAATTTCTGTTTTCCAAAAATCCCGCAAGCTCAGTACCTTTATCGCTGTCGGCAAACATCTCAACCTGCGACAGATAGAATTCCTCGTCGCCCATGCAAAAATCAAGTCCTGCAGTCACATTCATATCAGGGAAAAGCTCAGCCAGTGATTTTCTGTAAATCGTGACATCGGTCTTTTCTTCCTGCTCCTTATTTACCGGCGTGTTTTCTTTATAAAACAAGTGCTCCAGTGAAGCTCTGCTCTCAATCAGGTGTGAAGGCATCAGATCGATAAGAAGGTCGTAAAGCTTATCCGCAACCACAGGCTTTGAAAGATACGCATCAAAGCCAAGCTCCTTGAATCTCTCCTCATCTCCCCTAAGACCGCCTGCGGTCAGCATGATTACAGGGGCATCCTTACTAAGGCGCTCCTCTTTCATAATACTCAGCGTTTCAACACCGTCCATTATCGGCATCATGTGATCCATGATTACGAGATCATATGTCTTTTTGCGCAATTTCAAAAGAGCCTTCTGCCCGTCCACCGCTGTGTCAATCTGCGCCTCTGTCTTTTTCATTATCTTAAGCAGCAGATCCACATTCATTGCATTATCATCAACAACCAGAATCTGAGCCTTTGGCATAATCGGAACTATTGTTTCATCTATATCTGTTTCCAAAAGAGACGAATAGTCAAAAAGGCTGTTTATATCCACATCCTCTCCGGGATTCTGCGCAATCAGATTGAGTAGATTATTAAAAAAAGCTAAAAGGGTTTCGCCCGCACCTTTTATCTTAGAAGCATACTCCGACACCCTGGCTTCTCTTGTGTTTTCCAAAATCAGATTGTCAAATCCGAGAATTGAATTAATCGGTGTTCTTATCTCATGGGACATCTGTGACAAAAATTCACTCTTTGCTTCACTTGCTTCCTCAGCTTTTTTTCTTGCTTCCAGAGCTTCCTTCTCAGCCTTCTCAAGTTTTCCTATGGTCTTCTCAAGCCTGTGGAAATCCGGTGTCTCCAAAGAGAAAAACAGTACCAGCATCGCAAGTGATGCAGAAAAGAATATGAGGACCAGATTTGTAAGGAAAAACGTCTGAATAACATAAATTGCAAATACTATGGAAGTCGCTATTCCTATACTAAACAGCTGCAAAATTGTATAGCAGTCGTGGTTAACCGCAGTAAATCCGGTTGCCAATAATACATAATATGCCGGCAGAAGGAATGAACACGCAAGATAGAACGCCCCGAATGTGTAGCCATTTTCCGGCGAATACATATAAACATTACCGGTATAAACATTTTGAACCATCAGGAAACACTGCAGAATAACCACAGCAAGATTGATCTTATGAAGAAGTGTGTCCTTGATATCAACATTTGCACAGGCAACTATATATTCCGCATATGAATTTGCGGCAACTGTCGCAGACAAAATATTGAAAGCGTGTATCACATAATGTCCGACTACAGGAATCTCCCCTGTATAAATAAGTGTTGCCTCCGTTGCCACATCTACAATAGTCGCTATTGTAAGGTAATACGCAAACTTCCTGAATGCCTTAGTGGTCCTTGACGAATCCGTGTAAGTGATTGTCAAGAAAAGGCATATCATTAAGTTATATAAAATTGCTGAAAGCTCAAAGAACAGCCTATGAAACATCAGCCTGATCCCCCTTAATCAGAAACCTTTGCATACATTGAAATTGCAGCCTTAAGCATATTAAACTCTACCGGCTTCTCCAGATAATTAATAAAACCGGTTTTCTTCAAAAAATTCCCCTGAAAATCCGTGACACTCCCAAGTACAATTGCATTTGTAGCTGCGTTATCACCGGGATTTTTCTCCAGAATCATTTTTATGAGATCCGACCCAAGACTCCCCTTTAGGAAATAATCAATAAAGATCAGATCATATTTTTTTATGGACAACTGCCCAATAGCGGCATCCGGACCGTCTGCTTCCGTAACCTCAATGTTTTCAATCTTCCCAAGAAGTTCCGAGAGATACAGTCGCTCCGTTCCGGAATCATCCACGATTAAAATTTTCTTACTCACCCTTTTCCACCTGTAACTGCGTAATTATTGACTCTGAAAGCGCATTTTTTTCTGCTATAAATGTACCAATTCGTTCACGTAAAAGTTCAAACTCCTTTTTTCTGCATAACAGTTCAAGCTTTTCCGCCATCTTCACAAGACTTTCCGCACCTATAAGCTTTGCTTTGTGAATCTCCGACATGATGATCGCTATCGCCTCTTCATAATTTCCGCCCCTTACCGCCAAGGAAAGATCTGAAGAAACATCCTCCTCCGAATAGGAGATTAATATCTTTTTGTACAACGCCGTATCATGAAGAAGATATTCTCTGGCATTGGCCACGCGAAGCATCGGCAGCTTTTCCTGCAGATTCTCCCAGGCACTGATATCCATATCATCTCTGGCCTTTGCATCCTTCTTTGGAAGATACTTTTTAAGCACTTCCCTTACCTTATCCTCTGTAAAAGGTTTTGTCAGATATGCTGCGAACCCTTCATTTAAATACTTCTCTTCCTCACCCGTGATCGCATTGGCAGTCAGCATAATTACAGGAGTAATATCGCAAAGCCTCTCATTCCTAAGGATTTTCAGTGCTTCCACACCGTCCATAACAGGCATCAGATGATCCATGAAAATGAGGTCATATCTGAATTTTCTGACCTGCAAAATAGCTTTCTCACCATCGGTCGCCGTATCCACTGTAAAGCCCATGGGCGATATCATTCTTACCATTAGATCCAGATTCAGCGGCGTATCATCCACCACAAGTATCCTGATCTCCGGAGCTCCGGAAAGCCCTATACTTCTTTCGCTGCTCTCATCCTCCAGATATTCAAGCTCATCACCTCTCTCAATGAGCTCTGCCATGGAAGGCAATCTTCTTGGTCCGTTCTCATCAGTCTCCTCCGACACATAATTAAGCACATTTTCAAAGAAGGTCAAGAGTCGCTTCGCGGATATTTTTACACGTCTCGTATATTCTCTTGTCGCCTCCTCGTTTGTATCAGCCAGGATCAGATTCGAATATCCCATAATTGCATTTACGGGAGTTCTGATATCATTTGACATCTGTGCAAGAAACCTTGTCTTTGCACGGCTTCCTTCCGTAGCCCTGATATTTGAAGCTTCGAGTTCTCTTTTTGAAATGGACAATTCCTCCAGGGTCTTTTGAAGTTTTGCATAATCCGGAGTTTCCAAGGTGAGAAACATCACTAGTATTGCGAGTGATGCCGCAAAATAAGTGACCAGAAGACTTCTGTATACAAACATTTGGAGAGCGTAGAGTCCTATCATAAAGAAAAAGGTTCCAACGAGCGCATACTTCATCTTCTTGGCATAGCTCTCCGGATGACTCAGTATAAAAACCCCGCCATAAAGAATATAGTATAGGGGATACGCATACACTATCATCATAAAAAGCGCACCGGCCTTGGGCTGCCCGTTATCAAGATAATAGAAAACCGTTCCCGTAAAAATGTTCTGAATAATGATTACGGCATAAATTCCCAAAAGCACTTTATTGATAAATGCCCCTGTGGTCTTATTGTACTTATCCCCTACATAAGCTATTACATATCTTATGAACTGATATGCTCCTATAGTCGCCAGAACATAGTTTAATGTATTCACCAGGTACTTGATGGCTATAGGTACACCGGCGCCTATACTGATAAGTACTGCATCCACAATATCAATAACAGTACCCAGAAACACAAGATAAGCCAAAATTTTAAATTCTCGATTTACTCTTGTGTCTTCCTTATATTTCAAGCGGAAAAACACGCACAATATGAAGTTTAGCGGAACCGTTGCCAGCTCCAGAAATATATTGTATTTGAGTATCAATTCACACGCTCCCGTTGTGCAAGTATTGTTAACGCTTCATTCAGTTTTTCTTCCGTATCCAAAAGCGGAACATCTTTCTTTTTTGTCATAATATCCTTCACGGACATGCGTTTTATTTTATCTGCCGGGATATACTTTTGAAGGATCATCTCCAATTCTTTGAATGCCACCGGTTTTAACAGATAATCCGTAAATCCAAGCTTTTTATAATCACTCTTTGTTTCCTGAAGAGCTCCTGCCGTAAGAGCTATGCAGGGAGTCTCTCTATTCCTGATTTTTTCAGCGTCCTTATCCGAATTATATTTCTTCCTGTATTTTTTGCCCGAATTATATTTTCCTTTGTCATGCCCCGGCTCGTAATCTCCGCGGAGCTTTCTTATCATTTCACCGCCGTTTATTCCGGGCATTCTAAGATCAACAAAAATCACATCATAATCATTTTTCTCTGCAAGCTCCAAGCCTGTCGTGGCCGAGAGAGCAGAATCAACCTGTATACCTGTGCCATTAAGAAGTCCTTCCATAACCGCCAGATTCAGTTCCGCATCATCAACCACAAGCACTCTTGCCTCCGGAGCAGTGAAACTTATTGCAAAATGATTCTTGTCTGCGACATTTCTCGCATAGCTCTTCTCGAAATCTCCCACAGGTTCCCTTCCGGCAACCCTTTGTTTAATTGAAAAATGGAAATTACTTCCCTCTCCGTAGATACTTTCAACCTTCAGTTCAGAATCCATAAGTGATAATATCTGCCTTACGATTGAAAGACCTAGGCCGCTTCCCTCAATATTTTTTATCTTATCCTCTTCAATACGCTCGAAGGGCTTATAAAGCTTCTGTAAATCCTCTTCCCTGATACCTATACCTGTATCTCTTATTGCAACCTTGAGCAGAATCTCCTCATTATCTGATCCCGGGTTAACAGGCAGTGCCTCAAAATCCATGGAAAAATCAATTTCACCTTCATCGGTGTACTTAACGGAATTGGTAAGAAGATTTGCAATACACTGCTTAAGTCTGTCGGCATCACCATAAAGCCTTCGCGGAATGTTTTCATTAACAAATCCCTTAAGATCAAGTCCCTTGGCAAGCGCTCTCGGTCTGATAAGGCTCATCATATCCTCGATAACCGTGCCTACGTCGTACTCGGCAATGAACAGTTCCATTTTACCGGCTTCTATCCTCGAGTAATCCAGTGAATCATTTATGAGAGACAGAAGTGTATTTCCGGCAGAGCGAATATTGTACGCATACTGGCGAAGTGCAGGATCATTGTACTCTCTCAGAATAAGCTCGTCGTAACCCAGAATTGCATTAATTGGAGTCCTGATCTCATGAGACATATTTGCAAAATATTCCATTCTGCGCCTTGCCTCTTCCTCATCACTTTCCTTCTGTTTTCTCAGGACATCGTAAGCACTGTCTCTCTGGCTGGACATGTACACATATCCCGCAAGTACCAGGAACAATGCAAAAAGCAGCGTAAAAAACAAAACCCACAGTATTTCCCATCTGTAGGCAATTGCCACGCCGCCCAAAAACAAGCTGATCAGCATCAGAAAAACATATATTATAAACTTAACGCGATACGCGCTTAAAATATCCCCAATTTTCATTGTGATTAACCCTTCGCATATTTTTGGGCAAAGTCCTCAGCAGGAATAGGAGCAGAAAACAGCATTCCCTGCAAATAATCACAGCCAAGCTCCGTCATTTTCCAAGCCATCTCTTCAGTCTCAATTCCTTCTGCTGTTACCCCGAAATTCATCTTCTTAAAGGCCTCTACCATCATAGGGAGTATTTCATCCGGAGCGTTGCAGTAATCCCACACGATTTCCATATCAAGCTTTACATTTACGAAGGGGCTCTTCTTAAGCCTTGTCAGATTGGAATATCCTTTTCCGTAATCATCAAGCACAAATTTGAAGCCATAATTCTGCATCAGACGGATCTGTTTCTCCATCTGCTGCTCATCGGTCATGGACTCCTCGGTTATTTCGAGATGAATCCTGTCCGGTGTAATACCATACATATTGAGGGTTGATAAAAATCCCTTTCCCAAATCTGAGCGCATAAACTGTATGGGAGACAGATTCACATTGATAAAAGTCAGTCCCATTATATTCGCGTCATTTTCCGAAATAAACTGGCAAACCTTTTCAAATACCTGCTCTCCCAGCTGGTTTATTCTTCCATTCTTCTCAGCAAGGGGAATAAAAGCCGCAGGTGGAATGATATGTCCGTCGTTGTCCCGTATTCTGGCAAGAGCCTCAGCTCCGACCAGCTTCCTGGTTTTGGCAGACACAAGAGGCTGGAAGAATACTTCGACAGCCTTCCGGTCTATGGCATTTTCCATGCACCGCTTTACTTCTATTCTGTCCTGGAATTCCGAAAGCACATTTTCATCTGCCAGTATATTGAAATCGCTCCCGAGAACATCCGCTTTTTCCAACATTATCGAGATCATATTGAGGACCTCATCTGCGGAAAAATACCCTTCGGTACAATCTATAAGCGCAAAGCCAGCCTCCAGATAAAGTTCGGCATCGTCAGAGGTCCAGGGCAGCATGAATCTATGGCGGAGCTCCTCGTGAATTTCCTCCCAATCCATATTTACGCCGCCGAGAAGGATGAATCGTCCTCCCTGATTATAGAAATCCAGACAATCCGGATAATTCACCCTAAGATATGCGGAAATAAGTGCGATTCCCTGATCCATCTGAGTAGTACCGTATATTTCTCTTACATCATGGTAATCCCTAATAACAAATGCCAGAATTTTGTATTTACCGTGCTCCTCATTTTCTTCGATGTAGCTTCGAAGAGCCTTACTGTTAAACGCCATATTTCTGCGTTCCAAATAAAACTCCGGGTTACCGAAGGAAAGATAAATTATGATGAGTGCCATCAGGCAAAAGGTATCGTATAAAAGCAGCGTGGGTAATGTAATTCTGAAAATAGATCCGATTAGGATAATCGTATTAAAGCACAATATACTTACCCTCTCGTGCTTTCTTCGGATCCTCATCCTGAATTTATAGATCATGAAAAAAGAAGTAAACAGGTAGAAATACAGACACACGTAAATTGTAAAATGCAGCGGTCCGCGGTTATACCCGTTTTCATTAATATAGAAAATATTCCCGGTAAACATACCGGTTATTATTATTATCTGTTCTGCAACATAAGGAATACATAAAAGAATTGCCGCAACTTTATTCTTCCAGATATTGACCCTGAGAACTATAGTAGTCAGCTCAAAAAACAGGAAGATACGAAGTGCCAGCGAGAAAAAATAGACCGAATTTAATATAACCAGAAGCCACACCGGCAATATGTCATGCATATTGTCTGCCCAGCTCGAGATTATATCAAAAAGCATTACTACGCCTTCATTTATAAGAATAGCCAGATAGGTTTTGTTCAGTCTTACCGGGAGACGCGGAAGAGCAAAATAGTACCCCATAATTATGAGCAAAACCAGAAAGCTTGGAACAACAAGACTGACATTCCAATTAAGCATTTCTTTCCCCTCGGTTAATTAATACTTTTTCCTTCACTTGTAATAATTTTACCATAAATCCGGATTGGGTCATACCTCGCGGCAAAAATCAGAAGTATAAGGCATCAGCCCTCCGGTACAGTACTCTGTTCCTGTACCTCAGCATTCTCTCCAGTCGTTTCAGAAGTTGCTTCCTGAGTCTCAACATTCTCTCCCTGGACACCGGTATTTTCTTCCTGGGGCTGAGTAACTTCTTCCTGGGGCTGAGTGGTTTCTTCCTGAGCAGCGGCTGCTTCCTCCTCACGGACTGCACTTATAGGCATCTTAATGGTTGTAACTTCTCCTGTTTCGGGATTGGTCACCTCTCTTGTTACAACCTCCTCAGGCTCAGTCTTTCCTCCGTATACAAATACCGCTTCGCCCTTTTCCACAACCTCATAGATCTCAGCTGCTTTGGAAGTCGGAAGATTTATGCAGCCGTGCGAACCGTTTATAATGTAGTACCATTTTCCAAATTCCGATCTCCAGCTCGCATCATGCATACCGACATTTCCGTTAAAAGGCATCCAGTACTTAACATCCGAAGCATAGTTCTCTCCCACAAGCGTCGCATCTCTCTGCTTGTAGGTTATCGCATAGCTGCCCGTAGGAGTAGTACGTCCCTTATTCACACACCCTGAAACAAAATCGGAATCAATAACTGCCACACCATCTTTATAAACCCAAAGGTGCTGAGCAGTAAGGTCTATCTCCACATATGAATTACCCCAGTCATTTTCTCCGTAAGCTGCTGCCGTTCCAAAGTACACAGGAGTTCTGTCTGTCTTCTCTCCGTTTTTCACAGCCTCGATAAGCTCCGAGGTCTCAGTTGCTCTGTCCATCCACCAGCCATAATCTCCACCGGTTATAGTAACTTCTTCACCGGTGTGGGAAATGATGGTACGGTTTTTTCCAAACGAATCATACTGGCGCGCCATACTGTTTACGAATTCCCTTACCTTTTCGGGATTCAGCGTGACACTTGTGCCGTCTATGTCGCACCATTCCTTTATCTTTGTGCCGTCCACCACAAGCTTCTCATCACCGAAGGTATAGGTAATGATTGCCTTGCAATAGTTGTTAAGGCTGTCTCTATATGCTATAAGTTCCTCATTATCCTGAAAAATCGTAGGTACGTTATAGCACTCATCGTCAATCGTAACTTCGGGTTCAAGAACATCAAGCGCTGCAGTAATCTTTTCTACAACCATATCCTTTATGGGGGACTGTCCCTGATCCTCCGGAACTATATAAAATCCGTCTTCGCCGGACTCATCGGGAATATAAGCATCCACAGGCTCTCTGACATTTTCCGGAGCAAAAAGATTAAGCGTTTCTATCTTTTCCTCCAAAGTCTGCTTCGAATAAACAACTATGTTATCAGTTGTAAGCCTTGTCTCCTTGAAGAAATATGATGGCCACAAAAACGGATTCTGTGACTTTAATGCTCTGTCAAACTGACCGTCAATCCTCAGCGACAGACTGATGTCGTCGGAAGTTATAGTGTCCGTGATACCGCCTCTTGAATTAATTACAAGCGAATATCGCTTAATTCCGTCGGTTACTTCTTTTTCTATATCTTTTGCAGTTAATTTATAAGCAGGAATATCATTAACATATGTGTTACAGGAAAAATGCCCCATAAAGTATACTGCAAATCCTATATAGACAAATGCAAGTATTCCAAAGGTAATTGCAAGAATTATGCCTGCTATGTTTCCGGCTTTTCTTTTGTTACTCATTTTTTCATTTACCCCTCAAATCTTAGTGCCATGCACTTCGCAATAACCGAAGCGCCTTCAAGTCTATCTTCTTATTATATAACCAGGGCCCTTAAATATCCATTCCAATTATTTTGCCTTCCCCCTTCGGGGGCGCTCGACGTCCGGGGGACGTCGGTTCAGCGCGGACCGAAGCGGAGCGTAGACAAGGTGCCCGAAGGGCGGATGAGGGGCTATAAAAAGCGCTTCCGGACCAATCCTCCGGAAGCGCTTATCCCCTAACAAAACATCACTTAACTATCATTCCCGTTTCTCTGTCTGCAAAAACCGCAACCATTACAAGGAATACGATACCCATTATGAGCTGCTGTGTTTTGGGCTCTATTCCGAGCATTACAAGTCCGGCTGTCAGAATCTTGTAGGTAAGAGCTCCAAGGATTATGTTATAAAACTTAACCTTGGCCCCACCGTTTACAGGCATTCCGCCAAGTACCAGCGCTATCATGATCTGCGTCTCCAGCTGGTTACCTGCCGTTGATGTAACGGAGCCTACCTTGATACTGTTTATAAATGCCGCAAGGCCTGTTATCATACCCGCTGCCATATATACCAGCATCTTGGTTTTCTCAACTCTTACTCCCGCAAATCTCGCTGCGGTTTCGCCGGCGCCTATAGCCTTAAGTCTGTTGCCGAGACCAGTGTACTGGAATGCCACAAACGCACCCACAAGTATCAGTACGGTAAACACCAGATTAAAACCGATAGTATTATAGGAAGTGATATTTGCCACACCGTAAACAGGGCTCTTGGTCGTAGCATAGGCCACCATTCCGCGAAGCAGATACATATTGCAGATAGTAACAATAAAAGATGTGATCTTGCGCTTTACGTTAAAAAATCCGTTTACAAGACCGATAATTCCACCTGTTATAACTCCGCATATAACCGCGAGCACAATATTTATATTTGATAAAAAACAAATTACAACAGAACATATGCCGAGCATAGAGCCTTGTGAGAAATCAAGTCCGCCCATAGTCATTACCATGAACACTCCCACGCAGGCTATAAGAAGCACATATGACTGTGACAAAAGAAGCTTTAAGTTTCCTGCCGTATAGAGCTGACCGCCGGTAAGAATCGCAAACAACACCACAATAAATATGAAACCTGCAAAAGGCATTATATTTCTTACTATCGGCCTCTCCATGAAGGGAACCTTTATTTTTTTCTCATTCTCCATATCTTCCTCCATCCCGAAGCTTATACCATCTTTGCAATAAGGTCTGTATCTTTAAGTTCTTCGGATCGTTTGAATTCACCGTTCTTTCGTCCGTCCTTCATGATGATGATACGGTCCGCCATACCAAGAAGCTCCGATATTTCTTCCGAGATCATAATGATCGACTTTCCGTTCTTTCTCATCTTATCCATCATCTGATAGATATCAGCCTTAACCTTGACGTCAATTCCTCGTGTGGGAGAATCGAGAATGATTATATCCGAGTCTTTCCCAATCCATCTGGCCAATACAACTTTCTGCTTATTACCTCCGGAAAGAGCCGACATAAACTGATGCACACCTTCCATCTTGGTACTCATCTGTTTTGCAAACTTCTCGGCAAACGCCTTCTCGTCCTTCGCGTGAAGAATGTGGTTTTTCTTGAGGTCCTCCAGGGACGGCAGACAGATGTTATCCTGAATCGTATCATTGATTACAAGTGACTCGTTGTCCCTGTCCTTCGAGGCATAAGCTATGCTGTGGTCGATGGCGGATTTGATATCATTTATCTGCGTACCATCAGACAGAGTTACGCTTCCCTCTCTGTCATAGGAAGCACCGAAAAGAGCTTTTCCGACTTCATGCATTCCGCACTCCGACAGTCCGCCGATTCCGATAATCTCGCCCTTGTGGAGCTCAATTGAAAAATCTTCGATCTCACCCGGCACAGTCAGATGCTCACCCTTAAGGACCACTTCACCCGATATCTCCTCATTGTAATCCGTGCGGTAGTAGTTGTTACTCATCTCTCGGCCTACCATGAGCTTCTTCAGATCATCGGTAGTTACACTGTCACTTTTTACGGTATCAATAAGAACACCGTCTCTTAGTACGCTGATACTGTCCGACTGCTCAATAACCTCATCAAGATCGTGAGAGATGAAAATGACGCATCTTCCGTCATCCTTAGTCTGCTTCATAACTTTGAAGAGCTCTTTTCTTCCCTTCTCGCCAAGAGCCGTTGTGGTCTCATCCACCACAAGAACCTGCGGCTTAAAGTGTGTAGCTTTTACGATTTCTATCAGCTTCCTGTCCTCGAAATTATATTTATCGATGATGTCCGTCGCCTTTATATAGCTGAAGCCGTAGGAATCAAGAAGTGACTGAGCTTTTTTATTCATGCTCTTTGTGTTCTTTACTTTGAACTTCGTAAACTCATCCTCTTTTCCGAGGAAGATATTCTCAGCCACGGTAAGTCCAGAAAGCGTTCCAATCTCCTGTACAATAATTGCGACACCTTGATAATTACCATCGACCTGATTTTTAGCATTTACTTCTTTTCCATTTAATGTAAAGGTTCCGGTATCCTTGTGATAAATACCTGTAAGACAGGATGTAAAGGTTGATTTGCCGGAGCCGTTTTCACCGATCAGTGCATGCACCTCGCCCTTGCTAAAGTCGAGAGTCACATGATCGATTGCGTGAGTAACGCCGAAATTCTTATCGATTTTCTCGGCATGTAAAATAACTTCGCTCATGTCTCCCTCCTTACTTGACTACTACGCCCTTAACAGGCTTGATGGTCATGGTTACGATCGCGAGCAGCACAATACCGGTTACGATATTCTGTACCGTAGTCGGTGCTCCGAGAGCAACGAATCCCTGGAACAACAGCTGAATTATGAACTCACCTATAACAATGGCGATAACCGGATGTCCGTACTTTTTAAAAGCAAGTCCGAAGAACGTTCCCATAAGAGGCGGGAAGTTTCGGCTCATGGAAGCAAGATTGGATGCACTTGTCATTGAAGTTCCGTAGGAAATAGTAAGGATAGCCTCGATTCCCACGAAAAGTCCGCAGAGCACAAATGCTACAACCTTGTACTTATCTACATTTACACCCATATTCTTTGCAACAACTTCGTTGGATCCAATGGCATAGGTGTATGTTCCGATCTTGGTATATTTGAGAATAAAACCGCAGAGGAAAAATGCCGCCAAGGCCAGAATGAGGTTCCCCGGATAATCACCGAAAGCTCTGTACTGCGGAGCCAGAATAGCCTCTTTTCCGTTTGTGGCAAAGATAGACAACGCCTCGTAAACCAGCGAAAGTCCTGCGGTTACGATGAGTGACGAAATTCTGAGTTTTATATATACAAGTCCGTTAAGCAGGCCAACCAGCACACCGCTTATAATCGGCGCAATGAGAAGTCCCGCATATCCGAAACGTTCGCTCATATTTACGGCAAGCACCGATGAAAGCACGATGTTTGCACCCACGCTCATATCAAAAGGTCCCATTACGCAGATAAAGTAGAGGCCGCAGCCACCTACCGCATAATAAAGAGCCGTTTTCAAATATGTCTGTAATTTGTCAAAATCTCCGAAGGTCTGCGGCGCCAGTATTTTGAAAAACGCCCAGAACACAAATGTCAAAACAGCAAGAAGCACCAGTCCGTACCAGTGGCTCTGCTTAAATTCCTGAAACTTATTCATATACTCCTCCCGTGATGAGGTATACTTTTCAAATCTGTATTTCTTAAAGTCCCTATACAGTCATGCTCGCCGAACCTCCTGGATGGCAGGAGATCCGGCAGAGCTTTTAACCTGGATTAGTTGTTGTGACAGGAAATAACGTCGTCAATTGACAGATTGGAAGCTGCCTTGTTGAGATCGTCGAAGCTGTAATTAGCCATCTCTGCAAGCTCATCATCTGTGTAAGGATCATCGTTTACAAAGTACTTCTCATAATTTGCATAATCATCGGGTGATGATACATACAGATAAGGGAAGAGTATCTCATAACCGAAGGTTCCTTCTTCTTTCACGTAGTTACCCTTAACTGCGTTAAGTACAAGATAGAATGCGAAAAGAGGATCACAGAAGTGTCCGCCTGACTCTGCAAACATTCCGCCTGACTTAAGCTGATCTGCGAGGTCATCAAGGAAGTCTGTTGATACAACGTCGATCTTGCCTGTAAGACCTTCGTTAGCATAAGCGCCGATTGAACCAACAAGGGGATCTCCGCCGCCGCCCGCTACGATAAGAGCGTCCATACCGGGATTTGAATTGTAAAGTGACATAGCTGCTGCAGCACCTTCTTCGGAAGATGTGTTTGCGTATACGGGCTCAGTCATTGTTGCGGGATCATCAGCGTGTGCTGAATTCCACTCATCTATAGCCTGCTGATAGCCCTTCCATCTAAGCTGGAATGTAGCATCACCAACTGTCCATGCCTCAAGTCCGATGGTTCTGTCGCCATTTTCAAGAAGGAGATTAACAAGTGTATATCCGTTTGTTACCTCATCTTCATGAACTGCGCCTACATAATACTTGGAGTTGCAAGCTGTCTTATAAACCTCAGGGCTGTTCTCTTCAGAGATGATGCGGAAGAACTGAGCGATATAAACGCCGTGCTCTGTACATGTGTTGATAGCTGAAGTCATCTCGGAATCAGCCGAGTTACAAATGATGATTCCCTGGCATCCTGCTGCGCAGAGCTGCTCAACAGATGCTGTAACCTGCTCGGACACGTGAGCCTGGTCAACATACTGAACTTCTACGCCGTTAGCCTTAGCTGCCTTATCCACGATTTTCTTACACTGGCTTCCAAGAACGTCTGTGGAACTCCAGATTGAAACACCGATCTTAATCTTGTCAGATCCGGATGCGGATGCTGATCCCGAAGATCCTGCGCTGCCACTGTTAGCACAGCCTGTCATCAAAGATGCTGCCATGATACCGGTCATGAGCAGTGCTCCCAACCTCTTGATACTCTTTTTCATAGATTTGTAACCCTCCTTTTTGCCTTTGAAAAAAATTATTGTTTCACCGATCCGAGCCATCCACGAACCGGAATTGTTACCATTCACTTGCCTTCTCCCACGGGGAGAAGGTGGCGCGCAGCGCCGGATGAGGGGCTTATCGTTTCAGTCCCTTCACCTCATAGGTCTTACTCTTCTGCGTTCCGAAATCCACACCTGCTGCCTCGGCCGCGGTGTTGTCATAAGATACCGACACAACTACCTGATCTCCGTTTGACAGCTCCTTATTCTTATCTATGCTGAATGAAATTGAAGAAACCGCATTGATGTACTTTGTCAGCTCCGCCAGATCATCAACCTCATTCATCTCTTTTATCTTCTCTTCACCGCCGACCATCTCGGTTTCGATTCCGTCGTAGTCAACGTTTACATAGGCTGTACCTTCGCCATTTTTCCCACTGAAGTCCACGGTCACGTAATCAAGAATATTAGTTACTCCGTCATTGGTATCTATCTTCGCCTGTCTGCTCTCGCCGCATCCTGTTACAAGGAGTGCTGCACTCAGCGCAGCTGCAGCGATTATTGCTGTGATTTTTCTATGGTAGAACACCGGATTATCCTCCTCCCCAAAACAAAAAACTTCGCGAACAGGTTTGTTAATTCCCTGTCCTCGAAGTTTATATTAGCAATTATGACTTTGTGACAATTAGCACAATTTAGAAAAACTCACTATCACTTTTTTGAAATACTGTTTCGATACTCTGTCGGACTTTTTTTCTCACACCTTCTGAACACTCTGCTGAAATAGTTATAGTCATCATAACCGACCTTAAAGGAAATAACCTCCAGCTTATTATTCTCATCCTCCATAAGTTCCTTTGCCTTTTCCATGCGACACCTGGTGATACATGCCGTAATGGTCTCATTGTATTTTTGTGAAAACTTCTTCGAAAGGTAACTCGGCTCCACATAAAATTGCTGCGCCAAATCCGACAAGGTCAGATGATCCATGTAGTGCTCCGCGATGTAATCACGAACGCTCTCAACCTGCTCACTTATCGTGGAGTTCTCCGAACTTCCCGCATTTGAAGCAGCCCCCGAACCTGCTCCGATTCTAAGTGCCAGTTCGATATTGTCCAGAATGATATCTTTATTCAGCGACCTCAGTCCATAGTTGATTGCATCCTGAACCTCTTCATATGTCCGGCTGTTACTGGTTTTATCCGCCTCAGCTATAATATTTATCATTCTTGTTGTAAACTGGGTAACCTCAAATAAGCTCCACTCTTCACTGTCGCACTTCTCCAGCCCTGCGGTCTCCATGATAAGGCTTCTCGCTTTAGATATATCATTATTCTCAAGACACGCCGCAATCTGAGCTTCCAGTCTGTCAGTAAATCTATCCTGCAGCTTTGATTTTCTCCTTATCCCGTTGCATGCGATGATGCTGTGCCTTCGTCCAAAGGGCCTCGAAACAAGCTCAGCGATCATCTCCCTGTACACTGTCGCAATATCATCAAGAGAACTTGCCTGAGCATGAAGTACGATAGTGACAGGTCCCTGTTTTTCTATCGGAAAAGCAGCGTAGATGCGGTCTGCTATAAGCCGGAGCCTTGCAGGTGTAGCATTTAACTCGATAATAAATTCATTCACCTTATCCGTATACTGGAAGACGATCGAACCTTCCACGTCGATCAGTTCGCGTAGTCTCTCCTTGATATCATAGGACATCCTAAGGACGTCCTTATTGTAATTTTGCTTCAAAATCTCCACATCATGGAACTTCACAAGAATCGTGGATATCTCCGAGAACACTCTGGTACTTGGCACATGGGACTCTTTCCCCGGTCTGAAGAGCTTACCATTTAATAGCGAGGAAAACTCATCATCCTCAAAAAAGGACGAAATATAATTTTCCCTGAGACGGTTATCTTCCTTCGAAGCCTTCTCGGCCTCCCTCTCCTCCAGAGTTTTCAGCGCCTTACTAAGAGAGCCTACCAGTTGTTCTCTCCCCACAGGCTTAAGCAGATAGTCGATTCCACCCGCCATGAAAACACCCTTCACCTTCTGGAAGTCATCATAACCGCTGACTGCGAGCGTTATAATATCGGGATATTCTGTGTGAATCTTATTAAGAAGCTCCAGTCCACTTATAAAGGGCATATTGATATCCGTAATGACTATATCCGGTTTCTCCTGCGGAATCCTTTCAAGGACCTCCTCCCCGTCGCAGGCAGGCTCAAGAAAGTCGATGGAATAATCCTCCCACGACAGCATTCTTCTAATATTCTCGCGGCTCCAAAGTTCATCGTCCGCCGACAACACCTTGTATTTTGCTCCCATATATTACCTCCCCTTATTCACTGCCAAGTGCCAGTCTTGCCTGCTCAATTGCAGATAATTGAAGCTTCTCTTCCTTCCTTGCTTTGACCACAGGCAGTACGATCACAGCCTTTGTCCCCGTCTCCGGACTGCTCTCGTAATGAATTCCATACCCATCACCATACACATTTTTCACACGCGCATTCACATTCATGACACCGATTGAACGCCCCATCTCAATCCTGCTTATATCTGCCTCATCAAGCTGTTTATTCATAGCATCGGCATCCATTCCCGCGCCATTATCTTCGATAACAATCACCAGCTTATCACCCTCATGTCTTGCGGAAATAATAAGCTCCTTATCCTTCCTCCTCGTATTCCTAAGACCATGCTGAAGCGCGTTCTCAACAATAGGCTGCAGCGTAATCCTCGGAATATTGTCCTCCAGAGTATCCGAATCAATCTTATAAATATACTTGATGGAATTGCCGTTTCTGACATCCATTACATACAGATAGTTTCTGACATGTGCCATCTCCTGCTGCAACGTCGACTGTGTATCCGAGATATCAAGACTGTATCTGAAAATCGCGGAAAGCGACTGGCATAGTCCGCTCACCAATGTACAGTCCTGAGACGCCGCAATTCCGCTCATGGTATCCAGTGTATTGTATAAAAAATGCGGATTAACCTGTGCCTGAAGCACCTTGTACTGCGTCCTCTCCATCAGCACCTTTGCTTCGGTTTCCTCCTGAACCATGCGGCTTATCTGATCAAGCATATCATTGAACTCATCACCCATGACCTTGAGCTCTTCACTCCAGCCATCAGTTTTGGCCCTAAGATCCGTATCACCGTTTTTAATCTTAATGATTGTTTTACTTAACTGTTCCACCGGCGTATATATAAATCCGGAAATCCTGGTTCCCAGAATCAGAGTTACCAGAATGATGAAAATCGCAATTACTATCAGCGTCCTCGCAAGTGCACTCTGGGTATGCATCATCAGCGACTGCGGAGTCAGCATGATAATGTGCAGATTATATTTTTCGGAATTTCTGCTGTTTAAATAAAAAGAGCCGTATTCATTTTCAAACTGTGGAAACTCATTTATTGAAGTTGCAACTATTTTTGTCAGGTCGGAAAATATCTTGCTCTCCTCCTTCGTGGTATTACCCACTTGTGCTATCGGAGAATCTCCCCTTGGCTGAAGCCAGACATACACATCTCTCGACGATATGTATTTACTCATGATATCTTCAACATTCTGCGTATTGAAATCGCACACCAGATACCCGAACTGCGATCTGTCATCATCATAGGTATGAAGCTTTAGCACAAAACGAAGTACATCCTGATCGGCCTCCTCATTGTGATATCCCGACAACATCAGCGCATAGTCGTCAGATTTGAGATAGCTTTTAAGGTGAGCAACATTAACATATTGCTCTGTATTATAAAGATCTTGTGGGTAATTATAAGGCTGTTTTCTGAAAGAACTTATCAGATTATTGCGGTTATCATATATATACATGGCAAGAAGCTGGTCTTCCGAATCGAAGCGTCTCTCCGAAAGATGCCAGGCATCAAAATAATGATCACCTTTAGATTTGTGATTTTTACCGGAATTTCTCATGTCGTAGACCATATCAGTCTCATTGTAAATGGTCTGCATTTTGACAGAAACATCGTGAATATAAGAATTTAACTCCGCCTCTATGCGCTGAAGCGTCTCATTGTTATTTAAAAGGCTCTCTCCCCTAATCTGCTGCCTCGAAATAACTTCAAACACCACCGTCTGCGTAATTATCGCAAAAAGCGTACACAAGGTAACCAGCCCTAAAATGGCCTGGCGCATAGTCCACTTCCCTTTTATCATACCCATTGTCCCCTAAAACAATAACCATACCTACTTTGAAAAAGATAATAACATACTACACACAGAATTGATAATTATATTTTTATAGGACAATAATAAAGCAGTTTTTTTCATCACTTCGTTTATATTTGAGAGTCCCCCCGTGCTTTTCAACTATCTTGCGGGAAATTGCCAAACCAAGTCCCGTTCCCCCATCGGTTTTCCTGGTCTTATCTCCTCTTGCAAAGGACTCGAACATTCTCGCGGCAAAATCCTCCGCTATAGCTTCGCCATCATCCGAGACTTCAATCGTTATTCTGCCTGAATCATCGAACACTTTGACTGCGATGTTATTTCCGGTCTCATTATACTTGTTGGCATTACTTAGGAGATTATTAATCGCCCTTCCGAGGAGCTGCGTATCCACCTCTGCAAAAAGCGACTCCTCTGATATATCTATATCAAATTCCTTTCCTGCAGCTGTGATATCCTCATAAAACTCTGCGCAGATTCTGCGTACAAGCTCGCATACATCCGCCTTCTCCAGATTCAGCTTATACTCGTCACTCTCCATCTTAAGACTGGTGTTTATATCTTCGGTAAGAGTCCTTATTCTTTCTGCCTTCATCTCGATAGTCTTGTAATAATCATTTACTTTCTCTTCGGGGACAAGGCCCTCCTCAAGCGCACAGATACTCCCATTTATGGAAGCGATAGGATTTTTTATATCATGAGCAAGTTCAAGCAGCATCAAATTTCTGCTCTGCTCCACCTGATGTCTTTTATCTTCACTCTCCTTCAGCTTTTCCGCCATGCTGTTGAATCTGTCCCTGATGTCCTCAAATTCCTTATCAGTAATGTAGTCTATGACCACATCTCTTTTTCCCTCACTCACCTCATCCATTCCCTGCATAAGGAACTTAAGCGGCATTTCAATGTGCCTTTTCAGATACAAACTGATGCCTACAATTTCAACAACGAAAAGCGCAGCAAAAACCAGCAGAAATACGAGGTATCTGTTTCCGTTTTCGTTTGTAAGCATATATGTAACTCTGTAGGTCACCATATCGGTGGGGTAAAAAACCAAAAAAACGCGCTTAGGATCTCCCACATATCTGGCACATGCCGAATATATCTTTTTGTCGGTAGCCTCATGCTGACTTATGATAACTCCGTTGCCGCTGGATGCCACATATCCCATGTCGACCAAATACGCAAGCTCCTCGATATTGTAGGTGTACTTATCTGTTTTCTTTTCTCCCACAACATCGACTACGTTACCGCTTTCGTCAAGTTCCTCAACCCATCCTCCGCTGTGTTCCAAAACTTCGGTGTCGTTGATTGTTCCATCGTATTTCACAACCGTCTGCGGTGAAGCATTCGAAAGACTCCCATTACCCAGATACATCACTATTGCCAAAGTCAAAGTGAGATACAGCACGATAGTCACAACAAGAAACAGAACATAACTTTTTACAAGCCTTGAAAAAATGCTTTTCTTCTTTACTCTCTTTTTCTTCATAACAGGATTTATTCTTTCTCGAATTTGTAGCCAAGTCCCTTGACTGCCTTAATCATTGCAGCTTCTTTATCTGCTTTCTTAAGCTTATTTCGAAGATTACTTATATGCACCATAATAGTGCTGTCATCAGCAGCGTAGTCACTTTCCCACACATACTCTGATATCTGCTGTTTGGTGAAAATATGCCCCGGATGAGGCATCAGAAGTTCTAAGATTTTGTACTCTGTACCGGTAAGAGCTATACTCTCCCCTCCCGTTGTTACAGACTTTGCATCGGTGTTAAGTTCTATTCCGAAAGCTTTATACACCTTGTCAAATTTCTCATGGTAGTCATAGTTTCTGCGCAGCTGCGCCTTGATTCTCGCAACAACTTCCATGGGATTGAAGGGCTTTGAAATATAATCATCCGCCCCAAGCTCAAGCCCGAGAATCTTATCATAATCCTCCGTCTTTGCCGTAAGCATAATAACCGGAACATGACTTATCTCACGTATCTTTCTAAGAACTGAGAATCCGTCAAGCCCCGGCATCATAACATCAAGCAGCACCATGTGCGGCTTTTCTTTTTTATACAACTCCAAGGCCGATATTCCGTTATCGGCCTTGAGAAGTCTTATCCCCTCTTTGCTCAAAAACAATTCCAGCGAATTAAGTATTTCTACTTCATCGTCTGCCCCAAGTACTGTGTATTCCATACCTTCCTCCGTTCCCTGTATTATCTTGAGCTCTGATGTATGATTCTTTTCCCCTCTCTCAGTATGGATTCAGCTGATATAATCATCAATCACTTCTTCGAATGTTCTGTCAAAGCTGTAGGAGTTTTTCCACTCAGGATCCAGCTTATCAAGAAGCATACATTCAAGCATTCCGAGACGATAGTATTTTGCGTTTCCGTCCACGTATTTCGACGCTGTACCAAGGTATTCCTTTTGGTATGTCTCCTCGCCGTTCTCGTATCTCACAGCCAGTGATTCCACATAATATGCGGAGCCTTCCATCATTAAATAAAAATCCTCAGAGCCGTTCACCTGCTCACTAAGAAGTCCCCTCCTCTCCTTAGCTATTTTGCTATATTCTATCGCAATTTCGTTTACATCGCCACTGTTTTCATCAGTAAATATGCGGCTTAATACCTCCATCTCCTTTGAAAACAATCTCTTTGCCTCATTGTCCGAATCAGCAATCTCTGAAAGCTCTGTTTCGGAGAGTACATTCTGCGTAGTCTTTTCGTACAACTTATGATAGGAATTCTGATATGCATGGAAGCCTTCATGCCAGATAACAGCGGAAAGGGGCTCATTATTTACAGCTTCAAGTGTTATCCAGGTATCATATTCGGGAACAACCACTTCAAACTCATCGCCGTCCTGATATATACTTCCGACAAGTCCTCCGTAAACAGCATCTCTCTTGGTATAGTTGCACTCGCCGCCGTCATAGCTTACGACAACATCCTTCTCAGAATCCGAAAATGCCACTTTATAATCCAGTGGGCAAAAACCCTTGAAACCCATGTCACCAAGCTCTTCATAATCCTCAGCAACCTTATAGAGCATTTCCCTGTTATTTTCCTTAAGTCCCCTCTCGGTTGTTGCAAACCCCGAAACCATCAGAGTTGCTCCAACCAACATATATATTACAAATCCCGCTTTTTTCATCATCTTATGCTTCCTCTCTTCTCAAGATCATTACCAGAAGTCCTGCTGCCCAGATCACTAAAAATGCCATTATGATCACATGAATATTTAAAGGTTTTTCCTGAACCAGATTGCCTGCCTGATTACTGATGCCGGCAAGATCCGGAATGAGCATTACCGCTCTCTTTATTACTGCTCCGCCGACTCCCGTAAGTGTTGCGGTCAAAAGCTTAAGTGCATCTCTAAGTGCTCCGAAGACCAGAATGATTACCATTATCGTTCCTGTAAAAAGTGTGGGTATCCTGATTGAAAGCGCCGATGTGAGCATGCAGATACAAGCCGAATAGATCATCATGAAAACCGTTGCCATCGCTATTCTTCCAAGGATATTTGAATATCCGTTTACTACAGCGAATACTCCGAGTGTCGCATATAATATGATTCCTGAGATCCAGGACACTACTATATTTCCTGCCGCAAGGCACATGTGATATCTGCTCTGGCTGATTCCTCTTGACCAAATCAGATGACTTGTTCTTCTCTCATACTCCTGTGGAATTGTTGAACATGAGATTGCAAGAGCTATCGCACCATTAAGGAAATTCAGAACGTTTATAAGTATGGGAAGAAGCACATGATAATCCTTTATACTTTTTCCTCCGATAGTGAGGCTACCCATATCTGTTGAAAAAACAGCTACCACAATAATTCCCAGTGCCATTGTCACATATAACATCTTTTTGCGGATTTTCTCTCTTATTACGTTAACTACGATTTCCATGATTATTCCTCTCCTACAAGTCTCACAAATTTATCTTCAAGTCTCTCTTCGCTTTCGCCTTTGGTCCAGGTATCTATCACTTTTCCTTTTTTCATGATCACGCCTCTGTCACAAACAGCCTCTATATCATGCAGTATGTGGGAGTTGATAATAACTGTCTTTCCCTCTTCCTTAAGTCTTTTCAGAAGTTCAAGATTATGTTTTCTTCCAAGTGCATCAAGTCCAGCTGTGGGTTCATCAAGAATCAGGATGTCCGGATCAGAGATCAGTGCCTGTGCAAGTGCCAGTCTCTGGATCATACCTTTTGAATAGTTCTTTACCTTAATCTTGTTATCCGATAGTCCTGTAAGTTCCAAAAGGCCTTTAAGATATGCTGTATCTTTTTTGGATTTGTCACCTTCTATTCCCGCGTAATATTTCATCACTTCCATTGCTGTCAGATATTCGGGAAAATACGGTGTCTCCGGTGAATAGCCAATCTTCGCTCCACTCTCAATCTCTATATCTCCTGAGCTTGCCTTTGCAAGTCCCAGTATCATTTTTATTGTGGTGGTCTTACCTGCTCCGTTTGCTCCAAGTAGTGCAAACACCTCGCCTTTTTTAATATTCAGTGACAAGTCATTTACTGCCGTCATCTCCTTATATGTCTTTTTTACATTTTTCAAAACCATTATGTCGTTCATCTGTCTTGCTCCTCCTTACAGTTCATATAGTAACAGGACAAATAAAAGTCTCCTTAAAGCCAACCTAAAGATTTCCTAAAGATTTTTCATTCCCGGAAAAATGTATTCGCGCAAAAAAAGAGATGTCCAATATAATGAACATCTCCTTTTAAACAATTTCTAATTTTTCCTGTAAAATTTCACTACCAGACTTAGACTCAGAATTCTTTATTCTCCATGATTCGCACACTGCACAGATAGGATATGGTTGTAACGATGACGCAAACTGCGACCAGAATAAGGATTGTAACCGCTCCCGGAAGATCATGAAGTATGTTTATCACACTCACAAACGGGTTGACGGAATCAGCCAGAAATGAACTTGAGCCGATTGCCAGCACTGCGACAATTCCAAAAATGACAAAGAGTGCGATTCTGCTTTTTTCAGCACCGAATTTAAGCTGCAGCGGAACTATTATCGCAGTTGCAAGATACATGGAGGGTATGACTGCAGTCATCATTGGAATATCGGATAAACCCGCACCGTTGTTTCTAACCATATCCATAACAGCAAATACCAATGCTCCAAAGCACCATGCAGCAACAGCAGCAATCAGGCTAAACACATACTTCTCTCTCACATATGTTTTCCTGTCAAAGGGAAGAGTCATTAAGAAAGGAAAGCCGTTGTCATACTCATCATAGCTTATGCTTCCTGTTCCAACTATCAATGCAAGCATCGTAAGGTATGCGATAAGAAATGCACCATTATTGGATAATCCCATGACAACCGCCATTACCAAAAATATTATAAGTGTTTGTTTTCTAACCAGTGTCAGTCTAAGATCTTTTTCTATGAGTCCACGCATTTTAGTTGCCTCCTGTCATCATCAATATCAGATCGTCTATGTCGCTGTTTTCAATGACTATATTAGGGTTGTTTTCCGCATAAAACTGTTTCTCATTTGTAAAGCAGGCGTATCCGAAGTGATCCTTTTTCGTGCTGAGAATATAACTCTTGTCGAGTTTCTCATAGGTGGCTTCGTTCACCTTGAGAACTCCGTAATTACCAAGTATCGCATCCGTATCCTCATGCAGGATAACCTTGCCATCGTGGATCAGATAGATATCATCACAAAGTCCCTCAAGATCTGATGATATGTGGGATGTGATAAGTATTGAGCGCTTTTCGTCCTCAACAAGATACTCTCTGAGAAGGTCAAGGATATCATTTCTCGCTTCAACATCAAGACCAGCTGTGGGCTCGTCCATGATAAGAATCCGTGCATTATGACTCATTGCTATAAGCACTCGGAGCTTTGCTCTCATACCTGTTGAAAATTCCTTGATTGCCTTATCAAAGGGAAGTCTCTGGGACGAACAGTTTTTCTTGAAAACTTCTTCATTAAATGAAGGGTACATCTTTTTCATGATAACTGTTATATCCTTAACTGTAAGGAATGTGCTAAACCCTGAGTCAGACAGAGCAACTCCTATCTCTTCTTTATCTTTCGCGGTAAGCTTCGATGCCTCTTTACCGTTTATCGTGACAAGTCCGCCGTCAGGCTTTACGAGTCCGAGAATTGACTTTATCGTGGTACTTTTTCCTGCGCCGTTTTTCCCAACAATCCCGGTAACTGTTCCGTCCGGTATTTCCATTGAAACATCCAGCCTAAAACTGCCGTAGTTTTTAACAAGATTATCAACTTTAACCATCAGTTTTCCTCCAATATGATCTGTACGATCTCAAGAATATCCTCTTTGGTAAGTCCAACCGCGCTTGCCTTCTGCACTGCTGCCGCAAAGTCATCCTCCACTGTCTTCCTTCTCGCCTCCATGGCAAGAGACTTATCAGTTGCAGCGACGTAGGTTCCTTTGCCGTGAACCGTTACGACAAAACCTTCTTCTTCCAGCCTGTCATAGGCTTTTTTTACAGTTAAAGCACTTATCCTAAGCTCTCCTGATAATGCCCTGACAGAAGGAAGTGCTTCATCCTCCGCAAGTTCGCCGCTTATTATTTCATTCTTCACCTGATTCACAAGCTGTTCGTATATTGGCACCATCGAGGTGTTATTTAAAATGATATGCATATCACCATCCTCCATAAACAGCATATAACAGTATATAACTGTTGTCAACTGTTATATACTGTTATACTTAAAACTTTTTATCAAGAGAGTGTTTGCGTCTGTATTATGTCAACTGTTTTCATCATAAACTATGACTTTATCCGTGAGCTTCCTGCTCATTTCATGCCTGGCTTTTCGATTCGCAACTGTATCGAATATAATTGAAAAATCGTAATCTTCAGGGTAAAGTTCATCTGCCTTTACATGCAGTTTTACTCTCTTGTGGTTTATGTAGATTTTCTTGTTTGGCAGCTGCACCCTAAGAATTCCCTTTTTATTTATGGGCTCGCATACAATACCAATCTTCTTGTCGGGATATATCATAACGCTGTCGCCAATACTGAATTTCTGTTCCAGCTCTGCGGTGGAATGTATTCTCTTTGCCTTGACGATTTTTCCGGTGCCTCGTTTTCTTATTGCATTCTTTTTACCCGAAAACTCATAGTCCTTGCCATATGCGGCCTTGGCTGCAACCTTCAGCATCTCTGCAGGCATGCCGAGTCTCTCTGCAATATAAAATGCACAGCTTTCTCCGGCTTCTCCGATTATCATCTCATAGGTCGGGCGAAGCGTCTCCTTATCAAACACCATCCTCGCATTCACAATATGCTCAGCCCTTGAGGCGTACTCCTTGATCTCGGGATAATGCGTTGTCACAAGGAAGTTCGCGCCGCTCTTTCTAAGCTCCTCCAATATCGCAACAGCAATTCCCATTCCCTCTGCAGGATCTGTTCCAGAACCAAGCTCGTCCATGATTACAAGGCTTTCCTGATTTACATTTCCGAGTATATCAAGAACATTTTTAATATGAGCCGAAAAAGTCGACAGGTTTTCGGAAAGATTCTGACCGTCTCCAATGTCCGACAAATAATTGCTGTTCATGCAGATATCTGCTGCTTTACACGGTACATGAAGTCCGCACTGAGCCATGTAACAGCTCAGCATGACTGTTTTGATGGCAACTGTCTTTCCACCGGTGTTGGGACCTGTTATCACAATTCCGTTTACACCTTCATCTCCAAGTGAAAAATCCAGCGGAACATTTACCTCTTTATCCATTAGCGGATGCCTTGCTTTAGTAAGTTTTATGCGCCTTTCAAGATTTATTGTAGGTTCAATACAATCAAGATCAATACTGAGCTTACCCTTCGAAAAAACGTAATCAAGTTTCTCCATCATCTTGATATTTTCTTCCAGTATCGCAGCACAGTCCGACACCATTGCCGTGAGGATATACAGTATCTTGTAAACCTCGTTCTCCTCATCTATGCGAAGAAGTTCCAGTTCCTCGTAGCACTTCGACAGGCCTGTGGGCTCAACAAAGAGCGTATTTCCGGTCGCAGATTTATCAATCACACTTCCCGGTATCTTAGCTTTACATTCTTTCTTCACCGGAACGCATACTCTGCCGTTTCTCATTGTGTAGTAGGAATCCGCCATGTATTCCTTGTTCTTCCTGATGATCTGCTCAGCCTTCTGCTTCATGGATTCTTCCATGGTTGTTATGCGATTCCTGATCTCATAAAGTTCTTTTGTTGCCCTGTCATCCACCTCTTCATTTCTTATCTGTCTGCAGATTTCATCTTTTAACTCATAAAGTGGATTTAAATTTTCATCATAATATGCAAGTGAATTTTCATACTGTTTACCGCGTGACAGATAGTCCATCATCCTCTCTACTGCAACAAGAACCTTTTCAACTCTCTCAAGCTGATAGGGTGTAAGACTACTCCCTGTGTCAGCTATCGTTAGAATCTCTCTTATCTCAGTGACATTCTGCACCGGAGGATTTCCCAGCTTTTCTATCAGTTTTCGGCTATCCGTGGTATCCTGAAGTTCCTTTCTAAGCTCCCTTTCATTTAGTATAATGTCAGCCTCTCTTATCTTTTCCTTTGCATAATCTGTACTTGTGAGCTCTGCCCACATATTTTTAATCTTATCGAATTCAATTTGTGTTTGTGTGTTCATTTTTCCCTCCGGTTACCCTCACGGTAACCTCTCATCATTCAAGCAGATTCCTAAACACCTAGGTGCTGTTCAAATATCTGCATAAAACCTTCCTGCACTTTTCCTCCTAAACGACAAAAAACCATGATATCTTACGCCAAAGATATCATGGTTCATAAATAAACATATCAAAAAATGACCTCATAAAATGCGGCTCTTTCCCATAATATTATTAAGCGTAATCTAATAAGCCGGTAGTTTTCACCACAGACTCACAAATATTGATTCATTGAATCTTTTGCTCATTGCAATATCACGAGGCCGTATTGCAATGAAATTAGTTCACCACGCTTAACATAAAGCTCCTCTTTTTTATATTATGGTTAAGCACATTTTATGCTCTGATTCGAATATATTACTCTAAAACCTGTATGTCAACATACAGTCCTACAAATTAAAAGTTTTAATAGTATAGGAAATAAGATACATAATCAGTACAGCAACAACGCCAAGAAGTATGTACTTTTTCCTACTGTTATCAATTTTACTGGGATTATTCAATCGGTCCTGATCAGCAATAAATGCCGGATAGTTGTCCGGTTTTACAACAGGTACAAATCCATCTGTTATTGCACTGCCATACCAGGTAGTTCCCGCATTAGCACTTACAAATCCGCTGAATGTATTTATGTTCTGAAGATCATTACATTCTTTTGCTGCCTTATACAGATAAAAATGTCTTTTTACTTCATCAAGCGGTCTTTCATACGCGCTTCCAAAGAGCTGATATATATGCTCCATATCATGATTTATATAATAATTCGCGTAATCTCCATAGGTCTGAATATCAGAATAAGCCTTTTGAACATAGCTTGCCTGAGATGCCTTTGGATGCAGAATTCTCGCATCATTGGCACAGCCTATAACCTCATCCATATCCATGTAATACAGAGCAATAAGCTGCTTTAAATAAAGAGCCAGAATCATATCGTTTGCGGTGGTACATGAGTCCTGCATAAGGCTCAGCATTTTTGATGTCCTTGTAATATCTCCCAAGTAGTAAAGGCCAATGCCCATATTATAGTGAACCTTGCTCCAAAGTATCTGCTTTTTCAGCATCATTGGAATAAAATTCACATAGCGGGATAACCCCTTATCCGGGTAACATTCCCTGAAAAGGTACGTATTAAGCTCTCTATAAAGAATTTTTCTTTGCTTAAGATACGAAAGAATAACTACTAAAGTCAGCGAAAGAATAATCAGTGACAGGAAAATGTTTTCATCTATAAAAATATCCTTTATCATCAGATAAAACAGTTCAGTAAAAAGAACTATATAAAATGCATTCCTGACATTTTTAAACTTAGTTGCGCAGTTGTCAACAAACTCCTTCTCCCCGGAATACTGGCTCACATCAACTATCTCCAGTATCTTTTCATACTCCTCTTTGTTACTCATTTTTATTTCCTCCAACATTTAATATAATTTAATCTATTTCCATGGTCTTACTTTACCGATCCAGCCGTTCTCATTCCAGTATTTAAAGTCGGTGTATTCGGGATTCTTTTTACCGAGGCTCGTTTGCAGCATCCTTACTATATAGAACTTTGCTTTCACTATAACATTTGTATTACCCGGTTTATTATAATCAATGACATGGAATTTTTTTGCAACACTGCTTAGCTTCTTTTGGATGGAAGCTTTCCTCTTGTCCTCAATCTTGTTCCAGTCAATTTCAGACATTAATTTGAAGCTTACGACTTTGATGGTCGAAATGCCCCACCAGGAAAGACTGTCCTTAATATCCTTTGCTGTGGATCGTCCACCCGCTCCCAGGCACTGTGTGATTATCACTGCCCGCTTTCCGAACATTTCCTTTGCCGGGCGGTGAGGCATCCACCGATAACCGAAATGGTCAAGCATAGCCTTCATTGCGCCGGTTGTATGGAAAACATATGCCGGTGATGCAAAAACCAGCAAATCCGCTTCAAGCAAAGACTTCTCTATCTTCTGCACCTTTTCAGCGTCCTTGCAGAGATTCTGATTATTCCTGAAACACGCAGTACAACCCGTGCAGAACCCCGGACCATCTTTGGGAAGATAGTATTCCGTAATCTCTGAATCGTCTCTGAACTGCTCTAAAAATATTTCCTTCATGCTGTATGTAACACCGTGTTTTTCGGTTCCGTTTATCACTGTAATCTTCATTTTGTATTTCTCCGCAATCTCTTCTTGTTATCCTGACTTGGTTTTTCATCTCTTGCGTACAGTTTGTTGAACTGCCGGATGTGTGCTTCCATCGTCTTAAGTGCCTCTTCCTCACGCTCTGGTTCTCGATCGCATATGGTCAGAAGCATATATATCGGCGCGTAAAAATGCAGCGTCATGATCTCCACATTCTCTGTCTGCAACACTCCAGCGGAAGCCATCAACCCGAGAAGCATTCCCTGGTATGAAAGCGGATCATCCACATACTGTTTCATATATGCAGCCGCAAGTTTTTTATCATGAAACTGTTCAATGGTGAGCATCTTTCGAAAACGCCTTGTGTAGTCATCATGCAAGAAATAAAGAAACAGATCCTTTCCAAGAGTGATCAGCTGCTCTTCAGAAATATGCTTATAGATTTCGGCATCCGCCACTGCATCGTCTCCGCTTATCTGCAGCGCGCCTGCCTCCTCCAAAAATCTCCTATTCATCTCTTCAATGATTGCATCAAAAATTGCCTGTTTGTTTTTATAGTGTTTGTACAGTGATGGAGCCTTAATGCCAACCCTTTTCGCAATATCCGCAACAAAAACATTTGCATATCCCTTTTCAGAAAACAGCGTCAATGCTTCATCCAGTATTCTTTGTTTGGTGTCCATCTAAGTTCCTCTCCATCCTGTCCTGAAAACTTTTATTGCATTCAGCTAATTTGGATTAGCCTTATTGTAAGCTAATTCTAATTAGCCGTCAAGAAAAATAGTCAAGCTCTACATCCTTGTATTTTTCCGGATTACTGTATATGTCTTCAACTGTTTTAATATGGTCATATACTCTCTTATTTTGCCTCTCTATCTTCCTTATACCAAATCACCAAAGCAGCTATAAAAATAATTCCAAAGTATATATACGCTGTATTTGAATTCGGGTAAGAATCAAATAGTTTATTCCAATCGTAAATTGCGCCTATGGAATTTATAAAAGAATGATAAATGGCACATGCCAGGACGCTCTTCGTTGATTTATAAATCGCAGCAGCTACAAAAGCCCATACAAATATGTTTATAGCAAAACCAATCATGCTATCGCCATAGTGGTTGGAAGTTGGCTGTAACCATATCGGAAAATGCCATACACACCAAATCACCGCCACAATAGTAGTTGCAACCGGAAAAGGAAATCTTTTTTCCAGCATAGGCTGCAGAAAGCCACGCCAGCCTGTTTCCTCCGCAAATCCAACAAACGGCAGCATAATAAGAAACCCCAGCGGCATCATGTACAATGGAGAACCGTTTAGTTCACCGCAAAATATAGCAAATAATAACGCGCACAGGCAAAACAAGCCAGTGATCAAAACTGTTTTTATTATCTTTGGCGTATACAAAAAACGTTTTATAAATTCTTTTACTGTGATTTTTTCTTCTTTCCTAAGTAGGATAAACAGAGCTATCACCGGTCCCGGTGTTGTAAAAAGAATTCCTATAGCTGCATACATCACATATGAAAAAGACAGTTTTCCTGTTTCCGCATTATTTATTGAGGCTGGCTCAAGTATCAGCATTAGTAATTCAAAAAATACACTTAAAAATAATATCCAACCAAGATAATCTATTATTGGGGCTTTCTTTTTTTCATCAACCCACATTTTCTTGTCCTTTCATAATCCCTGAAATCAACGCATCTACGCCATATGCAAAACTTTCATCCAAAGAAATTTCATCTCCAAAACTACCATGTAATTCCAGCATCGAAAATCCTTCCACAAAGCCTCGCAGGCTTCGTAGCACATGCATTTTATTGACTTCGCCAAACTCAAGAGAATCCAAAATAGAATACAATGATGATATAACCCCTTTTGTAATTTCATGGTTCAGTTCAGATGTATATGAATTGTGCCAGCATATTGCCTCAAAAACTCCGGGATGATCATGAGCGAATTCACGAAGCGCATAACACATTGCTTTTAATCCATCTTCCCGTGATTTCCCTACCGCTGATTTAGCAATCTTTATATCAATATTGTTCCAACCATATATTATGATTGCCTCTTTTATTTCATCCAAACCGCCTTGAAAATGCTTATACAAAGATGGCGGCTTTATGCCTAATCTATCAGCAATAGTTTTTATAGAAAGATTCTGAAAACCATCTTTGTCTATCATTTCAACACACACTTCAATAATTTCCTGTTTTCTGGACATTTTTTCTCCTTGCTAATCCATTTAGCTTATAGGCTAATTCTATTAGCCTATAGATTAGCACAGAGTATTAATACTGTCAAACCAACTATCTTTACAGGGCAATAAGAAATGAACCGCTTTCGACACGCAAAAAGACCCGGTACAATGTACCGAGCCTTCTGAAATGTGCCTAAGAAACGATTATTTCTTTCAAAAAGTCCAAGCAAGTATTATTGTAAGATTATATGGAATTTTATTTGTATCCCGATGTTCTTTTCAAAACATCTTTACACCAATCCAATAGCAAATCTAATTTCTGATCTATGTTCTCATAAGTAACATCTTCCAAAAAACATTCCCAAACCTGAAGATCAATTCCTTTAACCATAGATGCCACCTCAGATTTTGTCTCAATAAAGTTGTTATCTTCCAGATAATAAAGATTCTGAAGAATAAAGAAAATGTCTCTTTTAACTAAGGGCAGTTTATTAACGTTCTTTTCCATTTCAGAATGAATACGTCTGTGACAAAGCATATGATATAAATTTCCGACACTCATCTTGATATAGTCCGCCACATCCTTTTTACTGTAATTTGGCACTATACACTTAAGTTTGCCATATATATCCGAAGTGGTATGAAGTATATGACAGATTTCTTCAGGAAACCAATTTAATAATTCGTCCCTTCCACATACAAATCCGCATGCTCGCTCATATTCTCCAAGATCTAACAATATCTGACGATAAGAGTTCAAATCTTCGGCATGTACTTTATCGAATACAAGCATAATATCAATATCACTCTCAAGTGTAGCTTCGCCTCTAAGATAACTTCCCTGAAGCCCAACATATAAAAGCCTTTTGCCAAACTTCATTTTTAATTCTTCTGTTAATCTTTGCGTATAATCTTTTATGTCCACTAGATTATTCATCTGAAAGTCTAAAACCTCCTATCCAAACAGCATATCCGCTACCTTTTCCAGTTCTCTGCGTTCCTGCGAATCCTCATATCCGCTTTCCCTGTCATCGATACCCTTTACCGGATCAATCGAAAACAGACCGTCCCGGTTGCAGTAAAAGAAGATTCTTCTGACTCCGCTGATCTTAAATCTTGCTTCAGCGTTCCCTTCCGGGTAGAGCTTCACCATCTGCATATTATCGGATGACGCCGCCGCCACAAACGAAATGTAATGCTCCTTCGTCATGCTGTGATCAATCCGCACATAATACTCATCCTCCACGCGCTCGACAAAAACCATGTGCTGTTCATCTGAAGGTTCTGCCTCTAAGGGTATAAGCTGGATCCCATGGCAATGGATTGCCGCCTCACCCATGCTGTGTATCACATTCCCGCAGACTGGGCAGACATAAAACTTTGACCTCAGCATATTTGCGGATACATTCGCATTATGAATAGTATTACCTGATATCAGCTCCGTCACCGAAATGCTGAATGACTCTGCAATCGGCTCCAAAAGAGTAATGTCCGGAAAGCCCTTGGCAGTTTCCCATTTTGACACGCTTTTATCGCTCACTCCCAGCTTTTCCGCCAGCTCGCTCTGTGTCATTTTGTTCTTTTCCCGCAGTTCCTTAATAACTGCGCCTGTAACATATTGGTTCATATTCGTTCTCACCTCCATACACAGATTGTATATCAGCACCAAAAAGTAAGGTACCTACGGAGAGTAGAGTCGGATGGATTATCTTCAAATACAAGAGTAATTGCAGGATATGCTATTCCAGGCGCATATCAAAAGCCTTTTTTGATGCTCCGTTAAAGCCTTTATTTTCGTAAAACCGATGTGCTCCAGTACGGGCTATTCCGCTCTGAAGTATAGCTTTATAGCAGTGCTGATCCTTGGCAAAGGCAACAGCCATATCTATGACTTTTGAAGCCAAGCCGCGATTTCTATACTCTTTATCTGTCACCACATTTTCGATGAAGCAAATGCCTCTATTTCCACGAGTTAGGTTCGGAATGTAAACGGCATAACAGGTAGAAACAACTTTACCATTATCAATTGCACCAAAATATTGAATATTTGGATTCTCTTCTATTTCCTTCCAGACTCTTTCGCTTTGCTCAAAAGCGCACTGTTTATCGTCTTCATCCAGTTGCTGGTATAATTCAAGCAAAGACGGCAAATCTGAAATGGTTAGCTGTCTGAATTCCAATCCAGGTTTCATCCCCCAAAGCCCGTAGGGATCACGTTTTAACTCATTTTCATACAATGAAACCACAGACCAGATATCGAAAAACATCACCTTGCACTTGCCTATTGACATTTCTTTTATGAGTCCTTTTTCATAGGCCATATCCTGAATCTTGTACCATGCCTTTACAGGAGGGTGTCCGGCTTCCATAAACCACTCTTCCGGAGGATATTTTCGGTTAATCTCTTCACTTGGCTCAAACTGCTTGTTTATATCCTCCGGTGTGATACCTTCCACATAATGCATTGCAGTAAGTTTATAAATATCGACACCAAGTAAAAGTGCCTTACCTCCATTGTGGATTGGATAATCAAGTCCACTTGTCACCGCTTCTTTTCCATGCTTTCCCCAGCCTGATGTGCTTATGGTATCTTGGCCTGTGTAGGTATCAGGAAGTTTTCTGAATGTGTCTGCAACGATTCCCATTGCCGTTCTGTCTGCATCTGATGGAAGCACCTTTATCTTAACTGTAACTCCCATCTTCCTGTCATCATCTGAAAGAGGAAGTTCTTTACTAAGACGAAGTGCAGGCATGAAAAGACTGCCCTCTTCTGTAACTATATCTTTTAATGTGTCTATCACGGTTTCTGCACCACCCTCAAGTTCACCAAAACTACTGAGTGAAGAATGCACTTCCAAAGTCATTCCCTTCGTAACTCCAAGCGCTAAAAGTGATTCTTTTAATTCTTTCTTTGTAACCATCATCAGAATGCTCCCAAAAGTATTGAAAACTCGATTTCCATTACTATATATCTCATTTTATCCTATCATTTGAATTCTTTAATAAGGGCAATTAAATCAGTATTTTTTCCTCAATTGATAATACACCACTTTATCTATTGCAATCTGTATAATTAACAATCCAAACAAATACCAAACTATAATCTTATGGTTGATAATCACTCCTGCTTTTCCAAGAATAGCGAATGTCACCTCGGAAATGCATATCAAGAAAAAAATGATATTATAAGCTATTCTACCCGTTTTGTCGCGTAGTTTCTCGTTCAATTCATCATGTAGACAAATATCTTCCTGTTCCTTAATTTCACTGTATCTTTTCTGGTTTTTGGGAGCAGACCAGTAAAAATGCTTTACAATCCATCCAATACCGGGTCCTAAAGCGCCTCCCGCCAACCCCCAGAGCAAGCCGTCTACTGCACCCTCGGCAAAAATCGCTGCTAGAACAAAGCAACTTCCAACGAGTATACATAAAACACCTTTATTAAGATCACTTATTTTCATCGTTTCCACCTCCCTTATGAATAAAAATATCTTCAATTGTCATTCCAAAATAATCTGCTATGGTAAACGCGAGATCAAGCGATGGATTATACTTACCATTCTCGATTGAACTAATCGTCTGCCTGGAAACTCGGATTATTTTAGCAAATTCCTCCTGGTTTAAACCGCGTTCCTTCCGAAGCTTCTCTACATAATTTTCCAATGCATATCCTCCAATTGAAATTTGTCAAATTTCCTTTACATTTTGAATATATCATAGCGTGTCATCTATGTCAAGGTTCCTTTACATTTATTCAGTTATTCATCTCTCAGGTCTTAGATTATTCCTATTAAGATTTGGACCTTGCTGCTCTTTCCTCTTATCAACTATCGCCTGGCTTTCTCTTAGCTTTTGCAAAATGCTTGTTTTAGCCTTTTCAGCTATCTCAGGCTTCTTGGTCTTGTCCAACCACTCCTTGAATGTTTTGAAGGCTTTTGAGAAGTCACTATTCCTGCCTTTTCCTTTTGGCTTAAGTGTTTCATCTCCAAAAATCTCTGGGTGGTCTTTCATCTGATGTTCTACAAAATCGTGCATCTGATCCTGTATCGTTTCTAATCTTTTCTGGTCGAATACTTTTGTCTTTGCCACCTGCTTGCTTAATCCTCGTTTGTATCCCGTCGCTACAGGAACTCCTACTACGTGCATGTGAGGAGAATCTTCATCCAAGTGCGTTACTGCCGATGCAATTTTGAATTCCGGAACTATCTCTTTTACATCATCGAGAATATTTACTTCACTCCCGACTTCCACTTCGATCATTTCTTCGTTATACTCTTCACTTTGAAATAATCGAAGATTGTGTATACTCACCGAAACCACATCTCTTGTTTTAGTGAGCGAATGCTTCTTACATGAAATGTGAAATGTTACTGTTAGCAGACAAGGTTCTCCCATTCTACAAGGCATGGTATGAATCCTCTGATTGCGAATACCTTCTACACACCGATGAAAACAAAAAGTTCACCTACAGAAATTATAAAGACAGCTACTGGACACCACTAATTGAAAATCTTGGGATGGAGCACACTCCTCATGATACAAGACACGCCTGCATATCAATGCTGGCAGAAGCTCATGTGGATCCTACAATGATAAAGAAAATCGTAGGACACTCCGGGGCGATGTCTCTGACAGAGAAAGTGTACACCCACCTTGATATCCAGTCTCTGGTAGAAGCAATCAACAAGCTTCACTAGACTCGAAAAAACCTTGTCAAGTGAACTTGTATGGTTCGTACTAAGCTCGTAGAAAACCTCGCTAAGTACTCTACTCAAACAAAATCTAAGACTTGAGAATTTTGCTGTTTACCTGCTGCGTACGGTAGAAAGCTCAGGGCTACTGTATGCTGCTGGTGGCAACTTTGTTATTCTTTATTGTCAAACCATTTAGGAACTTTGTGGGACAATCTCACAAGACTACCATCTTTGTAAATTGCAAATCTTCTAAAATCTTCTGTGTTATCATATACCGCAACAAGATTACAAAAGGAGTCCTTGGATAAAAAATACAGGGAGTCTTTTTATTACTACTTTATGCTATTGCTTTAGTTCTTTTGCCAATTAAACAATAGTATGTCACCATGAGCATCAGAAAAGCGCCTATCCATGCAGATACTTCAGAAATGGCAATTCCCTTAAATCCGTTCCTTCCTACCAAAAAGCCAAAGATCAGCCTCATAATGACTTCGAGCCCGCCTGAGAGCATTGGTATAAAGGTATTGCCCAACCCCTGAACAGAGTATCTGTATACAAAAAGCCAGCCCAGGGCAAAAAAGCTTATTCCCATGATCGGCATGAAATCGGTACAATAACCGATTATCATGTTGTCAGTCAGCAGCATCCTTGCTAAGCTTCCGGGCACAAATATCATAAGGAGCGATATAGGCACATTCACAAGTGTAGAGAGCATCAGGCCCTGTCTTACTCCTGTGCGTATCCTGTCATATTTGCCAGCGCCCTTATTTTGCCCCACAAAGGTCATCATGGAAAGACCTACGGACATTCCGAACTGCTCAAAGAGTGATGCAAATTTCATGCAGGCTGAATAGGCTGCCACATATGCGCTTCCCATAAGATTTACGAAGTACTGCAATACCATGGCCCCTGCAGCTGTGACCGAATTCATAAGTGCCACAGGAAGTCCTATTTTCATCAGTTCAACCAATATATTCTTTTCATCTGCTATTTCTGACGTGTCTTTTCCCAGACTCATAAAATCGATGGTTCTAAGCTTTTTAAGGCACAAAAGGTATGATACAAACTGAGAGACCACTGTTGCCACTGCTGCTCCGACAACTCCTGTGCCAAAGGCCATTATGAAAATAATATCAAGCATGATGTTCACGAGTGATGAACAGATCATAGCAGTGAGGGGCGTTCTGGAATCTCCCATTGACTGGAGAATTGTAATCTCAAGGTTATTCATAACCGTCACTACAATTCCCAATAAGATCACAGCAAAATATCTATACGAATCATCAAAGATATCTTCAGGAGTGTTCAAGAACGTCAGCATCTTATTGAGCAAAGAAACGCATACAACAGTAAAGGCTATTCCAAACGTGATACTGAGCTTCTTGGCTGCTCTGATGTATGCATTCAGCATAGCCATATCGTTTTTTCCAAAGTTCTGGGCAAAGGTTATGCCAAATCCTCTGGTCATCCCCACAACAAATCCAAGTATAAGGAAGTTAAGTGTCCCGGTTGCCCCAACAGCAGCCAGCGCCTGATCCGAGATTCCCTTGCCAACTATAATGCTATCCACAAGACTATATAGTTGTTGGAAAAGATTTCCCCATAATAAGGGCAAAAAGAACAGTATGATCTGTTTCATACTGTTTCCTGAGGTCATATTTTGTGTGGTCTGTTCTGTATTTGTCATGGCCGCTCTCTTTGGTCTTTCTCTTGATGTTAATTTTAATAGTTAAGATCATTTAAGTATCCAGGCTATTCCCTTTGCAAGACGCAGATCCGCATCTTTAAAATGATTTCCGGGATTCATTTCAAACGTAGTTTCTATGCCCTTATTCTTGTATTGATCATAAACTTTTCCGGTCTTATCTTCAACTGTGCTAAGAAGCGCGTTGCGAGTGCATGCCTCTCTATCGCCAAGGGAAAAATATATTGTTTTTCACAAATATATATTTACAGCAAACAATTTATTGCTATTTATCGTGTTTACTATGCCCAAATTTACACACCCCTTTTTCCGCGTGTAAAAATGTGTAAATCTTTTCAAATGTTATAGTAATTTTAAGTTATTTTTGTTAGTTTCAAATCTACCTACTGTTTGGAAGAATATAAAAAATTCTCCCTCTCATTTAGTTTTATCCCCTCTACAAACCCACTGAAAATCCCATAGAATCAATGTTTCACTATTATTAAACATAAAAAAGAGCCATCCAATCGGATGACTCTCTTGTATAATGCTTTGTAATCTCGTATAGAGAGATGATTATCTCTTTGAGAACTTTTTCACTGCCTTAAATACCTTGTTTTGGGCATTTGTAAGACAAGTTGCTGTTTACCTGCTGCGTACGGTAGAAAGCTCAGGGCTACTGTATGCGGTTGGTGGCAACTTTAATAACCGCGATCAAAAATAATACTCTGATTTTACTTTCTACTCATTAAATATATCTGTGAGAAAAATGAAATGGAAAGTTATGACATATGAGCTCTATCCACACTGTCATCTCCCTCACTCCAATAATAGGCCAATACTCCTAAAGGCTTCTGAAATGCTCTCGTCATCATTACTTCCGATCACACACGAGAATTCCTTCTTCAATTCCTCCGGAGCATTTCCCATCAGAAAAGGAAATCCTACAGATCGTAGCATTTCTGCATCATTAAAATGATCACCAAAAGCAACCGCTTTCTCCGGCGGGATGTTCATATACGAGCATACTCGCCTGACTCCGTCGGCCTTTGTAATTCCCTTTCCCATGATTTCAAGAAGAACATCTGAGGATTTAACTATCGACAGCTTTGGAAATCTCTTTTTCAATTCATTTTCTATACCACATATTGCTTCAGGCTCACATATGCAAAGGAGCTTTCCTATGATTGCATCTTTTGGAAGAAGCTCTATGCCGCCCTCTGTTGCACAGACCTCAACGATTTCCTCTTCTGCGCGGACCAGTCGGTCATTCCTGTCATTTACAATCCACAATTCTTCTGAATAGATATTCCATGTACAGTCAATCTTCTCCGCCTCTATATAAGAAATAATATCCCTCGCGTCATCGGCATCAAATCCCTCCGAGTACATTATCTTATCGTTTTCATCAATGATAAGCGCCCCACTATAACAGATCATCGGGCAGGTAAACCCGTACCTTTTAAAAATCGGCCGTACTCCGGATGGCCCCCTTGCTGTCGCAATGACGAAAGGGATATTGGCTTTCTTTAGGGCAAATATTGCATCAAGTGTGCCCTTAAGCATTCTATGTTCACTGTTTAGAATTGTTCCGTCTATATCTGAAAAAACTATTTTGAAATCCATTGATGTCTCTTAACATTTCTTTCTAAAATGAAGTTGTATCGCCGGGTATGAACCGAACACGGGATCAAAGGCATAGCCTGCATTCATTAGCGCAGCTCCGCTAAAAACCTGTCCAATTACATCTGCTTTCTCTCCCGCATCATTTTCCGGAACCTTCTCACAGGATGAGATACAGTTATCGACCTCATACATCGCTTCAGGATCAAGATTTCTCATGCGAACGTATATAACTTCCGGATTGGCTCTCACATCGGTGACCACCAGATTAAGAAGCGCCTCGGACTTATCCTCTGACACAAATCCCCAGGATGTGTAGTACTCTTCGTCAAGTTCATCTGACAGGCGAAGGTACATTCCCCTCTGTATCAGATCATAATATCTGTTAAAAACGTCTATCTGCCGGCGGATCATTGCCTTCTCGTCTGCACTGAGTGTCCTCGGGTCAAGCTCATAGCCAAAGGTTCCCACCATTGCAACAATTGTTCTTGTCATAAGTGGTACTTCGCGTCCGGTCTGGTGATTGGGCGAAGCAGATACATGACTTCCGATTGTGCTCACCGGATAACCGTAGGTTGTGCCCTTTTGTATTTTCAGACGATTGATTGCCTCGGTGTTGTCAGAACACCATATCTGAGGTGAGTAGAACAGGATTCCAGCATCAAACCTTCCGCCGCCACCTGAACATCCCTCAATCATCACATCAGGGAAACTCTCCCTTAATCTCTCCATCAGCCTGTATGAACCGAGAACAAACCTGTGGGCAACTTCTCCCTGCCTGTCTGCGGAGAGCCCTCTGGAAAAGACATTTGACAGTGATCTGTTGAAGTCCCACTTGATATAGGATATCTTAGCTCTCCTAAGCACCGCTGAAATACTCTCATACAAATATTCTATAACCTCAGGCCTTGACATATCAAGCACCAACTGATCTCTTGCCATCACCGGCTTTCTGCCGGGATCAGTGAGTGCCCAGTCGGGATGTGCCCTGTAAAGATCAGAATCCTCATTGACCATCTCCGGTTCAAACCACAGGCCAAATTTCATGCCAAGGCTCTCTACATGATCAGCAATGGCATCCATGCCCTTCTTTAGCTTATCCCTGTTAACCACCCAGTCTCCAAGTCCCGCGTGATCATCATACCTTGCTCCAAACCAGCCGTCATCAAGGACCAGCATCTCACAGCCCGCTTCTTTGGCACAGTCGGCTATATCCATTATCTTGTCATCATCAAAATCAAAGTAGGTACCCTCCCAGTTATTCATAAGGACAGGGCGCTTAATGTCGCGAAACTCCTTAGGGCATACATTTTCACGGATGATCCTGTGGAAGCGTGTCTGCTGATATGCCTCTCCTGTTCTTGTACTCATAGGGGTTTCCCGAGAACCCTCTGTCCAGTTCCTTGATCAGATACCCCATATCAAAGCCACTCACTCTTTTACCATAGTAGGTGTGAAGAACCATTCCCGGCTCATTTATCTTGATCTGATACTCTGTATTTGCAGTCATCAGGGAAAAGAGCTTGCTCTTTTCATCAAATACTATCGACATATCAAGTTGTGCATCTATGCTATTGCCGCATCAATGTCTTCCTTTAATGTCCCCTCATCCATCTGATGATGAAGAGCATCGAGTCCGTCAAACGAATGCAAATATGGCGAATCTGAAACCCAGTTTTCTGTATCCGTATTAATCGGAACGTTCTATTCACCCCTTCAAAAACATCTTAATTTCAGCGAGTGATCGCTCTCGCACTATATCGTCAGTGGTTATATTCACATAAAACTTTCCGTCCCGCCAAGAAGAATACTGCATAAAAAGATCCTGCGAATACATGGTCTCAAACTTGCGAATATCCTCGTATCTGCGGCAGAAGATCTTATCCTGGTATGTATCGTAAAGGAATGGAGCTGTTGTGAACAGTCTGAAATCCACTCTGCTATCCAGGGCCGCCAACATCATAGGGATTGTTCCCATATAGCCTGATTCGATCACCACAATCCTGTTCTGTTTAATGGTTCCGAGCATATCAGAAAGAATCTTTTTCAATTCCGGGTATTCATCAAGTGCTTCGAGTATTTCTTCTCGGCAGAAAGGAAAATATCTATCATACGAAACATGGCCTTTTTCAAGCGCCCCATAAAGAGGAATACGGATATCATCATCCATGTCATCTATTTCTGTAATTTCCCTCAGAAATTTGCGGCTGATCAGCCACGGATAGAGATTATCCCGATTCTTGCTGCGGAAGTATATATACGGGAGCAATGCATCCCTCATCAAAAATACATATGCTGTATCTTCATCATATCTGATCCATTCACTGTACTTGTATATTTCTTCAAGGAACGGATTGGCGGAAACGCTGCCTACCTTGCCTGCTTCTGATAATAATTGTCCAAGCAGTTCTTCAAGTTCATACTCCTCCTTGCTGTAAACAGTATCCGCTAACCTTTCGTAATCAATCGGAAAAGGCGCTACCCCGTTTTTATGGAGGACCTCCCTCAATCTTGTCAGACATGAGAAATCTTCTTCCATACAATCATTCAGATTTGTGTATCCTTCATCTGCTAAATCATCAAGCACCTTCAGCAGTTGCTTTGCTTCGTAAATATCCGCGTCGGAAAGCTGATCTCGCTCATACTTCTCCAACTTTTTGCGGTAATAGTTCTCGTTAAACGATATGAATCCCATGTTTTCTCCAACCTTTCTATTTCATACATGAATACCAATGCTGTGTTCCTTGTATCGGTAAATTGTGATTTGCCTGTATAAGACTTACGTAATACCCAGCATTTTAGATTATATGTGTCTTCTCTATCCTCTTCAATATTCTTACACATAGAACAAGGACGTTTTCACGCCCCTGTCCTCTACTTTAGAAAGATTATCTCTCTATTCCCAAGTCTGTTCTGTGTGATTTTGGAATCTGCTGTTCGTTGTGCTGATCAGCCCTAACTCCAGCTTCCCTTAGCTGTTCCAGGATACTCGTTCTAGCCTTTTCGGTCACCTCAGGCTTTCTAGTTCTATCCCACCATTCCTTGAATTTCTTGAATGATCCGGATACGAGTTTTCCAAGTGTAGTTTTTGGATTTTCTAATGACGCATATCTCATGAATTCCTTATTCATCTCGGATTTCACTACAGCATCTATATACAGCTTTTCATATTCTTGCTGCTTTAGCCTTAAGTAGAATTCTTTTGAGAAGTCGCTATTCCTTCCTTTTTCCTTTGGCTTTAAGGTTTCATCTCCAAAGATCTCCGGGTGGTCTTTCATCTGATGCTCTACAAAATCGTGCATTAAATCTTGTATTTTTTCTAGTCTCTCCTGATCAAACACTTTTTGTTTTTGCCACCTGTTTGCTTAGTCCTCGTTTGTATCCTGTTGCTACCGGAACTCCTACTACGTGCATATGAGGTGAATCCTCATCCAAGTGTGTTACCGCCGATGCGATTCTCTTACAGCCATCCTCAAAAGGATGGTCTTTTATCATGAAATAAAGAAGATTGGCCGCCTTTTCCTCGAGCGAAGGATACACTTCCCCTCCAAAGACATCCTGATAGACTGCTGCCAGAATGCCTTCCACTTTACCAACTTCTTTCTCTACACCAAATACGTCTGATTTAAAAGTATCCTCCATGTAATTGACCATCTCTCTGCAGTCTTTATAGGTGATTCTGTATATTGGGCTCGATCCTTCAGGCTTCTCAAGAGACTGGTGATCATATTGATCCAAAAGCATAAGTGCTTGCGTGTATAAATTTACAGCCTTAAGTACATCCTGTTGCTCAATATCCAATGTCCCTGCAATCATCTTTGTTTGTATTTCCACAGTTTTTTGAAGTGCCTGTAACCTGCGCTCGTTGATAGCACAGCCATTTAAAGTATACTGTTTAAGCACCGCACTTGCCCATCGTCTGAAAGCTATACCTCTCTTTGAATTAACTCGATATCCAACAGAAAGTATCATATCAAGATTATAAATCTTTGGTTTTCTTCCTCCGGAACTTTTGTCGGAAAAACCGACAGAAGTCTCATCAAGCTCTCCTGAGCTAAGAATATTGCTAATATGCTCGCTTACCGTAGCATGCTTAACATCAAATAACTGCTCGATTTGTTTCTGTGTTAGCCAAACTGTTTCTTGCTCAGGACTTATCTGCACCTCTATCTCTGTATTCCCGTCTGTAAATAAAACAATTTCATTCTTTGCCATTAAATTCCCCTCTATCCTTCATTATTTTCTCATATTCCAGCTGATAAGCGATCAGCCTCGGAATATACTCCGGAGGAGTCCTGCGCCCTGCTTCCCAATCCTCTAAAGTACGAACCGGTATACCAGTGTGAATCGAAAACTCTTTTCTTGTTTCTCCCGTGCTCTCTCTTAATTGCTTAATTTTCTCTGCTATATCCATAATTGCACCTCCACGCAATGCGTCAAGTGAATTATATCATGCCTTTCCATCACTCGCAATGCGTGTTTTTATATGTAATCAAAAAGGGAGTCCTAAACCGGTTCGAAAGTCAAGGACTTTTTTGTGACAGATTTTAAGGTTGAATGGAATCATAATAGACAGTGCAAAAATATATATGACAGTGATGGATTTTAAGTAGTACTACGATAGACTTTAGGTTGACAGTAGTACTTTTTTATAGCTTTTTGTAGGGGATAATGATAGAGGGTACAACAAATAGGCCAGAGGATTCCCTGGCAATCAAAAAGCTGTACCGTCAGAGAGTGAGGTGAACTCGCATTTGCGATAAGCCAGACCCTTACTGCCACGATACAGCTGCGTTTATTATACAGCTGTAAAGTATTTAAAAATATAAGATTTTGAAGAATATATAGATCAGAACAGTTCGTTCATCATGAATACATAACTTAGTTCAGTATATTTTCTCCATGCAAGTGGTTCTTTAAGTTCAGAGCGTTTGTCTTCTGTAAGTGACTTTATGAACTGAAGAGCGCTCTTGGCCTTTTCCAGGACAGCCTGCATTTTTGTGATCTGATTAGATGCTGTCATTTCCTTATCCTTCCACTTATCTATTACTGACTTAAGAAGGCGTTGGTCACGAAGTATTACTTTTTCAGGATTAACAAGCCGTTTTTCTTCACGATGCTTTTGGGATGCTTCTCTGCGAACTGCAGCTTCTTCATCAGCATATCTGCGTCTTACTTTCTTCAGATCACCACCTGTCATCATAATTGATGCAGGAACACCAAAGTAGTTGTCAAGTGGATATACTCCCGTTGTGGCATACTGATAGAATTCCTCAGGAGTAAGTCCTGCAAGATCATACTGATAGTGCTCTGAATTGTATGCCTTAAGGTAACCATCCACAAGCTGTCTTGCAGATGTAAAATCCCTGCACATAGCAACCATATCGAGGATGGCTGTTTTAAGCCTCCCAAAGAAGCTCTCCATAGGTGCGTTATCCTGAGAATTGCCTCTGGCTGATACAGACTGTACAAAGCCATCATCGTGAAGTAGCTCAGTAAAGGAAGTGGCAAGGTACTGGCTCCCCTGATCATGGTGCACATAAACTTCATTGGTCCTCATGACTTCCGCAAGTTCGCCAGCATGACCACTCATCATATCCCGGTAGGCTTCTTCTACGAGTTTTAGAGACATATATCTCCCTATGCTCCAACCAATGTTTTCACGAGTATAGGCATCCCTGAATACGCACAGATAAAAAGTGGTCCGATATTCACCATAGTAAAGATATGTTATGTCTGAAAGAATGACTCTTCGCGGAGCGATGAAGAAGTTCTGGTTCACCGCATTTACCGGCGCCGCGCACACGTGATTATGTGATGCCTGATGCTTATATGCATCTTTATGCGGCATCTGTGCCTGTATGTTCATCTCAGCCATAAGCGCCGCTATCTTTTTGGTATTCACAGTCCTGCCAAATCTTCTAAAAAGCTCCACCCTGAATGTCCTTTTCCCAGGAACCACGCCATTTCTGGCAATGATAATCCTACGCATAAGTTCTTTGATTGCATCCCTGTCGGCTTTTTTCTCCGCCTGTTTTCCAAATATATCTTCCTTGCGGCCTTTCCATGCATAGTAGCCAGAGTCAGACACTCCAAACATACGCAGGCATTGTGAAACGTTATACCCATTGAGTTTCGACTTCTGCTTATTTATGAATGAATCAACCATAACAAATCTGTCTGCCCGGATTTCCTTTTCCTCAATCAGGTAAAGTACTCCTCCAATTCGGATCGGATTTTTTTTTGAGCCAAAAGCATTTCTTCAAGATAGTGGTTACGCGCTACAAGATATGCCCGTTCTTCTTCTGGCGTGAGATTTCCCATCTGTTCACGGGAGACGGAGCCGTCATAATTCGTCTCATCTACAGTAAAAAGTTTGTTGTCTCTGGCCTTCTGCATTACGCGCTTTCCGGCTGAATAGGCTCGGTCTTCTCCCAAGATATTTGTGTCAAATCCAAGCGCCTTATAAGCCTGAACATATGTCATTCCTTCATCATGGATTTTCTTGTACAGGGCAATGTCAAAGTCTTTAGAGTAGAAGATCCTGTCCTCTTTGAAGCCAGTAACAAACTCATTATCGAGAAAGGGAATGATCTTTTCATCAGGTCTGTCACTGCCGTCCTCATATTTATACTTTTTTGAATGATCCACCAGTTTCATCGTTTAATCCCCCAATACTTTTTTCTGTAAACTCCTTATAGCTTCTTGCAGCCATGTGAGCGTTTTTTGCTGACTTTACCTTCATCTTTTCAAAGCGTTCTTCTTCTCTCGCCAGATATTTGGCGAATTCTGCTTCACTCATCTGTTCCAGGTATTGTTCATACTCTGCAGGTGTCATCTTTTCTCTATCCCACATGCCTCTTTCATTATTATAGTAAAAGCCATATCTATCAATACATTCCTGCAATTCTTCGAGATTTTTACATTCCTCATAATGACACTCATCCTTAAAGTGCCCAAAGAATGATTCCTGTACTGCATTATCCCAGCAGTTCCCGCGTCTTGACATTGACTGCGTAAGTTCTCGTTCAACAACTGCAGCCTGAAAGTCATCACTCATGTAAAGCATGCCCTGGTCGGAATGAAGTATTGCACCACTTTTGGCAGGGTAAGAATCCATTGCTGCCAGGGTATCAAGCGCAAGCTGAAGATCATTGTTTTCACTGACAATGAAGCATATGAGTCTGCCTGTAACCGGATCCACAGATGCTGAACCATAGGCACGCAGACCATCACCATAGTCAAGATATGTCACATCTGTAAGCCTTATTTCATTGGGTCTGTGAAGCCTGAATCTCCGCATGATGAGGTTGGCTTTTTGGTTTCTCGCTATGAGTTCTTTCATTGCTTTTCTATTCCGGCTGGGACGTCTTATTGTTGTTCGGATTCCGTTTTTATTCATAAGCCTGCGTATCTTGTACATGCTAAAAGACTGTCCGGTAACCCTTGGCATAAGCATATATACCTGGCGTATACCTTTCTCAAAGCCTTTGTATGCAAGTACCTGGCGAATTATTGCTATATCTTCCTCATCTCTGCGACACCTGTTAATTTTGCCTGTTCCATATGTTTCATTATGTAGCAGTGCGTAATAGCGGCTTTTTGATAAATCCATCAGTTTCAGTATCCTTTTTCTGGAATAGTATCCCCAAGGATCACTGGGGAGTCCATCTGCCCATCGACAAACTTTGCGCTGAATATCATAATTGTCAGTTTTGAATATCTGTCCTAATTCGCAAAAACCTTTTCTTACTTCCTGGAACATCATAGAAGCCCGTCTATTCTGTATCTTCAAAATGCCTTCATTACATGGAATAACCTCTGTCTCCAAAGGCTTCCATGCTTGCAAAGATGAATTGATCCGCGTTTTACTCCAGGTATTCACCAAGCTATCATCAATTCCGTATATCTCAAAAATCTTTGAAAGCGGAATGGGTATCATGTATACCTCATTAAAGAAGGCATTTTTCATGTACAGATTTCCACGTACTATCTTTTCTACATAGGGATTCTCTAAGAGCTTTGGAGAGGCTGCAGAAACATGATACTCGACTTTTGAAACACCTTCAGACGCAGCATATCGTCTGAATATTTCTCTCTTAAAAGCCTGTTCCAATCTGACGATTCTTTCACATCCGACATCAAGTGGATCAATCCCATTGCGCCTTAACATATCTTCAATTGATGTGTCAGGGTAAGCTTCCATTAATTCTTGGCGAAATCCGGGATCTATCGTCATTCCGAATCCTCGTTTCTTTCTGTAAAACTTCCCTGACAGTATCAAAGGATTAGTTTCTTTATATTCCGGATCTATTTCAGGGTGAGATTTTTCTGTAGGTAGAGGATATCCGCCGTATTTGAATCTTGCACATATATCTTTAAATGAATGGGATAAGAGGTCTATTGCCAGAATATCAACTTTCTTAAGCTCTTCCTCTATGGTTTCAGGGGTAGGGTTTTCTTTCCATTTTTCGAAGAGTTTTATCCTAAAGGGAAGTGTAAATCCCACTGTTTCACCATAGATGGTTTCGACAACCGGATTATCATTTAGCTTTTTTCTGTTTATATCCCTTCCATACATTATGATAGATTCCTCCTGACAATAGAAATACCCAGACAATGGGTATTTCAACTGTCATGTTGAAGTCCATCATCTGGGTATCAGTTTATCCACACTTGAACTCCCTTTTCCACATTCCTTATTCCATATAGCTTTCCTCCAGAATTCTCAATCCTTCCTTATAATCCTGTCCCAAAACTTCCTGTGTCTTTTGGAAGTCATACTTCTCATGTAGTCTGTCATGAACCTTTAAGAACTCTTTCTTTCCGTATTTCCTTATATATAATGCCTGAGCCTTTGCTGCATTTGCCCCGTCATTTGATGGAATATAAAATCCTTTATTGCAATTTTCGAGCTCATCACACTCATAACATCCGTCCAAATCTTTTTCCTTACAGCATCTCACATTCGGACATATTCTGTCCTCCGCACAGGTAACAAAAGAGCAGACATTGTGCTTCGTTCTGCAGGACCCGCACCACTCTGAAAGGAAACAGTGATTACAGGAAAAGCCACAATAAGCAACAGGATCAGCACCCTTTCGTGCTATCTTGCAGAGTTTATTCTTGATGCAGCGCATGGCTTCTATATGCATGATCCAGTGACGGCTAAATGGCATCTGGATCAGTCCTTTAAATCTTTACAATATTTTTTCATATATAGTTCTTTTTTATATAAGCATCGGCCTGCTTGAGCAATTCTTTTTTATTGTCGTGTTCAATAATATCAATAGCTTCCTCAAGTCTAAGACTTTTTAAGGTACGAACTTCATTTTGGCGTACCACACAAGGCTTAGCATCTGTATATTTTGCAAGAAAATAAACAACTTCCTTCCTCGTTCCAGGCCTCTCTGCTGGATTATAGCTTTCTGTCACTCTGAAATCAGTATTTAATTCTACTTCAAGATTTGTCTCTTCTTTTATTTCACGAAGTGCTGTTTCTTCCTCGTTTTCATTATTTTCCACATGTCCTTTCGGAAAGCTGTGACAGCCACTCATTTCCTCTACAAGAAGATACTTTATTTCTCCATTTTCCAAAGTAAAAACAATTGCTCCACATGATTTTTCAAATACCATGACTTTCTCCAATATCAAATCTGTATCATACTATAGGCACAATAAATATTCTTTTATGCTATCACAGAATTTCTAATCCTGTTAGCCTTATTTTATCCAACTGCTCTGCGCTCAGTGTACCCGCCCTGTAAAGATTAAGATATTCATTTTCAATTGACGAGTCGAAGATCAGCAGATCATCAGTATTTATGGTAACCCTGACACCATTCTCCACCAATATTTTGATTGGATGTGTTTTATAATCCTTTGCAAATCCCAGCATTACATTGCTGCTGGGGCAGACATTAACCTGTATCTGATTATCAGCAAGAAATCTCATGGTTTCTTTGGATGTTGATGCATTAATTCCATGATGAACTTCTGATAGGCCCAAAGTCTCTACAGCCCTTCTTACATCCTCAGCCGAACCTGTTTCTCCAACATGCATCTTCTTGGTCAAATGGTACTTCTCAGCCTTTCTATACAGTGGCAAAAAAGCTTCAAATGGCTGGACTTTTTCTCCTGCGCAAATATCTATCGCCTTAAAGTATCCTGAACTGGCATATTTATCGAGTTCGTCTGCCTCTTCTTCCACGTTTCCAAAGGAGGGATATGTCAGCTCAGCTTCAAAGATACTATCCGGACAATATGTTTTATGGAACCCTTCAATAAGTTCTTGGAACTCTTGTACCGTTCCTACCTGATCCACTTCAGCTGTACCAAAATTCATAACAAGACGAGTAATATTATTTCGCCTAGCCTCAGTAAAAGCGCCCTCCCATCTAAGCAGCATATTTTCATAGCCATCACAAAAGGGTTTTATAGAGGACCTAAACCATGCCTGCATACCTTCAAGTCCATCAAGGCGCTGTGGTGGCTTAGGAATATCAACATTCAGTTTCTGGGCAAGCCACTCTCTCCTGCATCCTTTGGTAGAGTGATTGTGGAGGTCACTCTTGGGTGTAGCCAGAAGTTTGCTTATATTGTTTTCCTTTAAACCTTCTACAAACATTGTGTCCCTACTCTATCTATTTTTTATTTATGGATATAACACCACTTAAAGCCTGATTCTGTATTTCTCAAGCGTAACATTATCTTCCTTCACAAAAACCGTCTCGACAAATTCTCCGTTATTTGCCAAGATTGTTTTCCTACTAGCTTCATTTTCAGGAAGACAACTTACATAAACCTTTTCAAATCCGAAACTCGAAAGAAAATCCAAAGCCTTAGCCAGCATCTTTTTTGCGTAACCTTTTCTTCGCTCTGATGGGCGAACCGAATAACCCACATGTCCTGTATACTTTTTCATCCTCTCGGTGAGAACATTGTGAACCTGCATGCAACCTACCATCTTCATATCAGACTTCCTGATGACTAAAAGCACATTTCCCCATGCACCATGTTCATCTGCTTTTCTCCTTGGGTTGGCCCAGCCTATACAGTAATCTACATATTCTTGTATGTCAGGCATTCTTTTCATGGAAAAGCATCCATCAAATGAGGACCCGGCATCCAACATTTCCTGTCTGTATGCTGCTATTTCTTTTGCAAAGTTCATTGTAGGCTCAGCAAAAAGAAGCTCCTCATCAGCAATTTCTTTTCCCGGAATATATTCAACGCAGAATTTTTCGCAAACCACGCGCGATTCCCAGCTAAATTGCATTTTGTTTTCGCCAAGACAATCCATAAAAAATGTTTCGTGAACCTCACGCCAGTATTGGAGCGATCTGTCGCCCTCCCCCTCGGCATAAGCGTGAAAAGGAGGCACATCCCCAAATGCTCTCACGTACACGTCATAAGTTCTGATCACGCATACAGCCTCGTCTTGGCTATTCAGTATTACACTGTAATCACCGATTTTCGGAAGCGCATCCAAAGCATCCTCCATAACATACTCATCGTAAGAGCTTGCTGTTCCAAACTTTTTTCCCTCCAAAACTAATTCTGAAAGCTTGTCCATATCTTCTTCAGTACTGCCAAATCCCCAAGCTTCGTATGGTGTATTTATATCTATATTCTTCTTTGAACAGAACTCTGTCCATAACTCTTTATGTGTCATTATGCCTTTTCTCCCCCATTTCTCTCGTATTATCACATACATTGTAGTATGCAATATAATCTACCGGCATGCAAATCAAATAATTACAGTTCATCTGAGATATTTATCCATAGATCACATCTTTTTTCTGCTGAATATGACTCAAATTAGAAGCTAATAGAATTGAAGTCAACGGATTCCAACCTGGCTGTTGACTCAGGTACAAGATATTAGAAATGCGGTCATGAAAATTCCCTAGGACCATTGACTCATTCTTGAAATTACATGATTTGAGGTCAACGCATCCCCATGCAATAGTTGACCCATATATGGTAATACTGGATTTGCAGTCAAATCCACAACCGTAGCTGGTTGACTCATATAGAATAATCTTGGAATTGCAGTCAATCAGACACACTGCGATCATTGACTCAAACAGAATAAAACAAGATTTGTAGTCAAGAACACTCAGAATCACAAACCAATAGACATGCCTTAAGAATAAGCCTGAATAGAATTAAAAAATGAAATTACTAATTTCTGAATAGGATTGACTTAAATAGAAAACCGGAAGCCACACAGGCTTCCGGTAATAGATCTTTGAATATTTCCGAAGAAACAACATTCTGCAATAGCAGATTGATCATCTCTTTGAGAACTGAGGAGCGCGACGAGCCTTTTTGAGACCGTACTTCTTTCTCTCCTTCATTCTAGGATCACGTGTAAGGTATCCAGCCTTCTTAAGTGCAGGTCTGTACTCATCAGAATCAGCCTGAAGAAGTGCTCTTGAGATACCGTGACGGATTGCACCAGCCTGACCTGTTGTGCCGCCACCGCGAACTGTTACGTTAACATCGAACTTATCAAGAGTATCTGTCAGTACAAGGGGCTGACGAACGATAACCTTAAGAGTCTCAAGTCCAAGATACTCGTCGATGCTTCTCTTATTGATAGTGATATTGCCCTTACCGGGTGTAAGATAAACTCTGGCGATAGACTTCTTTCTTCTACCTGTGCCATAGAAACTTGCTGCTTTAGCCATTTTCAAATTCTCCTTTCAGATTAGAATGTAAGTACTTCGGGCTTCTGAGCTGCATGATCGTGCTCAGGGCCTACGTATACGTGAAGCTTTGTGTACATCTGTCTGCCAAGAGAACCCTTGGGAAGCATTCCCTTTACTGCATGCTCGATAACACGCTCCGGGTGTGTCTCCATCATCTGACGAAGAGTGAACTCCTTGTGGTGTCCAACGTAATCTGTGTGGTGCCAGTACATCTTCTGGTCCATCTTCTTACCTGAAACCTTAATCTTCTCAGCGTTGATTACGATTACATAATCACCTGTATCAATGTTGGGTGTATAAATCGGCTTATTCTTTCCTCTAAGTACATTAGCAACGTTAGAAGCAAGACGACCGAGTGTCATATCTGTTGCGTCTACAACATACCATTTCTTCTCAACAGAAGAAGCATTAGGCATATATGTGTTCATTCTAATTACCTCCATAACCAGTTAACAGTTAAACTCTGGTGCGAAGAACCCTTCACCTGATCCATTCGCTTATATATTGTATAAGATATACGCCTCGTTACTTACCGGGATAACTTTGGCGATAATCGTCACACAGTCATATATTATATGCTTATTTCTTTCAATTTGTCAACCCAAAATCCACCGAAAATAGCACAAAATAGCTGAGGTTATAAAAATTTTATAATTCCTCGGGGAATCTGTATTCTATAAGGAAAAGTCCCTGCGGCGGAGCTGTCGGTCCTGCTGCCGCTCTGTCCTTTGCTCCGATCATCTTTTCAACGTCCGAAGACTCGCCCTTCCCCCTGCCTATCTCCATCAGAGTCCCCGCTATAATTCTCACCATATTATATAAAAAGCCGTTGCCTGTGATTCTAATCACTATCTCATCGCCCTGTCTCACAGCCTCTGCCGAAATAATCCTTCGAACATGGCTTAGTGCCTGAGATCCGGCTGCACAAAAGCTTGAAAAATCATGTTCTCCCACCAGGTACTTGGCAGCCTCGTTCATCCTCTTTTCATCAAGAGGATAGCTGTTATGGCAAAAATAGAGCCTCTTAGTAGGCACCATTGTCTTAACGTTCAGGATTCTATACTCATATGTCTTCTCTGAGAGGCACTTTCTCGGATGGAATTCAAGCGGAACTTCCTCCGACCGCATGATTCTGATATCATCGGGGAGCTTATTATTCAATGCCGGTGCAAAGCTTTCAGCAGGAATGGTGGATTCTGTTTTAAACACCACCAGATTTCCATATGCGTGCACTCCGGCATCTGTCCTGCTGGCACCGATAATCTCCGAATCCTCACCGGTCAGCGCATCAACGGCATTTTTCAGCTCACCCTCTATTGTCCGGGTGTTTTCCTGAAAAGCGAAGCCGTGATAGCCGCTCCCATCATATGCAACTGTCAGCATAATATTTTTCAAATCTTAGCCCTCAATTATATGCATATAAGGATATATCAATAATAAATTGCACAATATTGCGTCAATCAAAACAGAATTCCCACAGCGATCATTGCGCATAAATACACAAAAATCACTATATATGCAAAAATATCCCATTTCTTATAAGCAAGAGGCTTCATTTTAGTCCTGCCTTCGCCGCCTCGATAACATCTGGCCTCCATAGCCATAGCAAGGTCTCCTGCCCTTCTGAAGGCAGATATGAAAAGCGGAACAAGAAGCGGTATCAGACTCTTAGCCCTCTGGATAAGCGATCCGCTCTCAAAATCGGCACCTCTTGCCATCTGAGCCTTCATGATCTTGTCTGTCTCTTCCATCAAAATCGGAATAAATCTGAGTGCAATCGACATCATCATAGATATCTCATGTACCGGCACATGGAACACCTTAAGCGGGTTCATGAGGCTCTCCATACCGTCCGTAAGCTGATTTGGGGTGGTAGTGAGCGTCATTATTGAAGACCCTGTTATAAGGAAAACAAGCCTCACTCCCATCATAACCGCTATTTTAAGTCCCTCTTTGGTTATTTTCAGTTTCCAGAAAGTCACCAGAGGCTCTCCGGGCGTCAAAAAGAGATTAAACAGCATAGTGATAAGAAGCAGCAAATAAATAGCCTTCATGCCCTTAAAAATGAATTTTGCGGGCACATTTGACTTCATAATGGCAAGCACAAGAAAGGCTGCTGCTATCAAATATCCTATAAAATTGTCTACTACAAAAAGGGATACAATATATACCAGTGTCGCTACAATTTTTACCCTCGGATCCAGTCTGTGAATAGCGGAATCTGTCTGGTAATACTGTCCCAGCGTTATATCTCTAAGCATTCAGTACATGCTCCCAACTTTTTATATAAAAATCATCCAAAAACCCGCATAATCTCATCTGCTGCCTCATCAATAGTGGTAGCATCCGTATGTACGGGAAATCCGGCTTCTCTGAGCTCCTCCATAACATATGTAACCTGCGGTGCAGCAAGACCTATAGCTTCAAGCTCTTTGTAATGCGCAAATACTTCCTTCGGGGTTCCGTCATAGACTGCTTCACCCTTATTCATGACTATTATTCTGTCGACGTAATTCGCCACATCCTCCATGCTGTGTGACACCAGAATTACCGTGATTCCCAGCGTATCATGAAGTTCAGCGATTAAATCAAGTATCTCATCCCTGCCTTTAGGATCAAGTCCTGCGGTAGGCTCATCCAAAATCAGCACCTCCGGCTTCATAGCAAGAACTCCGGCTATAGCCACCCTCCTCTTTTGTCCCCCGGACAGATCAAACGGAGACTGATAAAAATATTCATCCGGAAGGCCTACCTTTTTAAGGGCATCATACGCTCTAAGCTCTATCTCTTTCTGAGGAACCCCCAGATTTTTTGGCCCAAAGCACACATCCAGGAAGCAGTTTATCTCAAAAAGCTGATGCTCGGGATACTGAAAAACGAGTCCCACCTTGGCTCTGAGATTTTTTCTGTCATATTCGGGATCGTTTATGTCCTTGCCATCAAAGAAGACAGAACCTGATGACGGTTTCATAAGGCCGTTCAAATGCTGCACAAGGGTCGATTTTCCCGATCCGGTGTGCCCAATAAGGCCTATAAACTGGCCATCCGGTATCTGAAGCGACACATCATTTAAGGCTGTCCTTGCCATCGCTGTATCGGCCTCATATATGTAATTTACATGATCTAGTATTATTGCCATTTTAATCCCTTCAAAGCAGCTACAAGTTCCCCTCGGTCCAGAATTCCCTCGGGAATATTAAGTCCTCTTTGCCTAAGCTCATGCGCAAGAAGAGTTACCTGCGGAACACCCAGCCTCAATTCCTTAAGTTTATCCACCTGTGAAAAAATCTCCCTGGGGGTACCCTGCATCTTCACATGTCCCTTATCCATAACAAAGACCTTGTCGGAATAGATAACCTCTTCCATATAATGAGTAATCAGAATGATCGTTATCCCTTCCACGTCGTTCAGGGCTCTCGCTGCGCGGATAACCTCTTTTCGTCCGTTCGGATCAAGCATGGCTGTCGGCTCATCAAAAATGATGCATTTCGGGTGCATTGCAATAACTCCCGCAATTGAAACCCTCTGTTTCTGTCCTCCGGAGAGGTGATTGGGTGAGCTTTTCCTAAATTCGTACATTCCTACGGTCTTAAGGCTTTCCTCTACTCTCTCCCATATCTCTTTTGTGGGAACCCCCATGTTTTCCGGTCCAAATCCCACATCCTCTTCAACAACCTGTCCGATTATCTGATTGTCGGGATTCTGAAAAACCATGCCCGCTTCCTGTCTGACACTCCAGAGATTACTTGCATCCGAAGTGTTCATTCCGTCAACAAAGACAGTACCCTCAGTGGGGAATAAAAGTGCATTAAAATGCTTGGCCAGTGTAGATTTTCCTGAACCGTTGTGTCCGAGAATGGATATAAATTCGCCCTTTTTGACTTCCAGATCCACTCCGTCAACAGCGGTGGTTATCCCTTCTACGTTGCCTTCCTCATCTCGTCTTATATATTCAAATGTCAGATTCTCCGTACGGAGCATAGTTTCTGAACTCATTTTGCCTCTTTTTCAGTATTATTGCGCTCTTAAAGTACATCCTCACTATTTTATTATATGCAGTTGTGAAAAACAAGCACAGCTGCGCACTTCTTCTGCCATATTTAAAAAGTGTAAAATTTTTTCATAAAACTGCCGATAACTTTAGTGTAAAGGACTAAAAATATCGATTTATTATCATTAAGGGGCAGCTTGTGGTAATACAACATAACATGCAGGCATCGTATGCAAATATGATGACCGGTATCACAACTTCAGAACGAGCTAAAACAGCCGAAAAGCTGGCTTCAGGATATAAGATTAATCGCGCCGCAGATAACGCAGCAAGTTTAACCATATCTGAAAAAATGCGCCGCCAGATGAGGGGACTTACACGCGCTTCCTCAAATGGCAAAGACGGCATTTCTATGGCCCAGGTTGCTGACGGTGCTTTACACGAAGTACATGAAATGCTTCAGCGATGCAACGTGCTTTCTATTCAGGCCGCTAACGGAACCCTTGCGCCCGAAGACAGAATAGCCATCAATAACGAAATCAAGCAGTTAAAAAGTGAAATAAACGCGATCACCAGTCGTACCAAATTCAACGAAACTCCCATTTTCCCTAAAAAAGGTCGTCTTCCGAGATTAACTACTCTCAATCCGCCTTCTTCTGTAGCAAATGGGATGAAATATCTTGCACAGAAAATCTCTAATGAGTATTTCCCCAACGCTGTAGAACAGATACTAAACAGTTTTTCTCCTATGGGAAATACAGTAAGGACAGCGGCTGAAAACGATAAAACTCCCTATTATTCAACAATGACTATCAATACAATAGACGGTGTGGATAACGTATTGGCATCCATGTCCGCCCAAATTTCATGGCCCGGACAGAACTTCACACCAGGTTCTCTACTGCTTTCAGTGGATAAGGCCGATTTCCCTTCCCTGAATTTAAGCCAAGATAAACTCAGTTTGCTTGAATCAACGGTTGCACACGAAGTAATGCATGGTGTTATGGCTACAGTTTATCCCGAAAGAATGAATATAGGTACAGGTCCTGAAGACTTTCCGCTATGGTTTATAGAAGGAACAGCGCAGTTATCAGGTGGCGGCTATTCATCCGGTTGGAATAGTTATCTCAGTAGTTGTGCAAGTACACTTTCCAGTGCAAACGATCCCTCCAGAGACTATAATATTGCTGCATACCTCTCACAAGGCGGACAATATACAGTCGACGGAAGAGTTTATGGTCATGGTTATCTGGCAGCTGCCTATGCCGGTTACCTTGCTTCCGACACAAATGATTTCTCAAAAGCCACCATTTTAACCGGAATGAACAAAATCTTCCAGGGTTTCATCGATAACAAAACCGATAGCTTTGATACCGTTCTTACAAGCCTTATAGGTATATCCGAATCCGATTTAAAGGATTGCATCAACAACGGTAGTTACTCAAGTCCTGCATCAGGCAAAATGGGCGCAGTAGAATTTGTAAGAAGACTCTCATACGAAAGTCTTGGTGGTGTAGGATCACTTATTACTCCTTCACTTAGCACAGGCGGAACAAATATACTTGGCGAAACTGCGAAAAAGAACAAGCAACCGATTGAAATCATGAATACCACTTTGGGTTATGTTCAAATGGACCTTACTACCGAGAACCAGAAAGGACGCGGATCTTCTATCGCTCTTCACCTCGGAACAGACGCTGATATGACAAACAAAGTGGAAATTGAACTTTTTGACATGAGCACAGATGCACTTCTTATTACAGATGTAAATCTTCTGACAGAAGATAACGCAACCAACGCTATTGACAATTTTTCTAATGCAATCCTGATGGTAAGCGGTGTAAGAAGTTATTTTGGCGCTATTCAGAACCGTGTCGAGCATACTGTATACAATCTTAACAATGTTGTTGAAAATACTACCGCTGCAGAGTCACGCCTCCGCGATGCAGATATGGCTGAAGAAATGGTGAGACTTTCCACATTAAATATCCTTCAGCAGGCCGGGCAGTCTGTGCTGGCACAGGCAAATCAGACCCCTCAGGGTGTTATGGCACTTCTTCAATAAATTTGCTAAAATGACTTTATGTCAAACGAATACTTTAAACCACTAATTATAATAATTGCACTTATTATCTTATGTTCCTTACTGGCCCGTACTATGTCGGGTGGTGAAACGCTTGCAGAATACGCAAACAAGCATCCCGATCAGGCTTATGGAACATCTACAGAGATTGTATCTGATGGCAATGCAGATTAGAATCTATTAAATTGTTGTAGGAATTAGAATCATGCACTGCTAAGCGCACATAAAAAATGAGCGATACGACTAATCGTACCGCTCATTTTTTATTATGTTAATTATACAAGCTCAAGAACAACCATCATAGCTGCATCGCCCTTACGCTGACCGATCTTAACGATTCTTGTGTAACCACCGTTACGGCTAGCATACTTAGGACCATACTCTGTGAAAAGCTTCTCAACAAGGTCGATCTGCTTTGTGTTCTTCTTTCTTCCAGCAGCTTCCTTCGGAACCTCAGTTACAGGATAGAGAGTCTTGAGGATCTGTCTTCTAGCGTGCATACGTGAAGGCTTATCCTTTTTGATCTCCTTCTGAACAGTATCATAAACTGTTACCTTCTTGCCATCCTTAACTTCCTTAACGCGCTTGCCATCCTTGTCCTTGCGGGCAACCTTAGCCTCAACAGTAACTGTCTCGTAGTTGTCCATCTCCTTAGCTGCAAGAGCGATGATAGGCTCAACGATCTTCTTTACTTCCTTAGCTCTAGCCTCGGTTGTAACAATCTTACCATTGTAAAGAAGCATTGTTGCCTGGTTTCTGAGGAGTGCTCTTCTGGGCTTTGTAGCCTTTCCTAACTTTCTGTACATTGCCATAATAATTTACTTCCTTTCTCAATCGCAGAGTTCCCTCTGCTGTGGTGCATACCGGAATACGCTTTGGTTTTACTCCCGATATGTTGTGTTAATACCTAATGAGAATCCGCATCCGTACACGTCGGCTTTACCATCAGCGAATACTAACCTGTTTTATCAGTTCTGATCTTCACCTGTTCTAAGTGCAAGTCCAAGCTCATCAAGCTTAGCAAGCACTTCCTCAAGGGACTTACGTCCAAGGTTACGAACCTTCATCATATCATCGGGAGTCTTGTTTGTAAGCTCCTCAACAGTATTGATTCCGGCTCTCTTGAGGCAGTTGAAGGAACGAACACTGAGCTCAAGCTCATCGATGCTCATCTCAAGAACCTTTTCCTTCTCATCATTGTCTTTCTCTACCATAACTTCTGCAGTCTTGGCATTCTCAGACAGATCGATGAAGAGGCTAAGATGCTCACTAAGAACCTTTGCTGCAAGGCTTACAGCCTCATCGGGAGCAAGTGTTCCGTTAGTGTGAACATCAAGTGTCAGCTTATCATAGTCAGTAACCTGACCTACACGTGTATTCTCTACACTGACATTTACACGTTCAACTGGTGTATAGATAGAATCTACTGCAATAACACCGATAGGAAGATCTGCAAGCTTATTCTTATCAGAGCTTACATATCCTCTGCCCTTTGTGATGGTGAGCTCCATGTAGAGCTTAGCATCCTTACCGGACAGTGTTGCAATAACCTGCTCAGGATTTGTGATTTCTATATCCTGATCAACCTGAATATCAGCAGCTGTGACTACACCCTCGCCTGAATACTCGATGTATGCTGTCTTGGGCTCATTAGTCTCAGAATTATTGCGAATAGAAAGATTCTTGATATTCATTATGATCTCAGTTACATCTTCCTTTACTCCGGGAATAGAACTGAACTCATGCAGTACACCTTCGATTTTGACCTGACTTACTGCTGCTCCAGGCAAAGAGGAAAGCATAATTCTTCTGAGTGAATTACCAAGAGTAATTCCATAACCTCTCTCAAGAGGCTCAACAACGAATCTGCCGTACTTCTTGTCCTCTGAAATCTCAGCAACTTCAATATTTGGTCTTTCAAAATCAAACACTGACATACCCTCCTTATGGTTTTATGGTGTTTCTAAAATTAAATAATTCAGAGCCGGGTTCGAAAACGCACGCGCTTTCGAACTATGGCCACGCTGAACTATTTTAAATTACTTAGAATACAACTCGACGATCAACATCTCGTTTACAGGAACGTCGATTACATCTCTTGAAGGGAATTCTTTAACTGTACCGCTAAGGTTATCCTTGTTAACATCAAGCCACTCAGGAACGATTCTGCCTGCTGTGATCTCTGCGATATCCTTGAATCTCTGGATGCTTCTGGAAGCTTCCTTAACTTCGATAACATCGCCTGCCTTGATGAGGTAAGAAGGAATGTTAACTACCTTACCATTTACAGTGATGAACTTATGAAGAACAACCTGTCTAGCTTCTCTTCTTGTTCTTGCAAAGCCCATACGGAAAATAACATTATCAAGTCTGCGCTCAAGAAGGACCATAAGGTTCTCACCGGTCTGTCCCTTCTGACGATCAGCCTTGTCGTAGTAGTTACGGAAAGGCTTCTCAAGAACGCCATAAATGAACTTTGCCTTCTGCTTCTCACGGAGCTGAAGACCATACTCGCTCATCTTCTTGTTTGCTCTGCTGTTTGTTCTCTTGGACTTCTTGTCATATCCAAGGAATGTGGGATCCAAATCAAGTGATCTGCATCTCTTAAGTACTGGAACTCTGTTTACTGCCATTATTGGCTCCTTTCTTGTTCAGGAAAAATCCTGACTGTTGTTTACAGCACGACACTACCTGTGCCTTCATCCAACGAGTTAAATGTTAATAGTGTCTATATACTCCATCAGAGCCAGACGTAAAAACGCAGGCTCTGAGTGAATATCATATAGGATAAATTATACTCTGCGGCGCTTGGGCGGGCGGCATCCGTTATGAGGTACGGGAGTTACATCCGTAATACTGGTAACAGTAAGACCACTTGCAGCAAGAGCTCTGATAGCAGCTTCTCTTCCTGAACCCGGTCCCTTTACAAAGACATCAACAGTCTTAAGGCCATGAATAAGTGCAGCCTTTGTTGCTGTCTCTGCAGCCATCTGTGCAGCATATGGAGTAGATTTCCTTGAACCCTTAAAACCGAGACCACCGGCACTTGCCCAGCTAAGAGCATTACCTGCAGCATCTGTCAATGTAACGATTGTGTTATTGAAAGATGACTGAATGTGTGCCTGTCCGTGTTCAACGTTTTTCTTGACACGCTTCTTAGTCTTAGAAGCACTTGATTTCTGATTTGCCATTTTAAACTAACCTACTTTCTTCCTATGAATTATCTAAAGTTACTATATAATAAGAGAATTACTTCTTCTTATTAGCGATTGTTCTCTTGGGACCTTTTCTTGTTCTAGCGTTGGTCTTTGTTCTCTGACCACGAACAGGAAGTCCTCTTCTGTGACGGATACCTCTGTAGCATCCGATCTCTGAAAGACGCTTGATGTTCATAGCGATCTCTCTTCTAAGATCACCTTCTACGTCATAATCATTACCGATAATCTCAGCAATCTTCTTAACCTCATCATCTGTGAGATCACGAACACGTGTGTCGGGATTTACATTTGCAGCAGCAAGAATTTTGTTTGAGCTTGTTCTACCAATACCATAGATATATGTGAGACCAATCTCAACTCGCTTATCTCTGGGTAAGTCTACACCTGCAATACGAGCCATTTTTAATATTCCTCCATTTGAAAAAAATTGTTTGCGGAAACCTTTTGTTTCCATAATTAAATGTTACTTGTTTGATTGGGGCGATTATTCAGCCCAATCGGACAGTAGTTAATCCGATCTTTCCAATACACATTGGTATCAAAAAGTAATGTCAAAATGACTCGAATTAGCCCTGTCTCTGTTTGTGCTTAGGGTTTTCGCAAATTACACGAATAACGCCTTTTCTCTTGATAACCTTGCACTTTTCGCACATAGGCTTAACAGAAGACCTAACTTTCATTTGTAACTCCTTTCTGGTATATATGCGTATAAAAGGGCATACTGATACCCCTTTTTAAACGACCGCATTCAATCATAACATATATATAGAACTATTACAAGCATTATTTTAAACTTGTTTTATTCGTTCCGAATTACAGGAGCTAAGCGATTACTTATCTCTCCAAATTATTCTTCCTTTTGTGAGATCATAGGGTGAAAGTTCAAGTGTTACCTTGTCTCCGGGAAGAATACGAATAAAGTTCTGTCTGAGCTTGCCACTGATATGAGCAAGTACGATATGACCGTTCTCAAGCTCAACCCTGAACATTGTGTTGGGGAGCTTCTCAACTACTTTTCCTTCAATTTCAATTACATCTGCTTTAGACATCTGATCTTAACCTCATTTCTATATCACATTTAAGTGGTTCATTTAATAATTGTCAGTATCTCGGGTTCTCCGTCAGGCGTTACCGCAATGGTATTTTCATAATGTGCCGCCAAAGAACTATCAAGAGTTACAACAGTCCATTCATCATCGAGAAATGCTATTTTTCTGCTTCCCATCGTAATCATGGGTTCCACACAGAGCGTCATTCCCGGTTTTAAGAGTATACCTCTTGTTAATTTCCTATAATTGGGAATATATGGCTCTTCGTGTAATTCTCTGCCGATTCCATGTCCTGTAAGTTCCCTTACTATTCCGTAGCCATGCGGTTTGATATATTTATCAATCGCCTTGGAAATGTCATATAAGTGATTTCCGGCTTTGGCATATTTGATGCCTTCAAAAAAGCTCTCTCTCGTGACATCAATCAGTTTCTGTGCTTCCGGGGAAATATTTCCTACGCCCCATGTTCTGGCCGCATCTGAATGAAATCCTTCATATATCAGACCCGTATCAAAAGAAACTATATCGCCTTCTTTTAATATAGTCTCAGCTTTAGGTATTCCGTGAACAACCTCATCATTCACGGAAATACAAACTGATGCCGGATATCCTTCATAATCCTTGCAATTCGGTATTCCACCGCGTTTGCGAATGGCTTCTTCGCCAATTGCATCCAACTCTAAAGTGGAGATTCCCGGTCTGAGCGCATTATGTAGTTCTTCATGAACCTGTGCAAGCAGCTCACCTGCTTTTCTCATGAGGTTCAATTCTTCGTCCGTTTTAATGGTGACCGGCATTACTCATTACCTCAATAATTAACCGAGAATACCTGTAATCTCATTAAAGACTTCCTGCATGTCCTTTGTTCCATCGACAGTCTTAAGAATGTTCTTCTTTGTGTAATAGTCGATGAGGGGCTGAGTCTGCTCATGATAAACGCTAAGACGGTTCTTAACTGTCTCCGGCTTGTCATCATCTCTCTGAACAAGCTCACTGCCACAAGTATCACAGATTCCTTCCTGCTTCGGAGGAATGTGCTCAATATGGTAAGTAGCACCACACTTAAGGCATGCTCTTCTTCCTGACATTCTGCGAACAATGTTCTCATCCGGAACATCTACGTTAATTGCATAGTCAACCTTGTCGCCAAGCTTTGTAAGCTCTTTGTCAAGCACATCAGCCTGAGGAATTGTTCTCGGGAAACCGTCAAGAACATAGCCGTTCTTGCAGTCATCCTGCGCTACTCTGTCAAGAAGGATCTCAACAGTAAGCTCATCCGGAACAAGCTGTCCCTGATCCATGTATTCCTTTGCTTTCTTTCCGAGTTCAGTTCCGTTCTTGATATTTGCTCTGAAAATATCACCTGTAGAAATGTGCGGAACCTGATATTTATCAGCAATCATTTTTGCCTGTGTTCCCTTACCTGCACCGGGTGCACCTAACATAATAATTTTCATACTGGAAGTCTCCTATTTTTCTTATATTTCTTAAATGCACAATAAGAGGTTAGGAAGCATACCTTTCGGTATACTCCGAAACCTCTTAAGTTTTAATCATCTAAAAAACCTTTGTAATTACGTACCAACATCTGTGATTCAATCTGTTTCACCGTTTCAAGAATAACACTTACAACAATGATAAGGCTCGTACCACCGAAGGATACGTTAGCACCGAATACACCATTGAAGAATATCGGAAGGACACCGATAATGGTAAGTCCAACAGCTCCGATGAAAATGATGTAATTCAGAATGTTTGTTAAATAATCACTGGTAGGCTTTCCGGGACGAATACCGGGAATAAAGCCACCCTGCTTTTTCATATTATCTGCAATCTCAAGCGGATTAAATGTAATTGATGTATAGAAATATGCAAAGAAGATAAGCAGTAAAACATATACAACAAGTCCGATTGAATACTTGAGATTTGAGGTATTGCACCAGTAGCTCTGATTCAAGTATTTAAGGATCTCGCTCCATGCACCTGTTCCCTTATAGCCAACAAGCTGGCTGATAATGATCGGGAACTGGAAGAGAGACATCGCAAAAATGATAGGCATAACGCCTGCGGTGTTAACCTTAAGAGGAATCTCTGAATGATTTCCGCCATAGGTCTTTCTCCCCTGAATCTTTTTAGCATACTGTACCGGAATCCTGCGCTCTGCGCCGTTGAGAAGAACAACGAGAACAACCATTGCTACGATTACCGCAACAATAATGATCACGGATACCACTCCTCTGGCAATGTTCTTGCCTGTTACAAACTGTGTAAACAAGCTACTGAGGTCGGAAGGCATTCTTGAGATAATGTTAATAGTAAGTACGATAGAGATACCGTTTCCTACACCATTATCTGTTATACGCTCACCGATCCACATAAGGAACGCACTGCCTGCAGTAAGTGCTGCAACAATCTCTACTACATACAGAGGAGATTTCTCGATGAGGAATCCACTTCTGTAGAAACCTATAGCCATTGCTACTGACTCAATAAGAGCAAGTGCTACAGTGATATAACGTGTGAGAGCTGCAAGCTTTTTTCTTCCATCCTCTCCATCACGTTGCCATTCCTCAAACTTAGGAATAGCAATCGTGAGAAGCTGGATAATAATAGAAGATGTGATGTAAGGTGTAATATTGAGTGCCAAAATTGACATGTTCTCAAATGATCCACCTGTGAATCGATCCATAAAACCAAAGGCATTGTTTTCCGATAATTCAGCAAACCACTGCTGAAAAACAGATACGTTCATTCCGGGTACCGGAATTGCTGAACCAAGTCTAATCACCAAAAGCATTGCAAATGTGAATAATAACTTTAATCTTATATCTTTGATTTTGAATGCGTTCTTAATTGTTGTGAACATCAAATCACCTCTGCCGTTCCCCCAAGAGCCTCGATTTTCTCCTTAGCAGATGCACTGAAGGCATTTACTTTAACCGTAAGCTTTTTGGTAAATTCACCGTTTCCAAGTATCTTAACACCATCATACTCATGCTTGATGATACCATTATCCTTAAGTGCCTGAATGTCAACAACACTGTCGTTGTCGAAGCGCTCAAGTTCGCTTACATTTATAGCTACGATCTTCTTAGAATTGATATTCTTGAATCCTCTCTTAGGAAGACGACGGAAAAGGGGCATCTGTCCACCCTCGAATCCGGGTCTCGGAGCACCTGAACGAGCCTTCTGTCCTTTGTGTCCCTTACCTGCAGTCTTGCCATTTCCTGAGCCATGACCGCGGCCTCTTCTGAAATTGTCACTCTGAACAGAACCCTCAGCAGGTCTCAAATTAGATAATTCCATGACTTTCCTCCTTTATTAGTTCAGTTCTTCGACCTTAACAAGGTGTCTGATCTGCTGGATCTGACCTCTGGTAGCAGAGTTATCCGGCAGTTCTACACTGCTGTTAAGCTTCTTAAATCCCATTGATTTTACCGTAGCAACCTGCTTCGGAACAGCACCAATAGTGGACTTAACCAATGTGATTTTAAGCATTTTTCCACTTTCTTTATTAGCTGCCATTGTTTTCTCCTTTACTAGTTGCCTATTTATTATGCGATAACTTCTTCTACAGACTTACCGCGCTTCTTAGCAACTTCTTCCGGTGTCTTGAGATTTGCAAGACCATTGATGGTTGCATAAACTACGTTCTGCTTGTTGTTGGAACCAAGTGACTTTGTACGAATGTTCTTGATTCCTGCAAGCTCACATACAGAACGAGCAGGACCACCTGCGATGATACCGGTACCTTCAGGAGATCTCTTAAGCAGAACCTCTGCAGAACCGAACTTACCAACGAAATCATGTGTGATACTGTTGTTCTCATCAAGCGGAACTGTGATGAGGTTCTTGGTAGCATCCTCCTTACCCTTACGGATAGCATCCGGAATTTCAGTAGACTTTCCAAGACCTACACCTACATGACCGTTTCCGTCACCAACTACAACGAGTGCGGTGAACTTCATGTTACGTCCACCCTTTACAACCTTAGTAACTCGCTTGATGGTAACGACTTTATCTGTTAATTCAAGCTGACTTGCATCAACGATTGTACGCTTCATTATCTTTCTCCCTTCCTTAGAATTCTAAGCCTGCTTTTCTGGCTGCCTCAGCCAGTGCTGCTACCTTACCATGGTAGATGTAACCGCCTCTGTCGAAAACAACAGCCTTGATACCCTTTTCCATTGCTCTCTTAGCAACAACATCACCAACGTATGCAGCGGCCTCAACATTATCTGTAACCTTAAGAGCTGACTTAATGTCCTTCTCAAGTGTGGAAGCAGAAACGAGTGTCTTACCGGCAACATCATCGATAACCTGAGCATACATATGATTATTACTTCTGAAAACTGCAAGACGCGGTCTTTCAGCAGTGCCGCTGAAACGATTGCGAATTCTCAGATGCTTCTTTTCGCGACTTTTCTGTCTGGACTCTTTACTAACCATTTTTTACTCTCCTTATCTCTTACTTCTTACCGGTCTTACCAACCTTGCGGCGGATAACCTCATCAGCGTACTTGATACCCTTGCCCTTATACGGCTCAGGAGCTCTCTTCTCTCTGATGATAGCTGCATGCTGGCCAACCTTTTCTTTATCTATGCCCTTGACGATGATAGCATTACCATCAACAACTGTCTCGATTCCTTCAGGATCATCGAGTTCTACAGGATGTGAATAGCCAAGGGTTAAGGTGAGTTTCTTACCGCTCTTAGCTGCTCTGTAACCTACACCATTAACTTCAAGTTTCTTCTCATAGCCATCTGTAACACCAACAACCATGTTATTCAGAAGACTTCTTGAAAGTCCGTGAAGCGCTCTGGTCTTCTTCTGATCATCAGGTCTCTTAACTTCGATCTGACCATCTTTCTGCTCAAACTGCATCTCTGCAGGGAAAACTCTCTCAAGAGTGCCCTTAGGACCCTTAACAGTCACCTTATTATTTTCTGCAACTTCTACTGTAACTCCAGCAGGAATTGCGATTGGCATTTTTCCAATTCGTGACATGCCCGTACCTCCAATTTACCATACAAATGCAAGAACTTCGCCACCAACCTGGAGCTCTCTTGCTTTCTTATCAGTTACAACACCCTGGTTAGTTGAGATGATAGCGATACCGAGACCACCAAGTACTCTCGGAAGCTCCTCTCTACCTGCGTATACACGCAGACCGGGTTTGGAAATTCTCTTCAATCCGGTGATAACCTTATCATTTCTGTCAGCACCGTATTTAAGTGTGATGTGAAGATTCTTGAAACCGTTCTCTTCAACAACGTCAAGTTTCTTGATATAACCTTCGTCAAGAAGAATGTTTGCAATAGCAAGCTTCATCTTTGAAGAAGGAACGTCAACTGTGTCATGCTTTGCAGTATTAGCATTACGAATTCTTGTAAGCATATCTGCAATAGGATCATTCATTGCCATTTTGAAAAAGCCTCCTTAATTTTCTATTATTGCTCCGCCTTACTGTGCCCGTCTGCACAGAGACACGAAGCCGCAATGGTTTAAATAATTACCAACTAGCCTTACGTACACCCGGGATCTCGCCCTTGTAAGCTAACTCACGGAAACAAATTCTGCAGATTCCGTATTTTCTGAGATAAGCATGAGGACGACCGCAAATTCTGCAACGGTTGTATGCACGTGTTGAAAACTTGGGTTTCATCTGCTGCTTTACCTTCATGGATAATTTAGCCATGTGTTCGATTCCTCCTTAATTACTTAGCGAAAGGCATGTTGAAGAGTGTTAAAAGCTCACGAGCCTCTTCATCAGTCTTGGCAGTTGTTGTGAAGATGATGTCCATACCTCTTGTCTTATCAACCTTATCGTACTCGATTTCAGGGAAAATAAGCTGCTCCTTGATACCAAGAGCATAGTTTCCTCTGCCATCGAAAGCGTTCGGGTTAACACCACGGAAGTCACGGACACGAGGAAGTGCAAGGTTTACAAGGCGATCCATGAACTCGTACATCTTCTCACCACGAAGAGTTACTTTACATCCGATCGGCATACCTTCTCTTATCTTGAAGTTAGCGATGGACTTCTTAGCCTTTGTATAAACAGGCTTCTGACCGGAGATGATCTGCATATCGTTTGCAGCGTTCTCAAGAACCTTAGCGTTCTCCTTAGCTTCACCTACAGCCATATTGATTACGATCTTATCGAGCTTCGGAACTTCCATGACGTTCTTATAACCGAACTTCTTTGTCATAGCGCTCACGATCTCGTCTTTATATAAATCTTTATATCTACTCAAAGCTCCTTACCTCCTTTCCTATCAGTCAATGACATCACCGGTTGACTTTGCGATGCGGACTTTCTTACCATCCTCAACCTTGAAACCAACACGTGTTGCCTTTCCCTTATGAACATACATAACATTGGAGATGTCCATGGGAGCTTCCTGCTGAACGATACCACCGTTGGGGTTAGATGCAGAGGGCTTTGTGTGCTTTGTTACCATGTTAGCGCCCTCAACTACTACCTTGCCGTTCTTTGTGTCAACGGAGAGTACCTTGCCTTCTTTATCTTTGCTCTTACCGGCGATAACCTTAACAGTGTCGCCCTTCTTAATCTTACTTGTAGACATTCGGTGCCTCCTTATAATACTTCCGGAGCGAGAGACAGAATCTTCATGTACTTCTTGTCACGAAGCTCTCTTGCAACGGGTCCAAAAATACGAGTTCCTCTCGGGTTACCTTCATCGTTGATGATTACTGCAGCGTTCTCATCAAAACGGATGTAAGAACCATCCTTACGGCGAGTCTCTTTAACAGTACGTACTACAACTGCCTTAACAACATCACCCTTCTTTACAACGCCGCCTGGTGTTGCTTCTTTAACCGAAGCAACAACTACATCGCCGATTCTCGCATATCTTCTTGTAGAACCACCCATAACACGGATTGTAAGAAGCTCTTTCGCACCTGTGTTATCAGCAACTCTAAGTCTGCTTTCCTGCTGAATCATGTTATTTCTCCTTTATAATCAACTATCAGCTAATTACTTAGCACGCTCAATAATCTGAACCAGTCTCCATCTCTTATCTTTAGAGATCGGTCTTGTTTCCATAACCTTGACTGTATCACCTATATGGCACTCATTGTTCTCATCATGAGCCTTCAGCTTATAGGTTCTTTTTACGATCTTCTTGTAAAGAGGATGCTTTACATGATCTTCGATGGAAACAACGATGGTCTTATCCATCTTATCGCTTGTTACTTTACCAACACGCGTTTTTCTTAAATTTCTTTCCACGATATACTCCTTTCAGGATTCCAATTACTGTGCTGCCTTCTGTGTGATGACAGTCTGTATTCTCGCAATATTCTTTCTAACCTCTTTGATTCTTGCTGTGTTATCCAGCTGGTTAGTTGCGTTCTGGAATCTCAGATTAAAAAGTTCCTTTTTAGCTGATACAAGCTCCTGGCTGAGTTCCTCAGCAGACTTAGCTTTCAGCTCTTCTACATACTTATTAGTTTTCATTGGATGCACCGCCTTCCAAATCAGCCTTTGAAACGATCTTGCACTTGCAAGGAAGTTTGTGTGTTGCAAGACGAAGTGCTTCTCTTGCAACTTCTTCATCGACTCCGCCGATTTCAAACATTACACGTCCAGGCTTAACAACTGCTACCCAGTAATCTACAGAACCCTTACCGGAACCCATACGAGTTTCAGCAGGCTTTGCTGTAACAGGCTTGTCAGGGAAAATCTTGATCCAAACCTGACCACCACGCTTGATGAAACGAGTCATAGCGACACGGGCTGCCTCGATCTGATTTGAACGAATCCAGCAGGGCTCAAGCGCTACTATTCCATACTCACCGTATGCAATTGTGTTGCCGCGTGTAGCCTTACCAGCCATAGAACCGCGGAACTGCTTACGATGCTTTACTCTCTTCGGCATTAACATTATTTATCGCTCCCTTCCTTATCTGAATTCTCGGATGCTTTAGTAGGAAGTACTTCACCCTTATAGATCCATACCTTAACACCAACCTTACCATAGGTTGTATCTGCCTCAGCAAATCCATAATCAATATCTGCTCTAAGTGTCTGAAGCGGGATTGTGCCCTCGCTGTAGAACTCGCTACGTGCGATATCAGCACCACCAAGACGTCCGCTGCAGCATGCCTTAATACCCTGTGCGTCTGTCTTCATTGTTCTGCTCATGCAGGACTTCATAGCACGACGGAAGGATACACGGTTCTCAAGCTGCTGTGCAATGTTCTCTGCAACGAGCTGAGCGTCCTTATCGGGCTTCTTGATCTCTTTAATATCAACAAGAACCTTCTTGTCTGTGAGCTTTGAAAGCTCTTTCTTAGTAACTTCAATCTCAGCACCACCCTTACCGATTACGAAACCGGGCTTAGCTGTATAAACGATAACCTTGACGCGGTCAGATGCTCTCTCGATCTCGATCTTGGAGATACCTGCAGCGTAAAGCTTCTTCTTCAGAAACTTTCTGATCTTGTAATCTTCAACAAGGTTGTCTGCAAACTCATTGTTCTCTGCATACCATTTGGAATCCCAATCTGCAATGATGCCGACTCTAAGGCCATGAGGATTAACTTTCTGTCCCATTGAACTTACTTTCTCCTTTCTTATCTCTCATCCAGAATTACAGTCAAATGGCTTAATCTCTTCTGAATTCTGTAAGCTCTACCCTGAGCTCTAGGCTGAATTCTCTTCATAATCGGGCCATTGCTTGCATTGCACTCTGCAATGTACAGATTAGCTCTGTTCATGCCGTTGTTGTTCTCAGCATTTGCGATTGCAGAATTAAGTAACTTATAAATAACGCTGGAAGCGTATCTCGGATTGTACTCCAGGATAGCAAGTGCTGTCTCAACGTCCTTACCCCTGATGGCATCCATTACGAAGCATGCCTTCTGAACAGGGATTCTTGCGTAAGATAATTTTGCTGAAGGTCTTGTATCCTTCTGAGCATTTCTCTCTCTTTTAACTTGAGATCTATGTGCTGTTGCCATAGATTTAACCTCCTTTCAATGTTGAACCAAGTCACACAGACTTAGCGAACTCCGCCCTTCTTCTCGGCGCCTGCATGACCTCTGTAGGTTCTTGTAGGAACGAACTCACCAAGCTTGTGACCAACCATATCTTCCGTTACATATACCGGAATATGCTTTCTTCCGTCATGAACAGCGATTGTGTGTCCAACGAAGGAAGGAAAAATCGTGGAACGACGGGACCATGTCTTAACGATTTGCTTCTGATTCTCTGCATTCATTGCATCGATCTTCTTAAGAAGACTAGCATCTGCGAAAGGTCCCTTTTTAAGTGATCTAGACATTGTCATTCTCCTTTTCTATCAATCAGGCATCAATTACTTGATTGCCTTACCATCTCTTCTTCTAATGATCATCTTGTTAGAAGCCTTTTTCTTCTTACGTGTCTTGTAACCAAGAGCAGGCTTACCCCAAGGTGTGCTGGGACCGGAACGACCGATAGGTGCTCTACCCTCACCACCACCATGCGGGTGATCATTCGGGTTCATAACTGATCCGCGAACTGTAGGACGGATACCCATGTGACGCTTACGACCAGCTTTACCGATGTTGATAAGGTTATGATCAATGTTACCTACTGTACCAATTGTTGCACGGCACTCGATCGGAACAAGTCTCATCTCGCCTGAAGGAAGACGAAGAGTTGCATACTTACCTTCCTTAGCCATAAGCTGAGCTGAGTTACCTGCTGAACGAACAAGCTGACCGCCTCTTCCGGGATAAAGCTCAATGTTGTGTACGCTTTCACCGACAGGAATGTTTGCAAGAGGGAGGCAGTTACCGATACGAACCTCGGCTGCAGGACCATTCATGATTGTCATGCCATCCTTAAGTCCCTGAGGAGCAAGGATGTAAGCCTTTGTGCCATCCTCATACTCAAGCAGTGCGATGTTTGCAGTTCTGTTAGGATCGTACTCGATACCGATAACCTTTGCTGTGCACTCATCCTTGTAACGCTTGAAGTCGATGATTCTGTACTTTCTTCTTCCACCGCCACCGCGATGTCTTACAGTGATTTTACCCTGGTTATTACGTCCAGCCTTGGAATTCTTAGAAACAAGGAGGCTCTTCTCAGGTGTCTTCTTTGTGATCTCTGAGAAATCAGAACCTGTCATGTTTCTTCTGGACGGTGTATATGGGCCGTATTTCTTAATTCCCATGATTCTTCTCCTTTTTGATATCACGCACGGTTTAAAACCCGGATCCGGACTTTGCTTTGATCCTGTGCGTATAGTTAATTAGTTATTATCAAAGTCCCTGGAAAATCTCGATGTCCTTGCTGTCTGCAGTAAGCTGTACGATTGCCTTCTTGATCTTAGCAGTTCTGCCGTAAGTCATTCCGCGTCTCTTAAGCTTGCCGTTTGCGTTAAGTGTGTTTACCTTAGAAACCTTAGCGCCGTCGAACATCTTCTCAACTGCTTCCTTTATCTGAGTCTTGTTAGCTTCAGGATGAACGAAGAAAGTGTATTTCTTTTCGCCCATGGCATTCATGCTCTTCTCTGTAAGTACAGGCTCAAGGATTACGTCATAGTACTGTAATGCTGCCATTATGCATACACCTCCTCAATCTTAGCAACTGCGTCCTTTGTAAGAACGAGTGTCTGAGCGTTTACGATATCATATACATTGATTGTGTTTGTAAGCGCTGTCTTAACTTCAGGAAGATTGCTTGCTGACTTAACAACCTTAGTATCGTTGTCTGCAAGAACAACAAGTGCCTTACGTGTAGCCTTGAGGTTGTTCATAACCTCTGCAAGCTTCTTTGTCTTGAATTCATCCATCTTAAGCTCGTCAAGAACGATAAGCTTACCTGTCTGAACCTTATCTGTGAGTGCAGACTTAAGAGCCGCTCTCTTCTCTTTCTGGTTCATCTTGAAAGAGTAATCTCTCGGAACGGGAGCGAATACTACACCGCCGCCTGTCCACTGAGGAGATCTTGTTGAACCCTGTCTTGCATGACCGGTTCCCTTCTGTCTCCAAGGCTTACGACCACCTCCGCTAACTTCGGAACGTGTCTTTGCCTTCTGTGTACCCTGACGATTGTTAGCAAGCTGCTGAACTACTGCCAGATGTACGAGATGTTCATTTACTTCAACTCCGAAAATGGCATCGTTAAGATCGATGTTGCCAACTTCTTTGCCTTCGATATTATAAACAGATACGTTAGCCATCTGTATGTCCTCCTTTCGTATTCTGGAAATTATGCCTCAACCTTTGTGGTTTCCTTGATTGTTACAAGTCCCTTCTTAGGTCCGGGTATTGCGCCCTTTACAAGGATCAGATTCTTGTCTGCATCTACACGAACAACCTCAAGATTCTGAACTGTTACCTTTACGCTTCCCATGTGACCAGGCATTCCTTTTCCTTTGAATACACGGCTCGGATCAGAACTGGATCCGTTAGAACCCTGATGACGGTGGAACTTAGAACCATGAGCCATGGGTCCTCTGTGCTGACCATTCTTCTTGATGGCGCCCTGGAATCCCTTACCCTTGGATGTTGCTGTAGCATCAATCTTGTCACCAGCGGCGAAGATGTCTGCCTTGATCTCGCTTCCAAGCTCATACTCAGCTGCGTTCTCAAACTTGAACTCGCGAACGAATCTCTTGCATGATACGCCAGCCTTCTTGAAGTGACCCTGCTGAGCCTTGTTTACACCATGTGCATGTACGATTGTCTTCTTGCCGTTCTTGTCTCTGTTGATGATCTTTTCTTTCTTATCAACATAGCCGACCTGAACTGCACTGTAACCATCGTTCTCAACGGTCTTGATCTGTGTTACTACACAGGGGCCTGCCTGTAAAACAGTTACAGGTACAAGTGAACCGTCTTCGTTGAAGATCTGAGTCATACCGATCTTCGTAGCTAAGATAGCCTTCTTCATTGTATTTACCTCCTTATTACATCTACAGCGGATGCTTAAATCGTTCGCAATGTCGTCTCAATTGCCCTTGGGCAACTCTCCAGTTTTACGGCATCATGCGTCTCGCATCATACTAGTAGAGGTTTAACATTAGTTGCCGATGAATTATTTCATCTTGATGTTGATGTTTACACCTGCGGGCATCTCTAATCTCTGAAGAGCCTCAACTGTCTTAGGTGTAGGTGTGATGATGTCGATCAGTCTCTTGTGTGTTCTCTGCTCGAACTGCTCTCTGGAATCCTTGTACTTATGTACAGCACGGAGGATTGTAACTACTTCCTTCTTAGTCGGAAGCGGTACAGGTCCGCTAACCTGAGATCCGTTCTTCTTTACTGTTTCGATGATCTTCTTTGCAGATGCATCTACGAGCTGATGATCATACGCCTTAAGTGTAATTCTCATTACCTGATTTGCCATAAAAAAAGTCGCCTCCTTTTCGCACTTTAATTAGATAAGTACGACAAGCGGTGACTGTACACTCTCCCGTGTGTGTCATGGACTCAAACCATTCTCATCCTGTTCTCACACGTCGTTTCTGCTAGCATAGCTTCGCAGACAAATTGTTTGTACAGTGACTTGTCGTCAGATTGTCTGACCTTGCGGTCTCTTGACATTCGCTCCACGGAAAACCTGTCTCACTGGATAAGACAGCAACCTCACGCTTCACAGCTATCATGTCACAGCATGGATAACTATATCCCATTTTTTCATTTCATGCAAGCGTTATTTTCAAAATTAATCACTTTTTAATAATAATAGGCAATTTTAGCTGCTTTGGCTTGATGTTTTTTAATCTATTTTATGCATAGCCTAGTTTTTTATGCATTTTGGGATAAAATCTTTACTTGTTTCTTCTATAATATAAGTGTAATGATAAACAATAGCAAGGAGTACTTCTATGTGGATTGCAGATAATTGGAAAGATTACGAAGTTATTGATACCTCCGGCGGTGAGAAACTTGAGCGCTGGGGTGATTATATGCTGGTCCGTCCGGATCCGCAGGTAATCTGGAACACCAAGAAAAAGCACATGGGCTGGAAAAAGTGGAACGCCCGTTATCAGCGAAGCAATAAAGGCGGCGGTGAATGGGATTTCCGTTCACTCCCTGAAGAATGGACTATTAATTATAAGGAACTTACTTTTCATTTAAAGCCCTTCAGCTTTAAACACACAGGACTTTTTCCGGAGCAGGCTGCCAATTGGGATTGGTTTTCAGACCTTATAAAAAATGCGGACCGCGATATTAAGGTTCTTAACCTCTTCGCCTATACCGGCGGTGCTACAGTATCCGCTGCCAAGGCGGGCGCTGCCGTAACCCACGTCGATGCCGCCAAGGGCATGGTCCAGTGGGCAAAAGAGAATGCTGCTGCTTCAGGTCTTGCAGATGCTCCTATCAGATGGCTCGTTGATGATTGCGGTAAATTCGTCGACAGAGAGATAAGACGCGGCAATCACTATGACGGAATTATAATGGATCCGCCTTCCTATGGAAGAGGCCCCAAGGGCGAGATATGGAAAATTGAGGACTGTGTATATGATCTTATACTTCGAAGTGTTCAGTTGCTTTCTGATAAGCCTCTTTTCTTCCTTATTAACTCATATACCACAGGACTTCAGCCAGCAGTTCTTTCCTATATGATACATACAGCAATTGATCCTATCCACGAAGGAACTGTAGAAGCAGACGAAGTCGGACTTCCTGTTTCTTCAAACGGACTGGTTCTCCCCTGCGGCGCCAGCGGCAGATGGACTGCAAAATAATATAATCTGGCAATTTTTCAAAATAATAATCACAAAGAAAAAATGCCATCCCGTTAACCTTCATAACGGGATGGCATTTTTCTTCCTTATATATAAAGAACAATTTTATACATACATCATTCTGCTTTCTTCTTGCCGCGCTTGCGTGCTGCATTCTGCTCAGCCTGAATCTCACGTCTTATGATCTCCATGGTCTCGCAGTCAGCTCTCTCCTCCTCTTCGGTAGGAGTCATACCATAGGGCTTACCGTCACCGGCATCAATTCGCTCACGTATCTGCTGCATTCTTCTGTCAAGCTGATTGATCAGATCTGCACTGAACTTCAGATCCTCAGAGATAAGCTCAGCATTCTCGATATCCTTCTTATACTTCATCTTATGTTCAAGACTCGCCCAGAAATCCATCGCAATGGTTCTGAACTGCACTTCAACCTTCATGAACTCTTTGTTTTCAGTAAGGAAAATCGGAGTCTCTATTATAATATGAAGACTACGGTAGCCACTGTCTTTCGGAGTCGCGATATAATCCTTCTCTACAAGTACATGAACATCGTCCTGCTTTTTCAGACAATCAGCGACCATATAAATATCATCAACAAAAGAACAGATAGCGCGGCATCCGGCGATATCCGAAATATTACTCTCGATATTTTCAATCGAAAACGGGATTCCCTTGCGATTTAACTTTTCGTAGATGCTAACGGGAGTTTTGATCCTGCTCTTTATATTCTCAAATGGATTGCGATTATTTTTAAGTGATAGTTCCTTATTAAGTATCTCTAACTTGGTTCTGACTTCGGATAATGCGCAATCATACTTCATCATCATCATCTGGAATTCCTGCACCTGCCCTCTCATGATAAGCAGCTGCTCGATTTCCTTCTGTGATACATTGCTAACGTTTAACAGTGACTTCTGCTCATTGGTCATCAGCGTCCTGTCGAGCTGAGTCAAGTCAAGATTTCCAATAGCCATGGGCATTCCTCCAAATAACTAATATGCCCCCTCCATTACAATTATATCACTATCATTTATTTAATTATGAACTAAATATAAAGCTTTTATAATGTTATGGATAAAACATCACATAATTCTAAAAAATCTGAAAAAAACTTTCCAAATTACTCTTCGTCATTCTCTGCAGCCATATCTGCATAAGAAATGATGCGATAGTTGAGTGTAGCTCTGGGTCCTGCCAGGACCTTAAGTCTGTCCTGAAGACGTCTGTGTACCAACATGCACTCCTCAACGCCGGTTCCTGTAAGAAGTACGAGATACTGCGTTCTGGAATATCTGCAGAAAGCATCACCGTGTCTTAAGGTCTCGTTTATAGCCACTCTGAGGGACTCCATACGTCTCTCAGCCTTTTCCTCCTGTCTGATCTCCTTGCCCTCGTAATCGGCGATTGTGAGAAGAAGAAGGAAAACAGTAAGACCGTGTCTCTCCATATTCCTGCTGAGAATCTGATAAGAAGCTCTCATCTCAGGATACAGGCACTCGTAAGGGCCACCCTCTTCCTCAAGCACAAGACCGCTCTTAAGCCCATTCTCACTGGAATCCTGGCTAGTTGCATGATCTTCGGAGAAAGCGGCATCCTGAAGCTCCTGATAGCAGCGCTGCATGTTATCTGTAGGCGCTATTCCAAGCTCCTCAGCATAATATCTGATCATCTCCTCATAGAGAGAATATGCCCTCTTATAATCCTTCATAAGCCTGTAGGCATCGATCTCTCCAACCTGCCACTCACAGTCGGGATCGATTGCTGACGCATTATGAAAAATCTTAGCCATAGCTTCGTAGTTCCCGGTAGCTCTGTAATAGCCCGCAAGGAAATCTACGCACTCCTCATAGAGAGTCCTTAAATCCTCACTCTTTTTGGATATCCAGTAAAGCTCGTTAAGCTCAGGCAGGAAATTGCCCTTATAAATATCGAAGGCCTTCTGGTAGCTCTTTGCTTTATCCTCATCCTTTTCGGAATTTCTGGCATTGTTTATAAAAGCTGTAAACTCAACGTTATCAGCTGTAGCCTCAACGCTTGGATCAGCCTTATAAAGACCGTCTGAGAATATAAACACATTACCGCCCGGAATTCCGGCCTTCTCAGCAACCTTCCTGAACTGATAAATCAGGTTGTTCATACTGTTGTTGAGGTTACTCTTCACATTAAGATCTTCCGAGTAGATATCATCCTGAAGATCTTCCTTCTTAACCCCTTCGCTTCCGGCAGAAAAAACTCTTGCCACAAGCTGAATATACTTAGATGCGCGGTTTCTGCCGAGAGTAATCTCCTTACCATTACACTCAATACCAAACGCACCTAATGTTTTGATGTATAACTTTGTTTTTTTCATAACTTTTTTCGCTTCTCTCCATACCCATTAAAATATGTTCTATTGTATCATAAAATCACAAATTATTGCGAAAATATTACCACACAAAACTCAGAATATGATTGGTCATCACAAAACCTCACTTATTCTGTCTTCCATTCGCTTCATCTCCTGGAATTCTCCCATATCAAGGAAAGACATCTCGCTTATAGGATACATGCCCACTCTGCCGCCGCTTTTCATAAGGTCATCGGCCAGATCCGTCATGTGGTACATAACACCCGGAGGTATCATATTAAAGCATGCAGGATTCACGACATACATACCCGTATTAACAAAATAGGAAAGATGCGGCTTCTCCCTGATAGCCGTCACGAGACCTTCCTTCTCAGCATCCAGAACCCCATATGGAATAGGAAAGTTTTTAAGTGAAGAGACAATCGTTATTCCATTCTCGGATGCAATGTGGTGCCTTATTATACTGTCATAATCGGCATCGATAAGTATATCGCAGTTCGTCACAATCACAGGTCTTTCGAATTTTTCCTGAATAAGTCTGATGCTGCCGGCGGTGCCAAGAGGCTTATCCTCTTCAACATACACAATTTCATAAGGAACCTTCTGCTCTGCGAAATAGGACTTTATCATCTCCTTTTTATAATTCACCGTCAGATAGAACTTTCTCGCCCCATATTCGTGGAACCTGTTCATGATTCTCTCAAGAATAGGAATATCGCCCACAGGGATCAGCGGCTTGGGTAAAATCTTGGTGTAGGGATAAAGCCTTGTGCCTTTACCACCCGCCATGATAATTATCGGTGTGTCGGAGAGCGCAAGATCTGCCGCCTCAATGTAATCAGCCTTACTCTTATCCCGGAAAATAATATTAACAATTTTATTTTCCTTATCAAGGATCGGAATAGACGTAATATGTGCGCTGTTCATCAGGAAGTTGCACTTGTCCGCCTCATTTTCATACAGAAATCTCGGCGTTTTAAACGCTGCCATCATGACATTGTCATTAACATCTCCCGACTTCAGTATCCATCTTCTGATATCGCCGTCAGAGATACTCGCCACAAGAACACCGTCATCTTCCACTATGTACAGAATACTTCTGGTATTAACATCAATTTTCTGCATAGCCTGAAGTATGGTTATATCCTTTGTTGAGATGAACTTTTCAAGAGTGTTGTTATTTTCTTCCGACATACGTACCCCCTCATGGCTGTTGTCAGCTTGCTTATAAACCTCTATTCATCAGCAATTCCGCATATAAAAAATCTTCTTCATTATCTATATCAACACTGGAACGTGTAGACATCACATAAGCATAGCTTCCGTCTCTGTAGAAAAAATTGTCCTTGGCAAAAGCTACTATATCCGCAATATAAATCGAACCATTTAAGCGATATGACTTTTGCATCTTCTGCCTCTGATTAGCTCCGGCTCTCTCTATAAAGCCGTCCATACTCAAACTCTCAGGCAGTGTCCCGCACCAGGAAAGTGGATGCTCCGTCTCACACACGGAGACAACAAACTTCGCCTTCTTTTCAATGAAAAGATCATAGGCTCCTCGTATATCTTCAGCAGTCCTAAGGGGAGATGTCGGCTGAAGGAGACAGAATGTATCGAAGCTTTTACCCATCTCCGCGTACTTCTCAATCACTTCCGTAACCGCATCCCAGGAACTGGCCGAATCCGAAGCCGTCCTTTCACTTCTTAAAAACGGAACCTCTGCGCCAAGCCCTCTTGCAATCTCTGCATATTTCTCAGAGTCCGTCGACACCATAACCGCATCAAACACTCCGCTACTTAATGCCGCATCAATCGTATAGCCCATAAGAGGCTTTCCGTTCATCGGCTTTATATTCTTATCCACAAGCCCCTTCGAGCCACTCCTCGCGGGGATTATTGCAAGATTCTTCATATTGTGTGCCTCATACTATTCAAAGCTCTATCAATTCATCCTCTGCAAAATCGCGCTTAGCTGTCTGTCCAATGATCTCATTCCACCTCATGGGTGAAATGCCGGTACCGGGCCTCTTAGTAGTGAGATTTTCTTCTGTGAAAATTTCACCGGCCTTTATTTCTTTTGCCGCAATTATGCTCTTTCTTACCACAAGCCGGTTCTTAAGTTCAGCTTCGGTAGGCTGCTTGGTTCCATCACCCAAAGCCTTTTCAATATTTCTCACCGAAAGTACCATCTGTCTCAGTTCATCAGGCTCAAGCGACGCCTTATGATCCGGGCCTTCCATATTTCTGTCCAGTGTAAAATGCTTCTCAAGAACAGTTGCTCCAAGTGCTGCTGCTGCTATCGGAACCTCTATCCCCTGTGTATGATCCGAATATCCTACATCACACCCAAACTTCTCCTTAAGGGCAAGCATCGCTTTTAGATTCACATTCCCCATCGGTGTTGGGTAATTTGTTGTACAGTGAAGTATGGTCAGTTTACCTGTCCCATTTTCTTTAAGAACCTTCACCGCATCTGCAACCTCATCCATGGTGCACATCCCGGTCGAGAGAATCATATCCTTGTTAGTCTTAGCTATCTCTACAAGGTATGGATAATTGGTTATCTCTCCGGATGGAATCTTCCATATATCAAGGAGCGGATCAAGAAACCTTATACTTTCTATATCAAAAGGTGTAGACAGAAACTGTATTCCCACTTCCTTGCAGTAGTTTGCAAGTGTAATAAAATCATCAAAAGGAAGAAGGAGTTTTGAGAGCATATCCTTCTGTGATTCTTCCTTACCGATGTTATTCTTTTGATATTCTGCCATGGGCGCACTTTTGGATACCAGGCTTGAAAGCTTCGCAGTCTGGAATTTTACAATATCTGCGCCGCATTCTTTAGCAGTATTCACAAGCTTTTTTGCAAGTTCCAGCGAACCGTTATGATTCACGCCCGCTTCAGCGATGATTAATACTTTATCTGCCAATGCTCATCCCTCATAAGATACAATTACAGATTAGTTCCATCTTCTAAGTATTCTGGCCGGAGCTCCAACAGCCGTGCAGGATGCTCCGATATTTTTTATAACTACTGATCCGGCGCCGATAATCGCATCATTCCCAACTTCCACACATTGCAGAATAGTTGCTCCCGCACCAATCAGTGAATTGGCACCAACCTTACTCTCGCCGCACACCTTGGTTCCGACCGCCACATGAGCAAAATCACCTATTTTGCAATCATGCTCCACTATAGCTCCCGTGTTGATTATGGCGTTATCCCCAACAGAAGCTCCTGCGTTTATAACTGCAGTTTTCCCAACAAATATCCCGCTTCCAAGCTTGGCATCCGCAGCCACAACAGCGGAGGGATCAATGATGTTAGGAAAACTAAATCCCAAATCTTTCGCCATGAAAAACAATTTACTTCTAAGACCGCTCGGCTTAACAAATCCCACAGTTATAAATGCATTCTTAACGCCACCAGCCAAAAGCTCAGGCAGCTTATCATCACCGCCCACAACCTCACAGCCAAGAATCGTATCCCCAGGCTTAAGATTCACATCCGTTATATAGATTTTCTCGAATTTCCTGGACCTGAGCGCCGCATCAATCACTGACTTGCAATGCCCGCCGCCACCTATCATAACTATGCTTTCCATGTGGGTTCCTCCGAGAGAATTGTGCTAACAAATCAATATATTCCTAAGATATATTATACTCGATATTTCGTACAACGTGAACATCCGGCCTTTCTTAATTAGAGTCACATTTCAGATAAATACTCCTCAACGTTCCTATATTCCATGCCATCTGAAAGTATCTCTGTTTTTCCGGAATATAGAACACATCTCTTTTCAATCATTCCATATATCGCCCTAACGTGATCCAGTTTCTTCTCATCCATAAGATGCTTCCACTGATTATCTGCTCGTTCGCCGCTGTGCTTTATTTCATACAATTCACAGCTGTCGGTTTCCTGATCATAAATGACCATATCAATCTCGCCGACATCGAACTGCAGCTTAAATACACGCTTATTCTTCCCCAGAGCCTTCTGCGTCTCTAAGAGAACAATATCCTCAAGCATTATTCCACGTACATCTTCAAGAATTTTACTTGAAATAAGCAGTTTTTCGCGTTCGCTAAGTGATTTAAATTCTTCATTCCTCATAAGTAAATACACAAGCGCCTGTGCCTGGCAGTACCTCATTCCCGGTTGAGTAAAAATTGTACGCCAAAGGTCACCTGCTCCAGCATTAGATTCAATTTTTATATATTCGATTAAATCCAAAGCTTTCAAATACTCTTCAATTTCCGAAAGGACCTCTGCAGAGATTTCCTCTGAAAGTTCACCCTTTTCCTTTATTTCAAGTATCCCTTTTAGTTTTTTCATAACTCCGGATATGTCTATCTCATCAAGCGCGTCTGTCCTTTTCTCAGGTTCTCTTGCACTTCTAAGCATCTGTGCAGATGACCTAAGATCCCTTGAAACAAACTCCTTCAGAATGACTTCCTTGGTAAAATCATGATTCATATCTTGAATAATTCTATTGATGACATTCGTGAGTTCATGGGCATCATATAACCTTTTCAGATTCCTAAAATGAGTCCCTTCCTCATAACAAGCCAGAGAATGTTGAATATTTTTGCATATCGCTGTATCGATATAACGTCTGGTGCTCTCATCATCTCTGAATGATGCCTCCTCAAAATCCTCGTCATCTCCAAATCGAAGTTCCCCCGCTTTTAATGTTCCGCCATATCGAATATAGTCATCTATGCTGGTTATTCCCAAAAGCCTTGCATGCTCCCTGTACGAAATATATGTTGTGTGTACCATAACGGCACGATCATATAACTCTTCATTTGAAGCAAAATAAAATCCCAAAGAATCCGTCCCTGACATTATTATCTTTAGTCCCTGAGCAGCATAGACATCTGAAAAAAGTGATGCAGAATCAATAAAGTCACTGATCAAAGTAACTTCATCAATGAACAGATACTTAAATCCGCTCTTTACCGCCAGCTTCATAGCCTTATTCATTTCAGCCATCGTGTCTGCAGTCGTTGCCTTAATATATAGAGATTTATCAAAATCAACTCTCTTCATACCTAGAAGGAGCTGTCTTAAAAGTGTTGTCTTCCCGGTACGTCGAAGTCCATATATCAGACATACTTTATCAGACTGCCTTCCATAGATATACTTTTCCAATATCCCATAGCAGTCTCTTCTCTCCAGTCCTTTAGCTGCCTCTGCCATATTTCTTAGCGAGTCTCCATATATTGCATTTACTTCAAAATCAATGCTTTTAGAAGCTATAGTCTTTCCATAGGCTGCACCAGCTTCCATCAGATAGCGTTCCTTATGCCCATTTTCAGCTTTTCCAAGACTCCTAAGATCCTTCTGAAGTTCCTTTCTAAGCTCTATCTGTTTCCGAAGAATTGCAGCACTCTCCTCGCTCACGCTGTCATAATGCATCTTCCCATTATCATCCTTCCATTGATGATAATGGTATATTTTGTCGTTAATCTTCTTCTGAGTGACATAGCCCCTTGGAAGTTCACTAATCCTCTTATTCAGTTCAAAACTTTCATTATAACTATTCATGATCATTAACCTCTAAAGTAATTTTAACCCCAATTAACCCATGTGTCTATAGGTTAATTGGGGTTAAAACATTTGAATTACATCAAGACTTATTTAAATAATCCACATTCCAATCAGCTATTTCTAAGCATATCTCCGGAAACATCCTAGAATAAATAGTCGTGTCAAACTCAAACACATCCACATGCGTATTATCTTCTTCAAAACAGTATATAACCGCTGTCCTTTTCTCCGGATTTATCAACCAATATTCTTTTACATTGGCATCCATGTATAATTTTAGTTTTGTCACATAATCATGATATAGATCTTCAGGTGAAGTTATTTCCATGATCAGATCCGGAACCTTTACAATGCACCTCTCAGCAATTATCTTTCTATCAGTAAAGATCATCAAATCCGGCTCAACTATAGTACGCTTTCCAAGTTCTAATGCAACCGGTCCTGGCATCATATGCAGTTTTCCCGCTGACTGATCACATTTATCCATGATTTGACACATAATTTCACCTAGAAGATCCTGATGTGCTATTCCCGGATGTACCCTTTGATAAAAATCACCGTCTATAAGTTCAATCAAAGCATACTTTGGTGTATTATAATAATCCTCTTTTGCGTGCTTTTCCATATTATCCCTCATAACTCATATCCCAAAATCTTTGTTACAACACTACAAGCCATCTCAATCCCACGCATCCAATTTCATTATTTTTTTTGAGTTCCACATCGCTATAAGAAAATGCTTATAATCTTCATACCACGCCTCTATAACAGGTTTTACATACTTAGAAAATCCACCCTTTATAGTTCCGGTCAACATATCAATAGTTCCAAGAACATCTTCATCAATATAGTAAACATCCAGGACCGGTTGTCCTTCAAAACTCGAATCAATATATACTTCTACATCATCAAAATCCGCAATTCTTACCTTTGATTCTCCTCCATCTAAATTCGGTTGCCGTTGCTCAGCCCTTTTCTCCTCCAACTTGCGTGCATAGTCAATAAGATGTGCTCTGTCAAGCCAGTCCATATCATTGAACATCTCAATAAGTTCACGTTCTTCTGTCCCTCTTGGAAGCACCATATAATCCATCTCCCGACCTCTGCAACTATCCTCTGTAACCCCAGAAAGCAGATACTCAGGAGTCACGCCCAAAGCCGCACATATTGCCATAATCTTATCCGATCCCGGATTTGTATTCTTTTTCCGCCAATCACTAATGGTAGTTGTTGCTATGCCGGTTCTATCTGAAAACTCTTTCTGTGTCATGTTTTTTTGTTCAAGCAGATAAAAAATCTTTTGTCCTATGGTCATATATGCCCTCCGAGCCAATATCGTTATTTACGGATATTGTATCATTCCTTTTCAAATATCGTCAATTACGGATTTGTAGTGTGCCGAATTGATGTTTTATTTTACTTACGTCATATAATACATTATAATTGCACTATAGATATCATTTATATTTTACTAACGTCAAAATCACATTCACTTATGAGGTACTTATATGCCCACAATAATTAAAGAAAAGCAAGACCTAACCTACCTGAAATGGTCTCATATAAGGCACTCCGGCAGAACTGCAGGCACTTTTCTGAAATCCTCTTCCACACTCGGAAGGAATAAGGAGTATTATAAACTCTCACTGTTTGATTCAGAAAAAGGCATAATCGGACACGAGTGCATTAATGAAATTATTGCAGACAGGTTACTGACAATTCTTGGCATAGAACACCTTAGCTACATTCTTATAAACGCAGACATAGCTGTTGATGGCAAAACTTACAGCACTTATCTATGTGCTTCGGAAGACTTTAAGAAACGAGGCGAGAGCAAAATCGCACTTGATGATTATTACAGAACAGGTGCCGATCCCGGAGAATCCAAATACGATTTTTGTGTAAGAATGGGCTTCAAGGAATACATAGACAGAATGATAGCCTTCGACTATATAATCCTCAACAGAGATCGGCACGGGGCCAACATTGAAGTCCTGAGAAACTCAAGGCAACACACGTTAAGAATAGCCCCCTTATTCGATCACGGCTCTTCTCTTTTATGCTCATGCCTTACAACAGAAGATGCTTCTGTCTTTGATATTATGGCAGATAAGCCCTGCAACAATTACATCGGCACACGTTCATGTCTGGAGAATCTGTATATGATAAAAGAACAAAAGAATCTCTTTCCAAATAAACTCAGAGAGGCGGATAAGAGCTTTCTGTTTGACGGTTTAGATGACATATTGCCTGATATTTTCATAAATAAAATCTGGGATATGGTCTACGAGAGGTACTTATTCTATGAGAATCTATGAGATCTTTGATAAGGAAAATGATATATCTATCGGAGTCCTTTTATATTATGAAAAAGAAAGAACCTTCATAATAGAGCTCCAGGAATACCTTGACGAGTGGAGTGCGCCGCTCCTGGTGACAAACTATGTTAAAAGGGGCACATTTACAATTCCCCGTGACATAAGTTTTTTATGGGTTAAAGAGCGCATAATCCCGAACAGCCGACAAAACATAAGCGATATCCTTAACACGCATGGCCTCAGGGAATATGATGAAATAAAATTCCTTGAACTATCGCATGGCCGATGCTCTCAGGACAGTCTGTATATAAAAAAGATTGATGAATTGCCAGAGTATGTATTAGAACGTCAGCGAAAGAACCTTACTAACTGCACGATTCTGGGCGGCACCTTTTTGCTGTGCTTTTTTGAAGATGACACCGTTAGAAAAATCGACCTGCGAACTCTCAGTTATCTTCCCGATGTGGATGCTGTCATAAAAAACAACGCGCTTTTTTCCTCCTGCAAAATTGGCACAGATGGCTACTTTATCACGTTTAACGACTCTATTGATATTCCTTCTTACATATTGTATGAAGCAGGTACTTTTATACCACTAAGACCGCAGGACTTCTTCCTGTTTGCAAAAAACAATCTCGCAGACACCACCGAATGCTGCGAGATGTTAGAATGCACCAGACAGAATCTGTCCTATATGGTAAAACGCGGACAGCTTACTCCTGCGAAGAAAAATGTGAAAGGAAACCTTTTTTCAAAGGGTGATGTGATGAAGAATATTTGGTGATAAGATGTCTATGTCTTAATTTATTTAGAGCCCCTGCTGAAAAGAGATTCTATGAATAGCCATGTAAAATCTTCATACGCTCCATAAACATCCTATAATCATCATCTCTGCCCTCAAACCACTCAGGATCCACCTCGCTTATCCGGTTCATCCCGATTTTGTTTACCGCCTCTATCGCAGCCTGCCTTTGAGTTATTCTTCTCGGAAGCGTTGTCTGACAAAGAGCTCCGTCAACATTATCATATGCTTTGAATGCCTGATTGAAGTCCATAAGATCATGAAGCCGTAATACCTTTCCGGTCTCATTATCAATCAGCAATCCCCAGTTTTCCCAGTGCCTGTCCGTATTTCCCACTAGATAATCAAGAATATTCATCATATAATATCCGTATCCATCCAGTTTTATGATCTCATCAATCGGATCCATATCATGATTAACAGCGTAAATATCAAATGCTGCTCTTGTCGCAATACTATATTTCTTGCTGGTCATTATCTTACTGACAGACACAAGGTCTCCATCAAAGTTTTCTTTCTCATACAAAACCTGATTGCATTTAAAGCATCTGCAGATTTTGCTGGCCAGAATCTCATTCTCCACATTTTGAATATCGCCATCTTTGTATAACCAAAATCCGTCCTCTTTCCTAACCCAAGCCTTAGGACATACTCCGCTTGTCGAAATGTCATCTGCTATGAGGTGCGCATTATCTACTGTCATAGCCTTGCCCCTAAGAGACAAGTCGACAAATGCATTATCCAAATGATTATCGTAAATATTTATATCATCAAAGGAGACTATTTCATCATCCGTTTTCACCCAATAAATATCTTTAAGGGATAAGCAATGATAAGAAAGCGCAACCTTTGCCCTGTCCTTATCAGTTGTTCCTTGCTGTGCTCCTATACTGCTTAGTATTTCCTTTGCATACTCACGATCTAATGTCAAAACTCTTGATGCACACCAATAATAAAAATTTGTAAGATTATTAACAAGAGTATCTACATCGGTTGCTTCTTCCAACCACAAATCTAAGGGCATAAAGGCAGAATTATGCACTTTTGCGATACCATTATCTGCTATCTCAGCAATAATTCTATTGTCATGCATTATTTGCCAATTACTCATCGCATCTCCCATATGCCACTTATGCAGCAGACTTTATACTAATCTATTCTCCCCTTTACAAGATAAAATGCTTCGCAATTATTATAATAACCGGTAGCACCCCTGTATGCGGCTAATCCCCTGATTGCGTTAGCATTTCTGGGGAACGGCTCCGTATCAACCTCACTTTTGTAAATATTCATAATTTCTATCTTACGTTCCACATAACCGTCTATATTGATAAAAACATTCGGAACAAACCCGCTTTCCTGCTGTGCCTGGTCCGTTTCCGATAATATCTCCATGCTTAATACAGTCTTCAGATATGGTGCACGGAACGATTTTGTACATGAATAAACCATATCAAATATCAGACGATGATCTGAATGAACATCAAAGCGATATGGTATTAGCAACAACTCCGGCTTTACCTCTTCAAAAACGGTCTTAAACCTTGAAATAAGCTGTCCGGTTTCATATTTATCAACTCCGGCAGGCTCAAGTCCAAAATCCCAGAATCCATCAAAAGAATATGCCTTCTTCACAGCTTCAATCTCAGCATTTCGTTCATCGATTCTCTCCTGCTTATATCCATATTCTGTCTTCATATTGGTGACATTGAGCCAATAGATTTTATGACCGTTTTCTTTAAATTTTAACAGAGTACCACCGGCTCCCAGTGTCTCATCATCCGGATGCGGCGAAACAACCAACACATTCATCTAAGATACTCTCCTTCACTCAAACTTACTTTATCGCAATCCAACACATGAACAATTCCGTCATATGCTTTTATTTCAAAATCCGTCTCTGAATTGACCTTCAGCACTTTTCCGGGTTCTATATTTTTATAAGTTTCGCATTTTTCGGCTTTGCACTTCCATACTTTAATCTCTGTCTCACCGTACATGAAATGTGCACCAACATACGGATGCGTCAAAGCTCTTACCAGATTGTAAATCCCGTCACATGACATTCGCCAGTCAATTTGCCCGTCCATGCGTCCACGTTTTCGCCATGTATTACCGGCTTTCGGATCTTGCGGCATCCGTGATAATAAATCATTGCTAATCTTATCTGTAAACTCTATCACCTGATCTTTAGCAGTTTGAAGGACTTTGTCATATAGCGACTGTGCATCATCCTCATAGTCAATAATGATTTCCTTTTGGCTGATAATCTCTCCCGTGTCTGCGCCTTCATCCATCACAAAAAATGTAGAAGCTGTTTTGTCTAAACCAAGCGCAAGTGCCCATATAAGAGGATGTCGTCCTCGGTTGCTCGGTATCGCTGCCGGATGAAAACCGATTACTCCGTAATTTGGTAATGACAAAAGTTCTTTGCCAATCAGTCTTGACCATCCAAAACAATAAATCACTTCCGGATCCTTGGATCTGACAAATTCCATCGTCTCTTCATCGTTGATATTCTTTGTGACAAAGCAGTCAATTCCATATTGCTCAGCCAGTGGAGCCAGAGAATGGAAATCCGCATTGGAAGCTGAACTCTCCATCGTTATAACTCCCGAAACCATCAAGCCATTCTCCAACATATGTCTCAAAATAACATATGAGCTCTCTACACATCCTATAAAAATCGTCCTCTTCACCCGTTCACCTCTATATCATAAAAATTCTTTACAATTCCTATGTTTCCGTCTTTTTCAAATATGGAACGAATTATTTCTGTAATTTTCTCAGATGTATTTCCATCTCCAAAAGGATTTGTCATCGCTTTGACTTTCTCTCGAAAATCATCGCTAACAGCTTTTTTCATAGCATCAATGATTGCTTCGCTTTCGGGCTCGCAGCATATAACACTATCCGGCATAAGCCTTCCTTTTTGCCTATCTCCAATATTTACTGTAGGAACATGCAGGCAAGGAGCCTCAGTTATACCGCTTGATGAATTTCCAAGAACAATACAGCACCCCTTCACCGCACTTAAATATCGTTTGACACCAAGCGATGTTACAGCAACAACATTGTCCCTTTTTTCCGCATATTCATCTATACGGCTGTTTATATATCTTCCACCTGCGTCTGCATTTGCCTTTGTAATGATATATTTCATATCCGGGAACGCATCCATAGCCTCCATCAGCTTATCAAACTGCTCAACCCCACTGTTTTCTTCCAATGTAACCGGATGAAATGTTACAACCGCATAATCACCGGATAAGTCGATTCCAAGATCTTTTCCCAAATCTTCTCTTGAAATAAATTCAGTATTCTTAGTATTTTCAACAGCTAATGCTCCGACATTAAATACCCTGTCCGGCTGTTCGCCCATCTGTATTATTCTGTTTCTATAAATATCTGTACTCGCAAAATGGAGCTGGCTCATCTTCGTGATGGAATGACGTATAGCTTCATCAATCAGACCCTCTGTAGCCTCTCCGCCATGAATATGTGCAATAGGTATCTCTGCTACCATCGCAGCCATACATACCGCCATAGTCTCATAGCGGTCTCCCAGCACAATCAGCAAGTCCAATCTGTTATTGGCAAAATAGTCCCCAAACCCGGTCATAGCCATTGCCATGTTATTTGAAATATCCTTAGGAGTATCGCCCTCCGTAATACACTCTATTTTCTCTGCAATTGGAATACCTGCTTCCTCTATCTCTTTATATGTATTGCCAAATGCCGGGGAGAGGTGCATACCGGTAACAAGCACTCTTGTATCGCAGAATTCTTCTTCGAGTAATCTCAAAATAAGAGGCTTAAGAAGTCCAAATTCAGCTCTTGTAGCTGTTAATACACCAATTTGTTTTTTCATGCTCGGATACTCCTAACATCTTATAATAATTCTCTTGCATTATTCTCCCAAGTCTTCCATCTGTCATCAGTTTTCCTAATAAACAGCACTTAAAGTCGCTCTAGAATTGGTAATTCAACATCATCATTTACAAACGCGCACATATAAATCGGCATGTAAATAAATTTACCGTCAACAGAAATATCACAATTAGCAAAAACAAACGCCTTTTGTACTTCATATTCCTTATTATCTGTAACTTTATTTATTGCTGAATGAACAGTATAGTCTTTCCCGCTTTTCACTTCTATCGGAACAACATGGAAATCATTCTCTATCACAAAATCAAGTTCTCCTATGCTATGGCTGTTATAGTAATAGCTTTCAATACCATGTGCATGTAGTTCCTGCGCAACAGCATTTTCGTATACCCCGCCAAGATTAACTTTATTATCATCAGCAAGTATACTTGCTTTCATAGCCCTGCCATACTGACCGGTAAGTAATCCAACATCCGAAGAATACAATTTTACAAAGGAACTCTTTTCATTCTGTTTAAGAGAAACTCTTGGCTCTGTCGCTTTATATGTTGTTATCACTACCCCTGCCGCCTTCAGCCATAAAAAACTGCTTTCTATTCGTTCAAATTTCAAGCCTTTTTTTATATCAGCATAGTTAAATCTTTTATTCTGCCGTAATAATTCCGTTGGCATCAGGTCATATATAGAAATGAGCTTTAGTTTCTTTTCCTTTTCTTCATATTTTGTAAAATCCCTTTTATACAGTTCTATTATATTATTCTGTATTTCAGTAACTACTGAAATGTTCCCGGTAGTTATATATTCCTTTACTGCATCCGGCATACCACCAACTACGAGGTACCTTCTAAAATGCTCCATCATTTTGGAATTGACTGCATCACCGACCTCACTCTTTTGACGAAAGCACTTTTTTAAATAGGCAAGTGTTTCCTCTGTTACTCCGGAAGCAGCTAAGAATTCTTCAAAATCCAACGGATACATCTTTATTTCTGTCATATATCCAACCGGCGCTGATCTCAGATTTTTGAGTTCGATTCCAAGAAGTGAACCGCTAAGCACATACTTAAACCGGCCATCATCCACCCAAAACTTTATCCTGGTGACAATATCCGGAACTTCCTGAACTTCATCGATAAATATTATTGTTTTGCCGGGTACAAACTTATAATTTGTAATAGCCGAGACGTTAACAATAAAATCATCAACGCTCATTGCCTTTTCTATAAGCGGTATTACCTCCGGATTCTCAATTAAATTTATTTCTAAATAATCCGCGCTTTTTTCATTAAGGCACTTCCGTATGGTATATGTCTTCCCAACCTGTCTTGCTCCGCTTACCAAAAGCGCCTTATCAGAATTATCTATCCAATCTAAGAGCGATTTTTCTACTTTTCTTGCAATCATATAAGATTCCTCCTATATTGATTGTAAGACATTTCGCCACTTTTGCAACCGTTATCGAATTGTTTTTGCCACTTTTGCAATGATTATTTAATCATTTCTGCCACTTTTGCAACAACCCTTGTGCTAGTCAAGAAAAGTAGAACACGATTTCATCCGGGCATCCTCTCGCGCCAAGCACAAAATCGTGCATTCATATATATTATATCGTCATTTCGATTATTTTAACAATTAATTATTCATGAATTTGTGAGACTTTCATCCACTGCAAACAGAGCTAAGTTATGCAATCGTACTCTAAAAAAGTGCCTACGGCACCTCAACTCCCCTGCCCCTCAATCATGAGGGGTGGGGTTGTTTTTTGCCTCAACTCATTCATAATGATTTTATGAAACGAAATACTCTACAAGATCTGTTCCGCGATCATTATGAAGAAATTCAATATACTCTTCATCCCCGCAAGACCGAAATAGAAAACATCGATAAGATGATCAATTGCGGGGATCCTGCTTATGGCGGCGCCATGTACGGCTGCCCTGATTGTGGTACTCTCAAATTTATTCCCTTTCGTTGTCATTCAAGATTCTGCCCTACATGCG